>NZ_JBHVPG010000006.1:0-310409 GCF_042887545.1 Streptomyces sp. NPDC057939
CCTCGCCGGCATCTACGACCTGACGCTCCTCAACAAGGTCCTCAAGGCCACCGGCAAGCCCGAGGTCTCCGACGCCGGCCTCGGCGCCAAGTAACCCCGCAGCCCGACAGGCCCGGGAGGTGGCGCCCACGGCTCCCCAAGAGCCCGTCACCCTACCGGGTACCCCGGGCCCGCTGCGGAAGGGACCGCCGGGCGCCCGCTCGGCCTGCCGGGCGGGTGCTCGGCCTGCCGGGCGGGTGATCCCTCCTGGAGGGGCCACAAGAGCCTCGACATCACCTTCGGGATCCACCGCGACCCCATGCCCGACGCCGGGGAGGACCCGCTCGCCACACCGGTGGTCGAACCTCCACCGCACCCGAGCGACTGGCGGCCCGGATCGCGCGATCCGCCCGATCCGAGTCCCGGTGGCTCCGCCCGCGCGGCACCGACCACCGCCGTGCGGGCGGGCGTTCGGACGCCCGGCGGGGCCCGACGTCGTCCGGTGTCCCAATGGCGGAGACGTACCGTCCAATGATTGAGACACCATTGACCGGTGTCCCGCCCCGTGGCTACCTTCGGCCGCATGTTGCGTTCAGCCATGCTCACCACGCGCGGTCACATCGACCTGCTGCGGGTGGCCTCCGCCGCGTGTCGCCGCGGCTGCTGACGCCCCCTTCCCCCACGCGCCGCGAGCGCTCCGCGCCCGACCGCCGCACCCCCTGAACTCCCCCGCCCCACCCGTCCCGTAGCTCCGCGCCACGGGGCACCGCGTCGCCGCGGTGCGGGCGACGGGACCCCGCGCGCACAGGGCCGCGGACACGCGTCCGCCACACCCCCGCCGCCTTCGCCGCACCCCGCCCGGGCCCCGTTCGGCCCGCCCTCCGTACCCCCCTCCGTGGAGCCTCGATGAGCCTCGACCACGCACCGCCCGACATATCTGCCAAAACGGTATCCGTCGCTGTCGATCCGCCCCCCGCCCTCGTCCCCGTCGTGCCGGTTTCGGCGCGCCGCGGGTCGCCGCCCCGCTGGCTGCGGCGGACCGTCGGGCCGCTCCTGCTCCTCGCGATGTGGCAGCTGACCAGCACCTTCGGGATCCTGTCCCCCGACACCCTCGCACCGCCGGCCACCATCGCCTCCGCCGGAGCGGACCTGATCGGCGACGGCACCCTGCCCTCCGCGATGTGGATCTCCCTCCAGCGCGTCGCCATCGGCCTGTTGATCGGCGGGGCCGCGGGCACCACTCTGGCGCTGCTGTCCGGACTGTCCCGGCTCGGCGAGGACCTGATCGACGCGAGCGTGCAGATGCTGCGCACGGTCCCCTGGGTCGGTCTCATCCCGCTCTTCATCATCTGGATGGGCATCGGCGAGGCGCCGAAGGTCGCACTGATCGCCCTCGGGACGGCCTTCCATCTCTACCTGAACGTCTACGCGGGCATCCGCGGAGTCGACCAGCAACTCATCGAAGCCGGCGGCGCCTTGGGCCTCGGTCGCTGGGGGCTCGTCCGCCACGTGGTGCTGCCCGGCGCGCTGCCCGGGTTCATGACGGGTCTGCGCTACTCCCTCGCGACCGCCTGGCTGGCCCTGGTCTTCGGGGAGTCCATCAACGCCGACGCCGGCATCGGGTTCCTGATGAACCAGGCGCGCGAGTTCTTCCGTACGGACGTGATCGTCGTCTGCCTCGCGGTCTACGCCCTCCTCGGCCTGACCGCCGACCTCGTCGTCCGCGCTCTCGAAAGGCTGCTGCTGCAATGGCGACCGACGTTCACGGGGCAGTGATCCCGCAGACCGCCGTACGGGTCACCGGACTGACCCGCTCCTTCGACGGCCGCGCCGTCATCGACGGACTCGACCTGAGCCTGGCCGCGGGCGAGTTCACCGTCCTCCTCGGACGCAGCGGCTGCGGCAAGTCGACCCTGCTGCGGATCCTGGCCGGCCTGGACCGGGAGATCTCCGGCGAGGTCCTCGTGCCCGAGCGGCGGGCCGTGGCCTTCCAGGCGCCCCGACTGATGCCGTGGAAACGGGTGTGGCGCAACGTCCTGCTCGGGCTGCCCGGCCGTCCCGAACGGGACCGCGCCGAGAAGGCGTTGGCCGAGGTGGGACTGGAGCACCGCGTCGACGCCTGGCCGAAGACCCTGTCGGGCGGCGAAGCGCAGCGGGCCTCCCTGGCCCGGGCGCTGGTCCGCGAGCCCGACCTGCTCCTGCTGGACGAGCCGTTCGGCGCGCTCGACGCGCTCACCAGGATCAAGGCGCAGCTGCTGGTCTCCGAGCTGTGGCAGCGGCGCGGTTGCGCGGTGCTCCTGGTCACGCACGACGTGGACGAGGCCGTCCTGTTGGCCGACCGGATCCTCGTCATGGACGAGGGCCGCGTCGCCTACGACGTCAGGGTGCCCCTGGAGCGGCCCCGTGCCGCCGGTGACCCGACCTTCGCGGAACTGCGCACCCGGCTCCTGGCCGAACTCGGCGTCCACTGAGTCCCGTTCCCCGTTCCGCCCCTCTCCTCCCGCTTCCGTCCGCCCGCCCGTACGAGAGATCGAAGAGATCCGACATGAGACGCACCACCATCCCCCTCCTGGCCGCCCTGATCCCGCTCTCCCTGGCGCTGTCCGCCTGCGGGGGCAGCAACTCCGGCAGCGACGAATCGAAGCCGGCGGGTCAGGAGAGCGCGAAGGCCGGCGGGGCCAAGGTCACGCTGAACGTCGGGGACCAGAAGGGCGGCTCGGAGTCGCTGCTGCGCGCGGCCGGTGAGTTGGAGAACCTGGACTACACGGTCAAGTGGTCCACCTTCACCTCGGGGCCGCCGATGCTGGAGGCGATCAACGCCAAGGCCGTGGACGTGGGCAGCGTGGGCAACACCCCGCCCGTCTTCGCGGCCGCCGCCAAGTCGAAGATCGTCGTCGTGGGCGCCACGCACAGCTCCTCGACCGGCGAGGCGATCCTGGTGCCCAAGGACTCCGCGCTGAAGTCCCCCGCGGAACTGCGCGGCAAGAAGATCGCTGTCGCGCAGGGCAGTTCGGCGCACTTCCAGCTCATCGCGAGCCTCGGGGCCGCCGGCCTGACCCCCTCCGACGTGCAGATCACCCTGCTCCAGCCGGCGGACGCGCTCGCGGCGTTCAACAGCGGAAAGGTCGACGCCTGGGCGGTGTGGGACCCGTACACCTCGCAGGTGCTGCGCTCCGGCGCCCGGGTGCTGACCAGCGGCGAGGGTGTCGTCAACGGGCTCGGCTTCCAGGTCGCGGCGCCCTCCGCACTGGAGGACGGGACCAAGAGCAAGGCCATCGGCGACTTCCTCCAGCGCCTCCAGCGCGCCCAGGACTGGGTGTTCAAGCACCCGGAGGAGTGGGCGAAGGTGTGGTCGAAGGAGACCGGACTGCCGTACGAGGTTGCCCTCGACGCCGTCAGGCGCAGCAACGGCACGCGGGTGACGGTGGCCGTCGACGACGCGGCCGTGGCCTCCGAGCAGAAGATCGCCGACACCTTCACCGAACTGAAGCTGATCCCCGGCAAGGTCGTCTTCAAGGACTTCGTGGACACCCGCTTCAACCGTGACCTGCCGCCCTCCACCACCGCCCCGCGCACGTACGGGAAGGACTCCTGATGACCGTCCGACTGCACTGGTTCCTGCCCACCGGCGGCGACGGCCGCACGCTCGTGGACCGGCACGCCTACGCCCACAACACCACTACGACCGGGGTCCGCGCGCCCGACATCGAGTACCTCGCGCAGATCGCCAAGGCGGCCGAGCGGCTCGGCTTCGAGGCGGTGCTGACCCCGACGGGCACCTGGTGCGAGGACGCCTGGCTGACCACGGTCGCCCTGTCCCAGCACACGGAGCGGCTGAAGTTCCTGGTCGCCTTCCGGCCGGGGGTCATCTCCCCCACTCTCGCCGCGCAGATGGCGGCGACGTACCAGCGGATCACGCGGGGACGGCTGCTGCTGAACGTGGTCACGGGCGGGGACTCCGCCGAGCAGCGGCGGTTCGGCGACCACCTCGACCACGACCGCCGCTACGAACGCACCGCCGAGTTCCTGTCGGTCGTCCGCGGCGTGTGGGGCGGCAAGCCGTACGACTTCCGCGGCGAGCACTACCAGGTCGACGGCGGGCTGACGGCGCTGCCGCCGGACCCGCTGCCGGAGATCTTCTTCGGTGGGTCGTCGGCCGCGGCCGGACCGGTCGCCGCCGAGCACGCGGACGTGTACCTGACCTGGGGCGAGCGGCCCCAGGAGGTGAAGGAGAAGATCGACTGGATCCGCGGCCTGGCCGAGGAGCGGGGACGCACGGTGCGCTTCGGGATCCGGCTGCACACGATCTCGCGGGATTCGGCGAAGGAGGCCTGGGGCGCGGCCGATCGGCTGCTCGGGGACCTCTCCGACGCGGACATCGCCACCGCCCAGTCACTGCTGGGGGTCAGCGAGTCCGTCGGGCAGCAACGGATGCTGGCGCTGCACGGCGGTACGCGGGACAAGCTGGAGATCTCGCCGAACCTCTGGGCGGGCGTCGGCCTGGTCCGCGGCGGAGCGGGAACGGCCCTGGTCGGCAGCCACGCGGACGTGGCGGACAGGATCGAGGAGTACCACGGGCTCGGGATCGAACACTTCGTGCTCTCCGGCTATCCGCACCTGGAGGAGGCGTACTGGTTCGGCGAGGGCGTCACTCCGGAGCTGGCGTCCCGCGGCCTGCTGGCCGGACGGGAGGGTCCGGTGAGCGCCCGGAGTCGGTAGAACCGCGACCGCGCGGCGCGGGACCCGGTGGACGAGGAACTGCTCCCGCAGGCCCTGGACGGATTCCTGTCAGGGCCGAGAGCCCTGCTCTCGGCCCTGACACGATGTCGCTCACCCGCTCCGGGCGCAGAAGTGCAGGTCAGCGCACCCGCTCCCGCGCCTTCAGCGGCACCGGCGGGAGTTGCGGGGCGAGGGCCGGGGGCCTTCGTAGCCCTTCACCTCGCCGTGGCGGGTGCCGTTCGTCCGGTCCTCGCGGAACTGGACGAGGGTGGTCGCCCGTGCCGCAGGCCGCACGGCGGCCGGATTCGGCCGATGCCGTCCGAGGGGAGGCGTGTACTCGCCGGGCACGGTACCCTCCCGGCCATGTTTGACATGGACACGTCTCGCAAGGGCGGCGCGCCCCTCCGGCGTCCCGGCACCTCATCGGCGCGAAGAAGAAGGCTCCCCCTCTTGGTGTGCCTCTTCCTTCTGGCCCTCCTCTGCGCACCGGGCGCCGTCGCGGCCACGGCCCCTCCATCCCTCTCGCCCGCCCCGCAGCGGGCGGCGGGCGAGGCCGCCGCCCGCTGGGGCGACCGCCGCCTCGACGAGGCCTCCTTCCTGACCACCCACAACTCCTTCACCAACTACGAGGACTCGCGCTGGAGTTCGGTGAACCAGTCCGAGTCGGTGCGCGCGCAGCTCGAGGGTGGTGTCCGCGCCCTGAGCCTGGACACGCACTGGTACGAGCGCAGCACCTGGTTGTGCGTCATCAGCTTCGGCAGCGACTGCTACCCGAGCGACGTCCACCTGTGCCACGGCGAATGCAAGACCTTCGCCGGAATCACGTACGCGCTCCCGAGGCAGTCCTTCCACGGCACCATGCAGACGGTGGTCGATTTCCTGGCCTCCCATCCGCAGGAGGTGGTGACCGTCTTCCTCGAGGACTACGTCAGCGCCGAGCAACTCGGGCAGTCACTCGGCAAGGTCCGCGGGATCGACCCGCTGCTGTTCCGGCCCGACGAGTGGGGCGTACGGCAGCAGGGCTGGCCGAAGGTGGCCGATCTCGTCACCACCGGCAAGCGCCTGATCATCTTCTCGGACCGGTCCGACCGCGAGCACTTGGGCGTCATGTACGACAGGTCCTGGACCGTGAGCAACTACTGGAGCCTCGGCGACCTGGGCGACGACGTCGCGTGCGTCACCCGCTGGCCCGACGTGCCCCTGGACCGGCAGGAACCCGGATTCCGGCGGCTGTTCACGATGAGCCACCACCGCAACGTGCCCACGGTCCTCACCGCGTCCCTGGACAACGGGGCCAAGCTCAGGAACCGCATCGCGGAGCAGTGCCGGACCGCAAGCGGCGGCCGCACTCCGAACTTCGTCTCCGTCGACTTCCACCGCCTGTCCGACGGCAGCGGACACACACCCGCCTCGATCGTCGCGGAACTCAACAAGGGCCCCTGAGAAGCGGCGGCGACCGGACCGCGAACCCGTCACCCGCCGGACCCTCACCCTACGGACTGGGCTTTGCCGGGCCGGCGCCGGCCGTCGTCAGCGCCGGCCGGGTGTGAGCCTCCGCGACACGGCGACCACCGGTGACGACTCCGGGTCCTGGGCCGGGCCAAGACCTCGACGTACCTCCGGGAGGGCCCGTGGGAAGGCCTGCTGGGCTCTCTGCGCCGCTGACACGCACGGCGCCGACGGCACACGTCACGGTGCGGTACGGTCGTGGCCCCCAACCCCGCGACCGTCCGCAGCAACCGCTCCGTGTGCCCGTCGCCGAAGTCGCTCCCGCCCGTGGTTTCGTGCCGCCGGGTGCGCCGCACGGCCGGCAGCACGTGGTCGTGCCGGCCGTGCGGTGCGGCAACCCGCGCGGGACTCGGTGCCGCTACGGGGCCGCGGGGATCAAAACGGGCAGGCCCGTGATCACGAGGGTGGAAACGCGTCCGGGAGGACCAGCAGGGCCCGCAGGTCCGGCTGCTCCCTGGGGTCCGGCGGGCCCGGCTGATCCCGGGGTGCCGGCCGGGCCGGGGACCCCCGGAGCGCCCTGGGCTCCCGAAGGGCCGGGGGCTCCGGCCGGTCCGGCCGGTCCGGCGGGTCCGGCGGGTCCGGGAGGTCCGGGAGGTCCGGGAGGAAACGGAGGCTCTCCGGGGTGGGGCTCGCACGACTCGTCCCATGGCCGCCCCTCGGCGCACTGGTAGTGCTGCGGAGGCGGATCCACCGTCAGGTACCGCGCGTCCGACGGGTCCTGCGGGGTGGCGGCGGCTGCGGGCGCCGCGAAACCGGCACCCGTGAGGGCGATCGAGACAAAGGCTCCTGCGACCCATCCGGTCCGGCGCGGCGGACCGCTCCGCCGCGTTGCTGCTGTGCTTTCAGACGGCATGCACTTGCTCCTGATCATCGTCCGCTGGAAGTGGACCCGGGACCCGTGGGCGGTCGGCGGCTGCCTTCGGGTCGTCGCGAGGCCGTCATGGCGTGGCACAGACGGCATACGGGGTGAGGGTGACGTCGTCCCGCGTCCTGTTCTGCCCGTTCACCTCCCAGTCGTTGGTGCCGGGTACCGGCCTGCTGACGAACTGGTCCTGTGCGGGACCGGTGGATCCGAAGCCGCCGCCCGTCAGCACGCTGCCGGCCGGGCAGGACACCTTTGCCGTCCCCGGCACCGAGCCCAGGTCGATTCCGATGAGCGCGCCTTCGGGACTGTCGATGGTCGCGGAGACGGAGTTGGTGGCGAGGTCGATGACGGACACCGCGTGCGCGCCGTTGGGGTGGCTGACGTACAGCCGGGCTCCGGTGGGGGAAACCGACATTTCTGCGGGATCCCCGGAGGTGGGGATCGAAGTGACGACGCTGTTCGTGGCGGCATCGATGACCGCCACCCGGGCGTTGTTCCGGTCGGCGACGTAGACGCGCTTCCCGTCCAGCGAGACCTCCACGCCGTCCAGCCCCTGGTTGACCGGAATCGGGACCACGACCGTGTTGGTGGCGGTGTCGATGACCGATACCTCGCCCGAGGTGTTCTCGGTGACGTAGACACGTGCGCCGCTCGGCGAGATGGCCACCTTCCGGGGTCCGCTCGGTCCGACGTCCACGGTCGTGATGAGCGTCATGGTGGCGGAGTCGATCACTGCCACCACGCCTGCGCCCCGGTAGGCGACGTAGAGGCGCTTCCCGTTCGGGGATACCGCCAGCCCGTTCGGGAGCGTGTCCGACCCCGTCTCCAGGGTGCCCACGACGGCATTGGTGGCGGTGTTGATCGCCACGACGCGGTTGGCCAGTCCGTTCCCCTCGACGGTCACATAGGCGCGGCTGTCGTCCGGCGAGATGGCCACGCTCTCCGGAGTGCCGTTCCCCGTGGGGATTTCGGCCACCACGGTGTTGGTGAGAGCGTCGATCGCCGACACGGCGCCCGAGTCCCGCTCCGTCACGTAGACCTTCTTGCCGTTTCGGGTGGCGGCGACCTGCAGGGGCCCGCTGAACGCTCCGGTGTCGATGCTCGTCACGAGGGCGTTGGTGGCGGTGTCGAACACCCGGACCTTGTCCTGGCCCGTGTTGGCGACGTATGCGTACGTGCCGGGTGCGGCAGGAGCCGCCAGGGCGACGGACGGCGTCAGAACGGCTGCGGCAGCGAGTACCGTGCACGACGCTTTCCGAACGCCGTGCTTCGACACGTACCCCCGGACGCTCCCCACACGCGGATTCCCGCGGACGGCGAAGTGCTGCATGGATCCTCCTCGAACGACCCGGTCAGGGAGTATCCCTGTTCGAGCTGCGAGGAACGTTGTATGCGTACTTATATCTGATTATCAATCACGACATGTCGTCAGTACTCCGAATATCCCAATCCGGCCCACCTTCGGGGCACGGTCGACGAAGGACCTCCCGGATCCCCCGCCGCATGCCCCGCCGGCACGATCCCCGTACGGGACGCGGCCTCTCCCCGGCCGATGTCGACTGATCGACCTACTGCACAGAAGCACAGCTCAGCGCACCCTCCCGCGCGCCTTCAGCGGTACCGGCGGCAGCTGCGGCGCCGGGATCGGGGGGCCGTCGTAGCCCTTCACCTCGCCGTAGCGGGTGCCGTTCGTCCAGTCCTCGCGGAACTGGACGATCTCCTCGTTGCTGCGCCCGATCCAGTTCCAGAACATGACGATCTCCTCCTCGAACGGTTCGCCGCCCAGCAGCATCAGGCCGGCGTCCGAGGTTGCGCGGAGGGGGAGTTCGGTGCGGCCGCAGCCGAGGTAGAGCATGGCGCCCGGAAGGACGGGGACGCCGTCCACGTGGGCTTCGCCGGACATCGACAGGACCGCGTACTCGAAGTCCGGGTCGAGGGGCAGCCGGGTCTCGGTGCCGCCGGCGAGGGTGAGGTCGGCGCCGACGATGGGGGTGTACGCCGTACCGGGCGAGGTCGCACCGTCCAGGCTGCCCAGGATCACCGTGGCGGTCAGGCCGGGGGCCGTGACCTGCGGGAGTTCGGAGTGGTGCTGGAAGTGGGGGGCCACGTCGCGGTGTGCGTCCGGCAGGGCCACCCACAGTTGGGCGCCGTGCAGGAGGCGGGCGTGCGGGCGGGGGCTCTCCTCCGAGTGGCTGATGCCGCGGCCGGAGGTCATCAGGCCCAGCTCGCGGGGGCGGATCGTGGCGAGGCTGCCTTCGCTGTCGCGGTGCAGGACCTCCCCGTCGTGCAGCCAGCTCACGGTCTGCAGCCCCGAGTGGGGGTGCGGTGCGACCTGCATGCCGGGCTCGTCCGCGATGTCGTCCGGACCGTAGTGGTCGACGAAGCACCAGGCGCCCACCATGCGGCGGCCCAGGTTCGGCAGGAGGCGGCGGACCTCGGTGGACTCGCCGAGTTTGACGGTGCGGGGGCTGAGGAGCTCGCGTACCGGTTCGGCGACGACGAAACCGCGGCCGCCGCAGGCGGAGAGAGCTGGCTGGCGATCGAGATTGCTCATGTCGGACAACTTAGTGCCGCACCGGGCTGGAGTCGCCGGTCCTTTGCCTGGAATGTTCCGACAGGAAGGCGTGTTGGACGGACCGACACCCCACCGGGAGCGATCGGAAGGGACGCGATGAACGCGCCGACGGCATACCACGAGCACGGCACCGCGGCGGAGCGCTGGGAGCGCGCCGGGCTGTTCTTCGAGGCGAAGGAGTACGCGACGGCCGCGCGCGTCCTGGTCACGGTCGCCGACGAGGCGCCGGAGCAGCTGGCTCCGCGCCTGCTGCTGGCCCGGGCCTACTACCACTCCGCCCAGCTGTCGCGCGCGGAGCGGGAGCTGCGCGCGATCCTGGAGCGCTGGCCGGTCGAGGACTACGCGCAGCTGCTGCTCGGGCGCACGCTGCAGCGTCAGGGCCGGGCCGCCGAGGCCGCCCCGCACCTGCGGATCGCGGCGGCCATGGCGGGCGATTTCCCCGAGTAGGCCCAGTCGGGCGATCAGGCCCGGTAGGGCGATCAAGCCCGGTGGGCCGAGTGGGCCCGGTCGGCCCGGGTGACGTGTCCGGCCGCGCCCTGCCGGGCCGCCGGGCAGCCGCCCGGGCCCCCCGCCGGTCCGTGCCCGTACGGGCGTTCCGGCGGACCCGCTCCGGCCTGGGAAAACGGGCGGCGGCGGGCGTGTTCTGCGAGTCGTGCGGTCCCTCCGGCCCCGCGTGTGCGGGGCCGGGCGGCCGACTCGGATAGCCTGGGTTCCATATGAATCGCCTGACCACGCCCTTCGGCTCCTACGAACTCACCCGCTTCCCCGCGGATCCGCGCGACCGGCTCCAGGCCTGGGACGCCGCCGACGAGTACCTGCTGCGTCATCTCGACGGCGGTACCGGCGAGCGGGGCCCCGTGGACCTGGCCGGTGCCGGGCAGATCACCGTCCTCGGTGACCGCTGGGGAACCCTGACGACGGCCCTGGCCTCGTACCGTCCGACGCAGATCACCGATTCCTCGCTGACCCGGGCCGCCACCGAGGCGAACCTGGACCGGGCCGGGATCGGCACGTCCAAGGCGACGGTGTCCCTGCTGACCACGCAGGACGCGCCACCGGAGCGGATCGACGTCCTGCTCGTGCGGGTGCCGAAGAGCCTGGCGCTGCTGGAGGACCAGCTGTACCGGGTCGCTCCGCACGTGCACGCGGGCACCGTGGTCGTGGGCGCCGGCATGGTCAAGGAGATCCACACCTCGACGCTGCGCCTCTTCGAGAAGATCCTCGGCCCGACGAAGACCTCCCTCGCGGAGAAGAAGGCGCGCCTGATCTTCTGCACGCCGGGGAATCCGGGCGCGGCGCGGCCCACCACCCCCGGTCCGTGGCCGCTGACGTACACCGTGGACGAGGACGGCGGCTCGGGCGCGGGCCTGAAGGTCGTCAACCACGCGGGGATCTTCTGCGCGGACCGGCTGGACATCGGTACCCGCTTCTTCCTGCAGAGCATCCCGACGAACACGGACGGGGCCCGGGTCGTGGACCTGGGCTGCGGCAACGGCGTCGTCGGTACGGCGGTCGCGGTCGCCGACCCGGACGCGGAGATCGTCTTCACGGACGAGTCGTACCAGGCGGTCGCCTCCGCGCGGGCCACGTACGAGGCCAACGTGCCGGCCGGTCGGCGCACGGCGGAGTTCCTGGTCGGTGACGGGGTCTCGATGCTGCCGCCCGGTTCCGTGGACCTGGTGCTGTGCAACCCGCCCTTCCACTCGCACCAGGCCACGACGGACGCGACGGCGCTGCGCATGTTCGCGCAGTCGCGCAAGGTGCTGCGGCCCGGCGGTGAGCTGTGGGTGGTGGCCAACCGTCACATGGGCTACCACACCCATCTGCGCCGGCTCTTCGGGAACAGCGAAGTCGCCGCGAGCGAGCCGAAGTTCGTGGTGTTGCGGGCGATCAAGCGCGAGGAGCGGACGCGCCCCATGTGACCTGCCGGTACGTCCTACACTCTGCCGCGTGAGCAGCCAGGTGCAGACGGACGGAACGGTCGAGGGAACGGTCGAGGGCATGGCCGCGGACGGGGAAGCGGGGCGGCGCTACCGCCGGGAGGACGTGGCCCGCGCGGCCGGTGTGAAGGTGCGCAACCTGCGCTACTACCAGGAGCGCGGGTTGCTGCCTCCGCCGCGCCGGGAGGGGCGGATCGCCTGGTACTCCGACGATCACCTGACCCGGCTGCGGCTGATCAGCGACCTGTTGGGGCGCGGGTACACGGTGAACGGCATCGGTGAGCTGTTGACCGCCTGGGAGCAGGGCGACGGCCTGTCCCAACTCCTCGGGCTGGAGCGGGAGATGACCCGGGACTGGGTGCACGAGGAGCCGGTGACGATGACCCGGGCCGAGTTGCGCGAGCTGTTCGGCCCGGAGGCGACCGCCGAACACACGCGGCGGGCGGCCGATTTGGGTTACGTACGGGTCGACGGGGACCGGGTGACGTATCCGAACCGGCGGTTGCTGGAGGCGACGCTGGCGCTGGTGCGGCAGGGGGTTCCGCTGGGGGAGATCCTGGACGCGGGGGACTTCGTCCAGATCCAGGCGGACGCGCTCGCGGACCGCTTCGTCGGACTTTTCCGGCGGCATGTGATCGGTGCGGAAGGCCTGGAACCACTTTCGGCCACCCAGTTGGATCACGTCCGGGAGGCGGTGGCCGCGTTGCGGCCGGTGGCCGGCGAGGTCGTGGCCGCAGAGTTCGCCCGGGCGATGGCCCGTCGGGTGGAGGCGGAGGTCGCCGAACTGCTGCGTACGGAGCAGTAGGAGTCGGCTCAAAAGGTGCACTCGCACAACCTTGCCAACCACCATTGGCACTCTTACATTCAACTCGTCGGTAACAAAGGTGCACAGCCGAGATAAGGGACGATCTCATGGCGGATTCACCGAACTTGTCCGAGCCCCCCGGCACGCACGGCGGGGACGGAACGAGCGACGCGAGCGGGACCGAGGGGCGGGTGCGTTGGCGCCGGTTCGCCCTGTTGACCGTGCCCGCCGTGGCCGTGACGGCGGGACTCGGGATCGCCCTCGCGCAAGGGGCGCTCGCCGCGTCCTTCGCGGTGTCGGGGCAGCAGTTCAAGGTGTCGGCGAAGAGCCTGGAGGGCGAGGGCTTCGCGCAGTACGGCAGCGTCGACGTCAACGCCCGTCAGGAACTGATCCCGGTGGCGGTCACCGCCATCAGGGAGGCGAAGTTGAACAGCCTGTGCCAGTCGGTGGTCACGACCCTTCCGATGATCGGCGACATCTCGCTCAACCTGACCGCCGGGCAGAAGAAGCCGGTCGAGGCGACCAACCTGTTCGTCGACGCGACGCAGCTCTCGGGTGACGCGGTCTTCACGAACATCGAGATCGGCCGCGACGCCTCCACCCTGGACAAGGGCCCCGCGGAGGCACAGGGCATGCAGGACCTGTTCGCCCAGCAGGCGGACACGGTGAGCATCACCGGTCTCCAGCAGACGGCCTGGGCGACCAATGCAGGAACGTTCAAGCTGTCCGGGCTGAACATGAGCGTCAGCAAGGGCAAGAAGGAATGCTTCTGAGCCGCTGGCGGCGGTGGCGGCGCGGCCGGCCGTTCTGGGGCGGGCTCTTCGCCGTCCTGGCCGGAGCGTGGATCTGCGTCCTGCCCCTGGCACCGCTGAACATCATGCTCCAGCAGGGGGTGGCGGGCATTCCGTCCGTCCTGATGGGGATCGTCATGATCGTCCTCGGGCTCACCGCCTGGTTCTCCCCCCGGCAACGCTCACTCGCCGGGGTGCTCACCACGCTCATCGCCACCGCCGCGCTGGTCCTGTCGAACCTCGGCGGGTTCCTGATCGGCACCCTTCTCGGCATCATCGGCGGCGGCCTGATGTTCGCCTGGCAGCCGTCCGCGACCCGTCGCTCCGGGGGCTCCGCCGCCCCCGGGCCGACGGACGCACCCCCCGCTCCCAGCCCGCACCACGATCCCCAAGGAGCTCAGTCATGAGCCGTACGCGCACCGCGCTCGCCCTCGGGATGGCGGCCGCGGCCGCCCTGACGGTGGCCTCGGCCACCGCCACCGCCAGTCCGTTACCGCTGGCCGGATCGACCACCGTCACCCCGGCCGGGCACGCCTTCAAGGCCACCCTCAGCGGGAAGGCCACCCTCAAGGCCGGTTCGGTCACGGTGACCTGCACGGTCTCCGTGTCCACCGGTACGGTGCCGGCCGCCCCCGGCAACCAGAACCCGGCCGGGCCGGTCTCCTCGCCCATCACCCCGCCGACGTACAGCTCCTGTACCTCCAGTGTCTGGGGCGTGACCCCGACGGTCACCACCAGCGGCGCCTGGTCGGTGTCGATGCAGCACGGTTCCCCGATCACCGCGACGCTGAACGTTCCGGTCGGCGGGCTCGTCGTCACCACGACCGGCCTGGCCAACTGCGTCGTGACCACGGCGCCGACGGCCCCGGCCGCGGTCAACGGCACCTGGACGAACGGCGCGCCGCCCAGCCTGACCTTCGTCAACGCCACCGTTCCGGTCACGGTCACGGGCGGCTTCGGCTGCCCGACGAGCGCGACCACCTCCACCTTCAACGCCGTCTACAAGGTCTCCGACACCACGAACCCGGCCCAGCAGATCACCGTCGGTCCCTGATCGGATCGCCTTCCGTACCCGACCCTCCCCGGAGGAAATTGCGTTGCTCCGGAGAGGGGAACGGGCAAAGCTCGCTGACATGTCACAGAGCACCGAGCATCAAGATTCCGCCGGGACCGCCTCCACCCCCGCTTCCGCCCCCGCCGTCCGGCAGGCGCGCGGTGTGGAGGACCTCTTCTCCGGCGGACGGCTGCTCGCGATCCCGCGCAAGGCGGCCAGGCGCGAGCAGTTGCTCGCCCACCTCGCCGAGACCCTGTTCGCGCAGGACCGCGACTACACCGAGCCCGAGGTCAACGAGGCGCTGCGCACCGTGCACGAGGACTGCTCGGCGCTCCGGCGGTACCTCATCACCTCGGGACGGCTCACCCGGACCCGGGACGGCAGCAGCTACCGACGGCCGGTGACCACCCGGTAGTGGGTCGTCAGCCGTCCGTCGTCGCCCAGCACGTGGAAGGCGACGGCGGGCGGCTCGTCGAGGTGGACGTGGTGATCGGGCCCCGTCGCGGTCTCCCACGGGAGCCGGAGGGTGGACACCACTCCGGGCGCCACGAGCAGCGGCAGGCCCGCGAAGGTCGTCGCGGCCGCGGTGTGCGCGTGCCCGCACAGGAAGGCACGCAGGTGCGGGTGGCGGCCGGCCAACTCCGCGAGACGTTCCTCGCCGAACTGCCGGATCCCGTCCACGTACGGCGTGTGCAGCGGCACCGGCGGGTGGTGGAACGCCACCAGGACCGGTACGTCCTGCGGGGTGTCCGCGAGTACGCCGTCCAGCCAGGTCAGGGTCCGCTCCGTCAGGAACCCGTGGTCCTCGCCGGGTACGGAGGAGTCGCACACGGCCAGGACGAACCCGTCGCCGCGCAGCACCTGCTCGACCGGCAGCTCGGACGGCTGCTCCTCCCCCAGCATGACCCGGCGGTAGGCGACGCGCTCGTCGTGGTTGCCGGGACAGATGACCGTCGGGTGCCTGGAGGCGAGCAGCGCGCGGGCCTCCTCGTACTCGGAGGGCTTGCCGGTGTCGGCTATGTCCCCGCTCACCAGCACCGCGTCGAGGTCGTGCGGCAGGGCGTCCAGGTACTCCATGACGGCGCGGGTGCGGTCGGCGGCGCGCGGTCCGCCGTCGAGGTGGACGTCGCTGAGGTGGGCGATCACGATCACGGGGGTGACTCCTTCGTTCGCCGCGGCCGTTGGTCATGGGGCCGCCGGAGGCTGCTCGTGCGTCCCATTCAACAGGCCCTACCGTGGCGGCAGTCGACCTCCCCCGGATCTCCGCGCGCAGCTCAGGCCGGGTGGCCCGCCCGCTTGCGGCGCACCAGGACCCAGCCGGCGGCGGTGAGGGCCACCGCGCCCCCGGCGAGGGTCGCGACCGCGGTACCGGTGGAGGCGAGCGCGCCACCGCCCGTGGTGGTGCCCGTACCGCCGACCGTGCCGCCGGAACCGGACGGGCCGCCGGAGCCGACCGCACCGCCGGATCCCGCAGCGCCGCCCGAACCGCCCGAACCGGCCGCGCCGGAGGCGCCCGACGTGCCGGATGCACCCGACGTACCGTCGCCGGTGGTGCTGCCTGCCGTGCCGGAACCGCCGCCCGTGGCACCGGCCGTAGCACCGGCCGTGGTGTCGCCGGCGCTGCCGCCCGTACCGCCCGCACCCCCCGTCGCGCCGTCGCTCGTACCCGTGTTGCCGGAGCCGCCGCCCGTGGTGGTACCGGGCGGGCCGACCGTGAGGGTGACCGGTGTGGTGCGGCTGGTGCCCGCCTCGTTGTGGAACTCGGCGCGGAAGCGGTGGCCGTCGTCGGAGGCGCGGGCCGTGAAGGAGTGCACCGGGGCGTTCGCACCCTCGACCGCCTTCCAGGTCCGGCCCCCGTCGGCGCTGACCTGCCAGGTGACGGTGGGCGTCGGCGTCCCGTCGGCCCGCGCGGTCAACACGGCCCGGGTCCCCTCCGTGACGGTCTGGTCCGTGGGGCCCTGCGTCACCTTCGGTGAGACGGAACGTTGCAGCCGGGTGATGCGGCCCTCGGCGGGGTTCGAGACGAAGACCGTCGCGCCGCCGGGTTCGACCGCCAGGGAGGCGAACCCCAACTGGCCCTGGTTGCCGGGGAGCACGACCGGTTTCATCGCCTCCGCGAAGTCGGTGGTGCGGTACGCGCTCAAGCTGCCGTTGTTGTCGCTGCCGGGTTGGGAGGTGTCTCCCGGGTCCTGCCGGACGACGTACGCCTCGTGCGTGACGGGGTCGAACCTCGCCGCCCGGGGCAGGTCGTCGCCGGTCAGTACGCGCAGGCGCTTGCCCGTCGCGTCGTGGACGACGACCGAGGTACCGATGCCGATCCAGACCGCGCCCGTTTCGGGGTCCACCTCGGTGAACCCGACGTAGTCCTCGCCGGCGGGGAGTTCGACGGTGGCGGTGACCTGGAGGGTGGTGGCGTCGATCCGGTACATCCGCCCGTTGCCCGCGTCGGGGAACCAGATGGCCTTGCGCACCGGGTCCACGGCGAAGCCGTCGCCGCCCTCCAGCGTGATGCCGCGTTTCACCGCGGCGGTGGCGACGTCGACCTCGGACAGTACGGGGCCCTGCGCGACGAACACGGTGCCCGGGGCGATGCCCGGTCCGGTGTCGGTGACGGCTCCGCCCGCAACCCACGCGCCGGCCGCGACGGTGTCGCCGTCCTTGGCGGTGCCGATGCCGCGCAGCGGGTAGGAGAAGACCACCCCGTCCCCGGGGAGCGGGGCGATGAGTTGACGGACCGCCCGCCGACCCGGCGTGCCGTTGGCCCCGGGCGCCTGGTTGACGGTGCTGCGCACCTTGCCGTCGGCCGGGTCGAGGACGTGCAGTCCGCTCTCGTTGACGTCGGCGGTGTCGGGGAGATCGTCCGAACCGACGTACAGCTTGCGGGAGTCGGGGTGGAACATCAGGTCGCGCGGTTTGCCCGCGGTGGTGAACTCCGCCGTCGCCCGATGGGCGACGGTGCCCTGCGGTACGTCGACGCCCTCACCTCCGGGATCCACCGGGTCCTGGCCCCGGAAGGCGATGGGAACCCGTACGTCCTGGGAGCGGTCGCCGGCGCCCCGGTGGTCGACCCGGGTGACGACGGAGCACGCCACCTGTGTGCAGTCGAGCCCGTCGTTCTTCGCCGTCAGCCTCAACTCCACGTCGAAGCCACCGCCTTCGGCGTACGGGACCCCCAGCTCCCCCGCGTGCGCGTCGCCCCGGGGCACGATCCACTGCGAGGCCTTGGAACCGCCGGTCGTGTCGGCGCCCCCGACGCAGGGGGCGGGTACCCGGTTGTCCCCGTTGTCCTTGCAGAAGGCGACGTAGATGCCCTTCGCGCCGTCGTAGCCCGCTCCGGTGACGCGTACGGTCCGGCCGAGCGGATCCAGACCGGACGCGGCGGAAACGGTCAACCGCTGTCCGCCCGAGACCAGTACGGTCCGGCCGGGTCCGTCGGCGGCCGGACCCGCGGTGGCCGCCGGGGCGGCCGAGACGAGGACGAGCGCGAGGGCGGCGGAGGCCGCGCCCGCCCGGGCGGGGGTGGTGGGGTGCTGGGGTGTCATGGCTTCCTCGTCGACGTGACCGCTGGTCCGGGGCTGGGCCGATCGACCGGCTAGTTGAAGGTCACCGGGACGTGGACGTCGTACTTGCGGTTGGTGGAGTTGAAGTGGTCCGCGCGGGTGACGACGGCGCACTCGACGGTCTCGCCGCAGATGTTCCCGTTGCCGAGGTCGGCCTTGACGTGGATGGTGACGCTGAAGGTGCCGCCGGGGCCGAACTTGGAGGTGTTCGGCAGGGTGCCGCCGAAGGTGTTGTTGATCCAGTGGGAGGCGCCGGTGGTGCCCGCCTGGTCCGAACCGCCGAGGCAGGGGGTGGGCTTGTACTGGCCGGGTGCGCCGTCCACCGCGCAGAGGCCCACGTAGATGCCCTTGGCGGTATTGAACCCGCTGCCGGTGACGGTGACGTTCTGGCCGCCGGTGGCGGCCGCGGCGGGGGCGGTGACGCTCAGGTCGTAGGTCGCCCCGCCGTCCGTCACCGTACGGGTCGAGGTCGCGGCGTTGGCGGCGCCGGCCGTGCCGAGGGCGAGCGCCACGGCGGCGGTCGCGGCGAACGCGGCGCGGGCGGCGAGCCGGACGGTCTTGCGGGGCAGGTGGGCAACGCGCATGGCAGAACGCCTTTCCAGGGACGGACTTGATCGACTTAGGTAAGGCTAACCTAAGACCGATCGAGCCTGAACCCGTTGGCCCTGCTCTGGCCGATTCCCGTTCCCATGGCCGATCCCGCTCCCTCCCGCCCGCGCGCCCCGCCCGCCGACGGCCGCCGACGGCCGCCGACCCCGCTATCCCCGATGGGCCTCCAGCAGCCGCAGCCAGACCTCGCTGATGGTGGGGAACGCCGGAACCGCGTGCCACAGCCGGTCGATGGGCACCTCACCCACCACGGCGATGGTGGCCGCGTGGACGAGTTCGGCGGCGCCCGCACCCACGAAGGTGACCCCGAGGAGCACCTCCCGGTCGAGGTCGACCACCATCCGGGCCCGCCCGCGGTACCCCTCGGCGTAGAGGCCCGCGCCGGAGACCTTCCCCAGGTCGTAGTCGACGGCCCGCACGCGGTGGCCCGCCCGCTCCGCCTCGGCCAGGGTCAACCCGACGGCGGCCGCCTCCGGGTCGGTGAACACGGCCTGCGGCACGGCCTCCACATCGGCCGTGGCGGCGTGGGCACCCCAGCGGGAGGTGTCGACGGCGTCGGTCCCGGCCGCGCGGGCGGCGATGGCCGCGCCCGCGATCCGGGCCTGGTACTTGCCCTGGTGGGTGAGGAGCGCCCGGTGGTTCACGTCGCCGACGGCGTAGAGCCAGTCGCTGCCGGGCACCCGGCAGCTCTCGTCCACCCCGATCCAGTCGCCGGGGGTCAGGCCCACGGTGTCCAGTCCGATGTCCTCGGTCTGCGGGGCCCGGCCCGTCGCCACGAGCAGTTCGTCGCCCTCCAACCGCTCCCCGCCCGCCAACACCACCGTGACCGGTCCGGTCGAGCTTTCACGCTCCACCGCCTCGACCGACACGCCGGTACGGACCACCGCGCCGGCCTCCCGCAGCGACTCGGCGACCAACTCCCCCGCGAAGGGTTCCATCCGCGGCAGCAGTCCGGACCCCCTCACCAGCAGTGTCACGCGCGAGCCGAGGGCCTGATGGGCGGTGGCCATCTCGGTGGCCACGACCGAGCCGCCCATGATCAGCAGCCGGCCCGGCACCCGCCGTGCGGAGGTGGCCTCGCGACTGGTCCACGGCCGGGCCTCGGCCAGTCCGGGAACGTCCGGGATCACGGCCCGGGTCCCGGTGGCCACGACCACCGCGTGCCGGGCGGACAGGATGTGGTGCTCCCCCTCCGGGCTGCTCACGGCCACCTTACGGATGCCGTAGAGCCGGCCGTGTCCCCGGTAGAGGTCGGCGCCGGTGGAGTCGATCCAGTCGACCTGGCCGTCATCGTTCCAGTTGCCGGTCCAGTGGTCGCGGTGCGCGAACACCGCCTCCGCGTCGAGCGGACCCGCCACCGAGCCCGCCAGCCCCGGCACGCGACGGGCCTCGGCGCGCGCCAGCGCCGGCCGGAGCAGGGCCTTGCTGGGCACGCAGGCCCAGTACGAACACTCCCCGCCGACGAGCTCGCCCTCCACGAGCGCCGTACTCAACCCGGCGGCCCGGGCCCGGTCGACGATGTTCTCCCCGGCCGGTCCCCCGCCGAGCACCACGACGTCGTATTCCATCGCTTCAGTCATGGGGACCAGTGTCTCCGCAGCGCCCGGGCCCCGGGCGGCAAGGTCAGGACTGCGGCGTGCCGGGGCCTTCGTCGGACCGGGGCCGCTCGGGCGCCGGCCCGTCGCCCTGCCCGGACTCGGCGATCTTCGCCTTGACCTCGTCCATGTCGAGGGCGCGGGCCTGTGCGATGAGGTCGGTCAGCGCCGCTTCCGGCAGGGCGCCGGGCTGCGCGAAGATCGCCACCTGGTCCCGCACGATCATCAGGGTGGGGATGGAGGTGATCTGGAAGGCCGCGGCCAGCTCCTGCTGGGCCTCGGTGTCCACCTTGGCGAAGACCAGGTCGGGATGGGCCTCCGCGGCCTTCTCGTACACCGGGGCGAACTGGAGGCAGGGCCGGCACCAGCCCGCCCAGAAGTCGATCAGCACGAACGGGTTCTCGCTGACCGTCCGGTCGAAGTTCTCCTTGGTGAGCTCGACTGTAGCCACGGGTCCAGACCTCCTGTTTGGTGCGTGTCCTGTGTGAACGACCGGCCCACCCGTCGAATTCCGCGTCGGCCCCGTATCCCTGGAACGAGTGACCGGATCCCTAGAACGGGTGGCCGGGCGGGCTGGTGCGGAGCGTCGTCCAGCGGAGTTCGGTGAAGGCGTCGAGGTTCGCCTCGCCGCCGAACCGGGCGCCCGTACCCGAGGCCCCGACACCGCCGAAGGGGGCCACGGCCTCGTCGTTCACGGTCTGGTCGTTGATGTGCGCGATGCCGGTCGGGATCCGTTCGGCCAGCTCCAGGCCGTGCGCCGCGTCGCGGGTGACGATGCCCAGCGAGAGCCCGTAGGGGCCGGCCGAGGCCAGCTCGACTGCCTCGTCCTCGGTCACGAAGGACCGTACGGGCGCCACCGGCCCGAAGACCTCCTGCGCGTAGGCGGGCGTGTCGTCGGCCACCCCGGCCAGCACCGTGGGCCGGTAGAAGAGGTCCCGGTGGGTGCCTCCGGCGACGAGCTTGGCGCCCTGTCCGATGCTGGCCTCGACCAACCCGTGGACCCGCTCCAACTGCGCCCGGTCGAGCAGCGGGCCGAGGTGGACCGGCTCGCGGTACGGGTCCCCCACGGCCAGCGCCTCGGCCCGCGCGGCGAGCCGCTCGACGTACTCGTCGTAGAGGGAGGCGTGGACGAGGTGCCGGCCCGTGGTCATGCAGACCTGCCCCTGGTGGAAGAAGGAACCCCAGGAGGCCTGCGCGACGGCGGCCTCGACGTCCGCGTCGGCGAGGACCACGAGCGCCGAGTTCCCGCCCAGTTCCAGGTGTGCGCGCTTGAGGTGGCGCCCGGCCAGCTCGCCGACCGTGCGGCCCGCCGCGGTGGAGCCGGTGAAGGACACCACGCGCACGCGCGGGTCGGCCACCACCGCCGCCCCCGTCTCCGCCCCACCGGGCAGCACCTGGAGCAGCCCGGCCGGCAGTCCGGCGGCGGTCAGGACGGCGGCCAGGGCGAGGCCGCCGCAGACGGCGGTGCGGCGGTCCGGCTTGAGCAGGACCGCGTTGCCGAGCGCGAGGGCCGGCGCCACGGAGCGGATCGACAGGATCAGCGGGGCGTTGAAGGGCGCTATGACCCCGACGACGCCTGCCGGAACCCGGCGGGTGAAGGAGAGTCGGGGTGCTTCACCGGCCAGCACCTGCCCCGTCGGCCGGGAGGCGAGGGCGGCGGCCTCGTAGCACTCCTGGGCGGCGACGTGCAGTTCGAAGTCGGCCTTCCCGGGGATGGATCCCGACTCCCGGACCAGCCATTCCCGCAGTTCGTCGGCGTGCGCCGCGAACAGGTCACCGGCGCGGCGCAGCACGGCGGCCCGCTCCGGGTGGGTGGCCCGCCCCCAGTCCCGCTGCGCGGCCCCGGCCCGTACCGCGGCCTCGGCCACGTCGGCGGGGGCCGCGAGGTCGAGCGTGGCGAGGGTGCGCCCGGTCGCTGGTTCGACGACCGGGGCCGTGCCGCCGGTGAGGGTGGGTCCGTCCTGCCAGAGCGTCGGGTCGAGGAGCGGCGTCACGCGGGGCCTCCGGAAGGGGATGGTGCGGGGCGAGGGGCGGCAGCACGCGCCATCGTGCCAGACCGGAGACACCACTTCTGTTCAGTTATTGGGCAGTTGACCGGCTGTCATGTCTGGAAATGATCGACCGTCACGCGGTGGGGCGGGGCTCACCTCTCCAGGACGAGCGCGATGCCCTGCCCGACGCCGATGCACAGCGCCGCCATGCCCGTACCCGAGCCCGCGGCCGCCAGTTGGTGGGCCACCGAGCCGGCCAGCCGGGCTCCGGAGGCGCCGAGCGGGTGGCCGATGGCGATGGCCCCGCCGCGCGGGTTGACCACCTCCGGGTCCAGCTCGGGCCAGGCCGCGAGGCAGCCCAACGCCTGGGCGGCGAAGGCCTCGTTGAGCTCGAAGGCCGTCAGGTCGGTGAGCGAACGGCCCGCCTTGCCGAGGGCCCGTGCCACGGCATCGACCGGGCCGAGGCCGAAGAGCTGGGGCTCGATCCCGGTGACGGCGCTCGCGCTGATCCGGGCCAGCGGCTCGCGGCCGGTGGCGGCCAGTCCGGCCTCGTCGGTCAGCAGCAGCGCGGCGGCGCCGTCGTTGAGCGGGGAGGCGTTCGCGGCCGTGACCGTACCGGAGCCGTCCGTCCGGAACGCGGGCTTCAGGCGGGCGAGGGCCTGCGGGGTGGAGCCCTCGCGGATGCACTCGTCGCGCGCGAGGTCCACACCGGCGTACGGGACGACCTCGTCGTCGTACAGTCCGGCGGCCCAGGCGGCGGCCGCCTTGTGGTGGCTCCGCAGCGCGAAGGCGTCCTGCTCCTCGCGGGTGATGCCGTGCTTCTCGGCGACGAGTTCGGCGCCCTCGCCGAGCGAGCCCGTCCACTCGGCCGGCATGCGGGGGTTGGTCATCCGCCAGCCGAGGGTGGTGGACCACATCTGCTGGTGCCCCGCGGGGAAGGCCCGCTCGGGCTTCTGCACCACCCAGGGGGCGCGGCTCATCGACTCGACGCCGCCCGCGATGGCGACGGAGGCGTCACCGAGCGCGATGGCGCGGGCCGCCTGGACGACGGCCTCCAGACCGGACCCGCAGAGCCGGTTGACGGTGACCCCCGGGACGGTGACGGGCAGTCCGGCGAGCAGCACCGCCATGCGGGCCACGTCCCGGTTGTCCTCACCGGCACCGTTGGCGTCGCCGAAGACCACGTCGTCGATGCGGGCCGGGTCGAGTTCCGGCGTACGGTCCACCAGCGCGCGGACCACATGGGCGGCCAGGTCGTCCGGCCGGACTCCGGCGAGTGCCCCGCCGAACTTGCCGATCGGGGTGCGGACGGCGTCGACGACGTACACGTCGCGGACGGTGCGGATGCTCATGGGGTCTCTCCTGGGCGGATCCGTACGGGCGGCGGCGCGTCGGAGCCGGTTTCGGCACCGGGCACACCGCCGGGCACGCCCGGTGGGGCGCGCCCGCAGTCTCCGCCCGGCCGTCACCGCCTGTCAACGGCCACCCGGAAGCCGCGGGGCACCGGGCGGGCCCTTCCACCCGGGGCCCGCCGCGCGCCGGGCGGGCCCGCCCGGGCCTCAGGTCGACTCGCGGGACACCACCAGGGCCGCCATCAGGTCGTGCCGTTCGGTGATCTCCGACGGTTCACGCACCGCCCGGTCCACCAGGGAGGCCAGGTGGTCCCCGGTCGGCATCTCCAGCCGTACGGTGCTCAGCCGGGGTCGCAGGAGTCGGCCGATGAGGAGGTCGTCGGCGCCCATGACCGCCACGTCCTCGGGGATCCGCAGGCCCGCGTCCTGGAGCGCGCGCATCAGCAGCATCGCGTACTCGTCGTTGTAGGCGAAGACCGCGTCGAGCCCGAGCGAGCTCCAGCGGGCGGCGAGTTCCGCCGCCGACTCCTCGGTGTGGGCCAGCGGCACCTCCTCGACCTCCGCTCCCGCGACGGAGCGGGCACCGGCCAGTCGGGGTCCGGAGAACAGCTCCAGCCCCGCCTCCCGTGGGACGACCACCCCGATGCGGCGACGGCCGCGCTCCACGAGGTGAGCGGCGGCGCGGGCCCCGATCTCCGCCTGGTCCATGACGAGCGCGTGCGCGCCGGGCACGCCGGCGGGCCCCAGGGTGATGACCGCGCGGGCACCGGCCCGCTTGAGGGTGGCGACGTTGTGCGGGGACAGGGCGATCTCCCCGAGGGAGATCACGGCGACGGGGCGCAGCTCGGCCCAGGCGCGGGCGGCCTCGTCCCCGTTCAGGCCGAGGCTGCCGTACTGGACCACGGTGTAGTCCAGTCGGCGCAGCGCCCACTGGAGCTCGTTGAGGAAGGCACTGTAGAGCGGGCCGACCGGCACGTGGGAGGTGGGCAGCAGCACGATCCGGGTGTGGCCGGCCCGCAGGCTGCGCGCGGCGGCGTGGGGTACGTAGCCGAGTTCCTCGGCGGCCTCGCGGACCTTGCGACGGGTCGGCTCGCTGATGCGCACGGCCGCCGCGTTGTTGAGCACGTACGAGACCGTCGCGCGCGAGACGCCCGCGAGGCGGGCGACGTCCGCGCTGGTCGGCACGTTCGGCGATTTCGATGACTGGGACATTGCCGTCGCATCTTTCCAGACCTGTTGTGCCCGGGGGCTGGCGGATGGCCTGAAACGGATGCTACACAGTGGTTACACGATTCATTGACACGTGTAACCCACCCGTCGCGCTCCCCCCGGGAGCACGGCGTCGCACGTGTCCGACCGTGCCGCCGTCCCGTCGTGCTCCGTCGCACCCCCGCCGTCGCGACGGGGCGGCGCGCACCCCTCACCTCGTATCGGATCCCCTGCCCAGGAGGGCACCGTGGCCCTTTCCTCCCCCGACTCCGGCGCCGCCCCCACCGCTCCCGGAGCCGCCGCCTCCGCCTCCGACGCGCCACCCCGCCCCGGGACCGCGCCGCCGCCCGGCCGCGGTCTGCTCCCGCTGCTGCTCCTCGGCAACACCGCGATGTACGCGCTCTACATCGGCGTAGCCGGCATCCTGCTCGCGCTCCAGGTCGAACAGGTCGATCCGGCGAACAAGGTCGCCAACTTCGGCCTGATCGCGGGGGTCTCCGCCATCTTCGCGACGGTCTTCAACCCGGTCGCGGGCGCCCTCTCGGACCGCAGCGGGCGGCGCGATCCGTGGATCCTGGGAGGCGGGCTCGCCGCCGTGCCCGCGATGTACCTGCTCGGTCTCGCCGACACGATCCTGCTCATCACCATCGCCTGGTGCCTCGGCCAGGCCGTCATGAACGTCTACCAGGCGGCGATCACCTCGGTCGTGCCCGACCGGGTGCCGACGACCGCCCGCGGCAAGGCCTCGGCGGCCGTCGGCCTCGGGCTGCCCTTCGGATCCACCCTCGGCGCGCTGGTGGGCGCGGCCTACTCCGACGACCACCGCACCGGCTACCTGGTGTTCGGCGCGATGGTGGCGGCGGCCGCCGTCCTGTTCACCGCGTGCGGCCGCGAGCAGCGGCTCCCCGCGCGTGCCCCGATGCCCGTCCGGAGCCAACTGGCCGCGTTCGCCGGTGCGTTGCGCGACCACGACTTCCGGTGGGCGTTCATCGGGCGGGCCCTGCTGGTGCTCGGCTACTTCGCGGTGAGCGGGTACCAGCTGTACATCCTCCAGGACCACACCGTGCTGCCGGACGGGCTGGAGCCGGGGGCGGCGGTGGCGGTGCTCATGCCCGTGACGAGCGTCGCGATGGTCGTCTCCACCGTCCTGGGCGGCTACCTGTCGGACCGCTTCGACCGGCGCAAGCTGTTCGTCGGGGCCTCCGCGGCGCTGTCGGCGGTCGCCCTGGTGATCCCGGCCGTGTCGGCGAGCTGGTCGGCGATGTTGGTGTTCGCCGTGGTCAACGGGCTCGCGTTCGGCTGCTACATGGCGGTGGACACGGCGCTCGTCACGATGGTCCTGCCCAAGGCGGAGGACGCCGCCCGTGACATGGGCGTGCTCAACATCGCCAACGCGGGGCCGCAGATCGTGGCGCCCTTCGTCGCCTCGGTCGTCGTCTCGCTGACCGGCGGGTACACGGCGCTGTTCGTCGTCGCGGCGGTGCTGGCCGTCGCGGGGGCCCTGGCCGTACGGCCGATCCGCGGCGTCCGCTGACCCCGACCGCTCCCCCGGCCTCCCGCGCCACCCGTCACCCCGTCACCGACTTCCCGTCACCACGTCGAAGGGCACCACCGTGCGACTGCACACCCACACCTGGGGCGAGGGCGACCGCCTCGCCGTCCTCATCCACGGCATCATGGCCGACCACCGCACCTGGCGCCGGGTCGGACCCGCCCTCGCCGACCGGGGATACCGCGTCATCGCCGTCGACCTGCGCGGCCACGGCGCCAGCGGACGCGGTCCGTACGGCCCCGAACTCTTCGCGGACGACGTCGTCGAGACGCTCCCCCGCGGCGCGGAACTGGCCATCGGCCACTCGCTCGGCGGCCTGACCCTGGCGCTCGCCGTGGACCGCCTGGAGCCGCGCCGCGCGGTGTACTCGGACCCGGCGTGGCACCTGGCGAGCCCCGAACCGGGCTTCGGCCCCGAGGTGCTCGCCGGATTCAAGTCGGCGCCCAGGGAGCGGATCCGGGCGATGAACCCGCGCTGGGAGGAGGCGGACGTGGACGTCGAGGCGGCGACCCTGGCCGTGTGGGACGAGGCCACCGCACTGGGCCTCGCCCCGCTCCTCGGCCGGGACCTGCTGCCGGCCGCCCCGGCGGTGCCCTCCCTCGTGCAGCTCGCCGACCCCAGTTTCCTGATCCCGCCGGAGCGGGCCGCGCTGCTGGCGGAACGCGGCTTCGAGGTCCGTTCGGTCGCCGGGGCCGGACACACCATCCACCGCGACGACTTCGAGGGGTTCATGGCCTCGCTGGAGGGCTGGATATAGGCGCGCCCGGGGCTGTCCGGCCGGGCGTCCGGCCCGCTACCGTCTTGCTACTGACGGGTAGGGGGAGGTCCGGTGGCAGGTTCGTTGGATGTGGTGGGGTCGCCCGGAACGTCGCGGCCGCCCGGGACCGGGCTCGCCCCGGGACTGCGGGACATGACGGTGGCGCTCATCGAAGGCACCGTCACGTCAAGGGAGTTGACCGAGGGGTGTCTGGCCCGGATCGCCGCCGCGCAGCCCTCGCTCAACGCCTTCCGGATCGTGCGCGCCGAAGCGGCGCTCGCCGAGGCGGAGGCCGCGGACCGGCGCCTCGCCCGGGGGGAGCGGCTGCCGCTGCTGGGCGTTCCGGTGGCGGTCAAGGACGACATGGACGTGGCGGGCGAACCGACCGCCTTCGGCTGCGCCGGGGACTTCCCCGCGCAGCGCGCCGACAGCGAGGCCGTCCGGCGGCTGCGCGCGGCGGGGGCGGTGATCGTCGGCAAGACGCAGACGCCGGAGCTGGGCCAGTGGCCGTTCACCGAGGGCCACGCCTTCGGCGCGACGCGCAACCCGTGGAACCCGCTCCACACGCCCGGCGGCTCCTCGGGCGGCTCCGCGGCGGCCGTGGCCGCGGGCCTGGTGCCCGCCGCGCTCGGTTCGGACGGGGCGGGTTCGGTACGGATCCCGGCGGCCTGGACCCATTTGGTGGGGGTGAAGCCCCAGCGCGGGCGGATCTCCACCTGGCCCGCGCCCGAGTCCTTCCACGGGCTCACCGTCAACGGCGTGCTGGCCCGTACGGTCGCGGACGCCGCGCTGCTGTTGGACGCGGCGAGCGGCTCCGATCCGGGCGATCTGCACCGGCCCGCGCGCATCCCCGCGGCGCAGGCCGCACTGCGGGCGCCGGGGCGGCTGCGGATCGCCCTGTCCTACGGGACGGCCTTCACCGCGACGCCCAAGTCACTTGACCCGGTGGTGCGTTCGGCGGTGGAGCGGCTGGCCGGACGGCTGGAGGAGCTGGGCCACGAGGTGGTCCCCGAGGACCCCCGCTACGGCCTCATCGGGTTGACGTTCGTGCCCCGCGCGACGGTGGGCGTACGGGAGCTGGCGGCCCGGGTGCCCGATCCCGCGCTGCTGGATCCGCGTACGCACGAGGCGGTGCGCACGGGGCGGCTGCTGGGCGGGCCCGTGCTGCGGTTCTCCCGGTGGGCCGAGGTGGCGCTGCGCCGCCGGGTCGGGGAGATCTTCGGCCGCTTCGACGTGGTGCTGACGCCGACCACCGCCGCTCCCCCGCTGCGGATCGGCGCCCTGGCCGGCATGGGGGCCATGGCCACGGACCGGGCGATGATCGCCGCCTGCCCGTACGCCTGGACGTGGAACGTGCTGGGCTGGCCCGGGGTGAGCGTCCCGGCGGGCTTCACCCCGGACGGGCTGCCGATCGGGGCCCAGTTGCTGGGTCCGGCGGACGCGGAACCGCGGTTGCTCTCCCTGGCCGCGCAGTTGGAGGCGGCGGAGGACTGGTCGGCGCACTGGCCGACCCTCTGAGCCGGGTCCGGGACCCGGGCGCCCTCCCCGGGTCGGGCCGTCGCCCGTTGGGGGGACGGGGAGGGCGACTCCGCCTCGCCCGGGTGCGGTGGGGCCCCGCCCCGCGTCCCGGTGACCGGGCGGATCCGGTCGGGCACGGACCGGGTACGGTGCGGGGCGCGCGCCCGGGCGGGCCGCCGGGGCCAGTAATCTCGCCCGAATGACGGCACTTTCGCATCACGGCAACAGTCACGTCGAGCAGCCCGGGCGGGACGGGGTCACCGCCACCACGGAGGCGGATCCGCGCGCAACGGGGCCGGTGCGCACCGAGTACGCGCCCGACCGGGACGGGGATCCGGACCCGGGGGAGATCGTGTGGACCTGGGTTCCCTACGAGGAGAACGACGGCCGGGGCAAGGACCGCCCCGTCCTGGTCGTCGCCCGGGAGGCGGGCGGGCGGACCCTGCTCGCCGTCCAGCTGTCCAGCAAGCGGCACGACGCCGACCGGGAGTGGGTGCCGATCGGCTCGGGGCCCTGGGACTCCGCGGGGCGCGATTCCTGGGTGGACCTGGACCGGGTGCTGCGGGTGCACGAGTCGGGGATGCGGCGCGAGGCGTGCGCGCTGGACCGGGGCCGGTTCGAGCTGGTCGTGGAGCGGCTGCGGGAGCGCTACGGCTGGCAGTGACGGCACCCCTCGCGCACGGGGGTCGGTGGCGGGCCCGGGGGACGCGGGGCGCTCGGGGCCGTGGCGGGCCCGGGAGACGCGCGTCCCCCGGGCCCGCGCCTCCCGGGTCAGTGCGTCGGCGGCGTCGCGAAGGCGCGGGCGAAGGCTTCGCGGGGCGCGGGGTCCCGGTCGAGCACTCCGAACACGACGTGCTCGAACGTCCCGGCGAAGCGTCCGGCGAGCAGGGCCCGGAAGGCCTCCGCGACCTGGGCCGGGTCGTTCCGGAAGACCCCGCAGCCCCAGGCGCCGAGGACCAGGCCCCGGTATCCGTGCAGCGCGGCGACCTCCAGGACCAGCTCCGCCCGCCGGGCGAGCGCGGCCGGGATCTCGGCGGCGCGTTCCGGTTCCTGTCGGCGGATCGTGCCGGCGTTGGGGGCCGGGGAGGTGAGGAAGCCCGCCCGGAAGGGCGTCTCCAGCAGGCCGCCCCGGTCGTCGCGGAACACGGGGACACCGGGCGAGTGAATCACCCGGTCGGTGTAGAAGGTGCTCTCGGCCGCGCGGTGGACCTCGTAGTACTCCGGCGCCTCCAACAGGGTCTCGTGGAGCGCCGAGGCGCGGCACAGTGCTTCCTCCTGCGCCTTGGCCCCGCGTACGTAGCCGCCCCCGGGATTGCGGGCCGAGGCGAAGTTCAGGACCGCCACCGGGGCGACTCGCGCGCCCCCGGTGGCGAGGCGGCGGGCGGCGACCGTACTGCTCTCCCCCGTGACCTCGATGACGGTGCGGGCTCCCCCACCGACGGGTCCTTCGTCTGGAATGACCCGGTTTGGGCCGTATATCGTGGTTCCTGCTTTGGCTTCCGCCACGGCGGCGGCGAGGGAAACCTGCCGCCCGGACCGCGTCCGGTACGCACCGGCCGCCACGATCAGCGCGTTCTCCCGCGCGATCTCGCGCAATCTACTGCTCACGCCGCAAGCTTCGGGCGCCGCCCGGGGCAAAGCAAAGGAATTTGTGTCCCGAGGACGGGTAGGCACGGGTGACATCAAGGCCGACGACAGGAGACGAGGAAACGGTGATGCCGGAAATCCCGCCCGATCCGTTCGCCCAGGACTTCGACCACGCCCCCCTCACCGAGGCCACCGCCGAGGAGCTGGTGCACGGCATATGTTTCAAGACCGGCCCGCCCCGCCTCATCGGCGCCGAGCTGGAATGGCTCGTGCTGGACGCCGAACGGCCGTGGCTGCCGGTGCCGCCCGACCGACTGGCCGCCGCCCACGAGGCCGCACACGCCCTGTCCCTCCACTCGCGGGTCACGGTCGAGCCCGGCGGGCAGCTGGAACTCAGCTCGGAGCCCGCCGCCTCCCTCACCGACTGCGTGGACGACCTCCAGGAAGACCTCACCGCCGTACGCGCCGCCCTGGACGCCTCGGGGCTGGTCCTGCGGGGCCTCGGTCAGGACCCGCGCCGCCCCCTGCGGCGGCTGCTGCACAGCCCGCGCTACGACGCGATGGAAACCTACTTCGACCGCACCGGCCCGGCCGGCCGCGCCATGATGTGCTCCTCCGCCTCCGTCCAGGTCTGCGTGGACGCCGGCCACGAGGAGCCCGGACCTCTCGGGTACGGCCGCCGCTGGCGGCTGGCCCACCTGCTGGGCGCGGTACTGGTCGCCGCCTTCGCCAACTCTCCCGCGCGCGAGGGCCCGTACCGGGGCTGGCGGTGCGCCCGGCAGGGCATCTGGCACGACATCGACACCCGGCGCTCCCTGGCCCCGCCCCTGGACGCCGAGCCCCGGGCCGGTTGGACCCGGCACGCCCTGGACACCGGGGTGATGTGCGTACGGTCCGCGGACGACGGGCCGTGGCAGGTGCCCGGCGCGCTGACCTTCCGGGACTGGCTGCGCGGCGACGTCCCCACCGACGCACGCCGCGGCAGTGGTCCCGGCGGGTTGCGACCGCCGACCGCGCAGGACCTGGAGTACCACCTCAGCACCCTCTTCCCGCCGGTCCGGCCGCGCGGCCACCTGGAGCTGAGGATGATCGACGCGCAGCCCGGCGACGACGGCTGGTTGGTGCCGGCGGCCGTCGTGCACGCGCTCTTCGACGACCCGGAGGCGGCCGAGACGGCGTACCGGGTGGCCAAGTCGCTGGCCGACGCCTACGGCGGCCGGGCCGCCCCGCGCAACCCCCTGTGGCGGACCGCCGCCCGTGAGGGGCTCGCCGACCCCGACCTGCGGTGGGCCGCCTCCGCGTGCTTCCTGGCGGCCCGCGAGGCGCTGCCGCGCCTCGGCGCGAGCACCCACGTGCGCGACACGGTCGGGGCCTTCACCGAACGCTACGTCCTGCGCGGCCGCTGCCCGGCCGACGAGGCCGAGGAGGACGACCTGTGGCAGCCCGCCGGGAAGGGACACCGCACATGAGCATCGACAGCCCGCACCGGAGCGCCGACCCCGAGGCCCTGCGCGAGCGCGCCGTGGCCGCCCTGACCGCCGCGCGGTCGCGTACCGCCGCGCTGACCGACCCCGTGGACGACCGGGACCTGACCGCCCAGCACTCGCCCCTGATGTCGCCGCTCGTGTGGGACCTGGCGCACATCGGGAACATGGAGGAACTCTGGCTGCTGCGCAACGCGGCCGGGCGCGAGTCCCTGCGTCCGGAGATCGACCCGCTGTACGACGCCTTCGAGCACCCCCGCTCCGAACGACCGAAACTGCCGCTGCTCGGTCCGGACGAGGCCCGCCGGTACGCGGCCGAGGTGCGCGGGCGCGTCTTCGACCTGCTGGAGCACGTCCCCTTCGAGGGCACCGGGCTGCTGGCCGACGGATACGTCTTCGGGATGATCGCCCAGCACGAACAGCAGCACGACGAGACCATGTTGATCACCCATCAACTCAGAGCGGGCGCCCCGGTGCTGACCGCCCCGGAGCCGGACGCCCCGCACGGCCCGCCCCCGGTCGCGGCCGAAGTCCTCGTACCGGCGGGCCCGTTCACCATGGGGACCTCCACCGAGCCCTGGTCGCTGGACAACGAACGCCCCGCGCACGTCCGCGACGCGTCGGCCTTCCTGATCGACACGGCGCCGGTGACCAACGCCGCGTACCAGGCCTTCATCGCGGACGGCGGCTACCGGGAGTCCCGCTGGTGGGCCCCCGAGGGCTGGGAGCAGATCCGCTCGCACGACATCGGGGCCCCGCTGTTCTGGCGGCGGGAGGGGGAGCAGTGGCTGCGCCGCCGGTTCGGGGTGACCGAGCCCGTTCCCGGCGACGAACCGGTTCTGCACGTCAGCTGGTACGAGGCGGACGCCTACGCCCGCTGGGCGGGGCGCCGACTGCCCACCGAGGCCGAGTGGGAGAAGGCCGCCCGGCACGACCCGGCCACCGGGCGGTCCCGCCGCTATCCGTGGGGGGACGCGGATCCGACGCCCGCACACGCCAACCTGGGCCAGCGCCACCTCCGCCCGGCCCCGGCCGGCTCCTACCCGGCCGGTGAATCCCCGCTCGGGGTGCGCCAGTTGATCGGCGACGTGTGGGAGTGGACCTCCTCGGACTTCCTGCCGTACCCGGGCTTCAGCGCCTTCCCCTACCGGGAGTACTCGGAGGTGTTCTTCGGCCCCGAGCACAAGGTGCTGCGCGGAGGATCCTTCGCCGTCGACGCGGTCGCCTGCCGGGGCACCTTCCGCAACTGGGACCTGCCGGTGCGCCGACAGATCTTCTCCGGCTTCCGGACCGCGAGGGACGTCTGATGTGCCGCCATCTCGCCTATCTGGGGCCGGAGGTGCCCCTGGGGCGGATACTCGACGAGCCGGAGCACTCCCTCGTACGGCAGTCGTGGGAGCCGCGTCGGCAGCGGTACGGCACGGTCAACGCCGACGGGTTCGGCGTCGGCTGGTACGCGCCGGGCGATCCCGTGCCGGCGCGCTACCGACGGGCCGGGCCCGTCTGGGGCGACCTGACCTTCGCCGACCTGACCCGCGTCGTGCGCAGCGGCGCGGTGCTGGCCGCCGTCCGCGACGCGACGCTCGCGGGTGCGGACGGGGAGGCCGCGGCGGCCCCGTTCGCCTCGGGTCCCTGGCTGTTCAGTCACAACGGCGCCGTCCGGGACCATCCGGACTCCGTGGCCGCGTTGGCCGCGGGGCTGCCGCCCCGGGAACTGCTCCAGCTGGCCGCGCGCACCGACTCGGCGCTGCTGTGGGCGCTGGTCCTGCACCGGCTGCGGCAGGGCGACGACCCGGGCACGGCCCTCGCAGAGGCGGTCCGTGAGGTGTCCTGCGCGGCGCCGGGCTCCCGACTGAACCTGCTGCTGACCGACGGTACGACCATCGCGGCGACGGCCTGGGGCGACTCCCTCTGGTACCTGTCCGATCCGCCGGGCGGCCGCACCGTCGTGGCGTCCGAGCCGTACGACGACGATCCCCGGTGGTGCGAAGTGCCCGACCGGACCCTGCTGACCGCCACCCGCACGAGGGTCGCCCTGACCCCACTCAAGGAGACCACCCCGTGAGCGACTTCCAGTTGACCCGGACCCTCGACGAGCACGCCGCCGAGTCGGCGCTGCGCACCGACGTCCAGCGGGGGCTGACCGCCTCCCCCAAGGAACTGCCGCCCAAGTGGTTCTACGACGCCCGGGGCAGTGAGCTGTTCGAGGAGATCACCCGCCTGCCCGAGTACTACCCGACGCGCGCGGAGCGGGAGATCCTGCTGGAGCGGGCCCAGGAGATCGCCTCGGCCAGCGGGGCGCGCACGCTGGTGGAGCTGGGTTCCGGTTCCTCCGAGAAGACCCGGCACCTGATCGAGGCGATGCCCGCGCTGGAGACGTACGTACCGGTGGACGTGAGCGAGAGCGCGCTGATCGGGGCGGCCGATTCCCTGATGGCGGAACACCCTGGGCTGCGGGTGCACGCGCTGCTGGCGGACTTCACGCGGCCCCTGCGGCTGCCGCGGGCGCAGGGCCCGCGGCTGGTGGTGTTCCTCGGGGGGACGATCGGGAACCTGCGGCCTGCGGAGCGCGCCGGTTTCCTGGCGTCCGTACGGGCGATGCTGTCGCCCGGGGACGCGCTGCTGATGGGGACGGACCTGGTGAAGGACGAGGCCACGCTGGTCGCGGCCTACGACGACGCCCGGGGGGTGACCGCGGAGTTCAACAAGAACGTCCTGGCCGTGATCGACCGGGAGCTGGGCGCGGACTTCCACACCGCCGACTTCGCGCACGTGGCGGTGTGGAACCGGGAGCAGGAGTGGATCGAGATGCGGCTGCGCGCCCGGTCGGCGGTGACGGTGAAGATCCGGGCCCTGGACCTGGTGGTGCCGTTCGAGGAGGGCGAGGAGATCCTGACGGAGGTGTCGGCGAAGTTCCGTCAGGAGGGGCTGCGCAAGGAACTCTCCGCGGCCGGGCTTGAGTTGACACAGTGGTGGACGGACGCGGAGGGACGGTTCGCACTGTCCCTGTCGGTGGCGGACGGCATCGCGGGCTGATCCGTCCCGTGGGGCGGGCGGCCGGGTGAGCGGTGGGACGGCCGCGGCTGTACGGGGATCCCGGGCAGCCGCGGCCGCACCGGCCCGGCGCCCGCCGACGCGGTTGGGCCCTGCGGGAGCGGCACCGGGGCCGGCCGCCGCGCCTCCGCGCCCCGCAGGGCCGGTGCGTGGCGGAGGACGGGCTCGCGCGTCGGCCGTTCCGCCTCCGCGAGCACGGCCCGACGGGCGGCGGCCGCGAGGTCCCGGCGGTCGGCGTACCGGCCCGGCGGGATCCGCGGCAGCAGCCACACCTCGGCCCGCACCCCGCGGGCCCGAACGATCCGCCACAGGGAGGCGGTCAGCGGGTCGTCCCCGACGAACGCGGGAGCCCCGGCGAGCGCCCCGTCCGGCAGCCGGTACCCGATCCGTACGGGCTGTACGGGAACCCGCGCGTCCAGCGCCGACTGGAAGGCGGCCCGCCGGAACGGGCCCTGGGCGCGGCCGCACCAGGTGGACCCCTCGGGGAAGACGGTGACCCGGGCCCCGCCCAGCAGGACCCGGGTGAGGGTGTCGACGGTGGCGGGCAGGGCCCGGATCCGGTCGCGTTCGATGAACAGGGTGCCGCCCCGGGCGGCGAGCCCGCCGATCACCGGCCAGCCGCGGATGTCGCTCTTGGCGAGCATCCGGCAGGGCAGGACGGCGGCGACGAGCGGGATGTCGAGCCAGGAGATGTGGTTGGCGACGATCAGACGGCCCCCGTCCGGCCCGGGGGCCCCGTGCACGGTGATCCGTACGCCCAGGGACCGGAGCAGGAGCGTCGCCCAGGCCCGGACCAGGGCGTGTCGGGAGGCGGCGGGCAGCAGTCGTACCGGCGGGGCGGTCAGGACGGCGAGCAGCATCAGGGCGAGGGCGGCGGCCAGCCGCAGGACCGCGCGCGGCACGCCCGCGACCGGCCCGGTGTGGGCGGCGCAGGCGGCGGGGGTGCAGGGCCCGGTGGGCAGCCAGGCGCTCATGCGCCCGGGGCGAGCGAGAGGAAGTGGTTCAGGTAGCGCGGGTTGGTCCGGCGCAGGGAGAGCAGGACGTACAGGTCGGCGCAGCCGAAGTTGGTGTCGAGGGCCGGCTCGCCGCAGACCCAGGCGCCGAGGCGGAGGTAGCCGCGGAGCAGCGGCGGCAGTTCCATCCGGCCGGGGGCGGTGATGCCGTCGGGGGTCCACGGCAGGTGCGGGGTGACGCGGTACTCCTCGGGGGCGAGGTTGCGTGCGAGGACGGTCTCCCGGGTCGCGGCGGCCAGCACCCCGCCGTCGGCGAGCGGGACCGAGCAGCAGCCGGCGAGCCAGTTGTGGCCGGCGCGGTCCATGTAGCGGGCGAGGCCGGCCCAGACGAGGGCGATGACGGCGCCGTTGCGGTGGTCGGGGTGGACGCAGGAGCGGCCGACCTCGACCAGGTCGGGGCGGATCGGGGCGAGGGCCGAGAGGTCGAACTCGCCTTCGGAGTAGAGGCGACCCGCTACGGCGGCGCGTTCGGGGGGCAGCATCCGGTAGGTGCCGACGACCTCCTCGGTCTCCTCGTCGAGGACGAGGAGGTGGTCGCAGTAGGCGTCGAAGGCGTCGGAGTCCAGGCCCGGCTCGGGCCCGTCCAGGCGGGCACCGAGCTCCCCCGCGAAGACGAGGTGGCGCAGCCGCTGGGCGGCGCGGACCTCGTCCTCGTCGCGGGCGAGGCGAACGGTGTAGCGGGGGGCGCCGACGGTGGGTGCGAGGGGGGACGGGGACAGGGGGGCGATGGTCATGGCTGCTCCTGATCCGGGCACGGGGTGCCGGGCCGCAGGGGGCGGACCCGGCTCCTCTACTTCTTCCGTGACCGGCTGGATTCGACATGACCGCTCAGCGGCCCCCGGATGTGCGGACGCTGAACTCGGCGCACTCGGCGCACTCGGCGCACCCGGCGCTCAGCTGCGACGCCCGGCGGTGCTCAGCCGGGCGCCCAGCGCCCGGCGCGCCCGGCGTGCTCAGCGGTCGGAGCTGAGCACCTGACTGATCGTGTCGGAGGCGACCTTGGCCGCCTCCTTGGGGTCCTGGCCGCCCAGCACGGCCGTCATGTACGGCTTGATCGGGTTCTTGGCCTCGATCTCGGCCCACCGGGCCGACTTGGGGGTGGCCCTGCCCTGGGCGGCGCCCGGAGCCATGTTGGCGGCGCCGTCGTTGCCCTCGACGACGTGCGCGAGGGTGGTCTTGTTCGGTACGTAGCTCATGCTGCGGGCGAGTTCGGTCTGCCACTTCTCGCTGACCAGGGCGGTGATCAGGTCCACGGCGCGGGCGCGGTTCCCCGTCCGCTCGGGGATGATCAGGTCGGAGCCGCCGGTGAAGACCGCGCCGGCCTTCTCGGAGGTCTTGCCGGGTATCGGGAAGAAGCCGAGCTTGCCCTTGAGCGCCGGGTTGGCGGCTTCGATCTGGGCGGCCTGGCCGGGCGGCCCGATGATCTGGGCGACCTGACCGCGGGCGAAGACGTCGGCCTGGGGGGGCGTCTCCTCGTCCGCGTCCTTGGGGCCGTCGCCGAGCGCTTGGAGCTGCTTGTAGAAGTCCATCCCGGCGAGGGCCTTGTCGTCGTCGAGGGCGCCGACCCACTGGCCGCTGGTCTCGACGGCGAGCTCGCCGCCCTCGTCCCAGATGAACCCGGCGAGGACGTACCAGTTCTGACCGGCGAGGTAGATGCCCTGCTGGTCGCCCTTGTCGAGCTTCTGGGTGGCCGAGATCCACTCCTGACGGTTCTTGGGGGTGGCCTTGACCCCGGCGTTCGCGAAGAGGTCCTTGTTGTAGATCACCACCCGGTTCGCGGCGTACCAGGGGACCCCGTACTGGGCGCCGTTGACGCTGCCCGGGTCGGAGAGGCCCTTGAGCCAGTCCTTGCTGCCCCATTCGCGCAGGCCTTCCAGGGTCAGCTCGGAGAGGCCGCCGGTCTCGACGTACTGGGCGACCTGGGTGTTGCCGACCTCGATGACGTCGGCGCTCTCCTTGCCCTTGCCGGCGAGCACGGCGTTCACCTTGTCGCCGATCCCGGTCCATTCCTGGATCTTCACCTCCAGGTCGATGCCCGGATGGCCCTTCTCGAAGTCGGCGGTGAAGTTGGCGATGAAGTCCTCCGAGGCGCTGCCCTTCATCAGCCAGAGGGTCACCTTCTCGGACCCTTCGGCCGATCCGCCCACCAGGCTGCATCCGGTCAGGGCGGTCGCGGCCGCGAGGGCGGTGCACACGGCAAGGAAGCGCATCTTCAAGGGGTCACCTTCTGGAGATTGATCTCAGATGGCTTGAAATTGGCATAGACCAATGGGTGGGTCAAGAGCCTTTCGCCCGGGATTGTTCACGCAAAGTTCGCGGACCAGCACTTACTGGGGCACCTTGGAACAAGGCAACACGACGACTGGTGGGAGAACCCATGTCCAACCACACGTACCGGGTGACCGAGATCGTCGGCACCTCCACCGAGGGCATCGATCAGGCCATCCGGAACGGCGTTTCGCGCGCGGGCCGCACCCTGCGCAACCTCGACTGGTTCGAGGTCACGCAGATGCGCGGACACATCGAGAACGGCGAGGTGGCGCACTACCAGGTCGGCCTGAAGGTCGGCTTCCGCCTCGACGAGGAGGAGTGAGCCCCGCGCACCGGTCACGGCGGACGCGCGGACCCGTTCAGGTACGGCCCTCGCCCTCCTGCGCGGCCTTCAGCTCCGGCGCGTCCGCCGCCCAGTTCGCGAGGACGACCCGGAAGCCCGCCGCGCGCGCCGCCTGACAGACCAGCTCGTCGTCGTCGACCAGCATGCGCACCTCACGGCCGCGCGCGATCCGCTTGAGCACCTCCAGCTTGGTCACCCGGGCCGGGCGACGGTCCTGGTTCCCGCGCATCCACAACCGGCCCTCGGGCAGCCCGTGCCGGGCGAGCCAGGCGACGGTGTCGGCCCGGCAGCGCTCCGGGCGGCCGGTCAGGTACACCACCTCGCAGTCGGTCGCGCTCTCCACGGCCAGCGAAACCCCCCGCGCGAGCGGCGGATCGGCCTGGGCCGCGCCGAAGAACCCGTTCCAGTTCCGGGGCCGGCCCTCCAGGAAGTGCTGCCGGTGCGCGGTGTCGGCAAGGGTGTTGTCGAGGTCGAAGACGGCAAGCGGGCGGTGGGACGCGTTCTCGGTCATGGCCGCAGCCTAAGCCGCCCCTCCGACACGACGGACGCCCTCGTCGGTGGCGGCGGCCGGGCGATCCCGGGGCCGGGGAATCCTGGCCGTCGCACGGTGTTGAGACCTGTGTGATCCGAAGAATCTCGATACTCGACCGGTCCCGCACCCGCGAGGGGCACCCCGCCCCCGAGGCCCTGCGCGACACCGTGGAGCTGGCCCGCGCGGCGGAGCGGCTCGGCTACCACCGGTTCTGGGTGTCCGAGCACCACAGCGTGCCCGGGGTGGCCGGCTCCGCGCCGACCGTCCTGGCGGCCGCCGTGGCCGCCTCGACCCGTCGCATCCGGGTCGGCACCGGCGGGGTCATGCTGCCCAACCACCAGCCGATGGTGGTCGCCGAGCAGTTCGGGGTCCTGGAGGCCCTCTTCCCGGGCCGGATCGACATGGGCCTCGGCCGTTCCGTCGGCTTCACCAACGGGATCCGTCGGGCCCTGGGCCGCGACACCGCCGACGCCGACCGCTTCGAGGAGCAGCTGGCCGAGCTGCTGGGCTGGATCGACGGCACCCAGCGGGCCCACCCCGAGGTGCACGCCCGGCCGGCCGAGGGGCTGCGGATCCCGCCCTTCGTGCTGGCCACCGGTGAGGGCGCCGGCATCGCGGCCCGGGCCGGGCTGCCGATGGTGGCGGGCGACCTGCGCGGCCGTGACCGGCTCGTGGAGACCGTCGAGCGCTACCGCGCGGAGTTCCGGCCGTCCGCCCTCGCCGACGAGCCGTACGTCGTGGTCTCCGGGACGGTCGCGGTCGCGGCCACCGAGGAGGCCGCGCGGCGGATCCTGCTCCCGGAGGCGTGGGCCGTGGCCCACTCGCGCACCCGCGGCAGCTTCCCTCCGCTGCGGCCCGCCGAGGAGGTGGAGGCGCTGGAGATGACCCCGAAGGAGCGGGAGCTGTACGAGGGCGCCCTGGCCGGGCACATCGCCGGGACGGAGGAGCAGGTCGCCGCCGAGCTGGCCCGGGTCGCCGAGACCACCGGCGCCGACGAGCTGCTGGTCACGACCTCCACCCACGACCGGACCGCCCTGCTGGACTCCTTCGGGAGGCTGGCCCGGATCGCGGGCCTCTAAACTGGGGCGAATGCACCACTCCCCCGATCCCGACACCCGTACGACGCCGGACGCCCCCGACCCCTGCGTGCGGGTGCGGGGCGCCCGCGAGCACAACCTGCGCGGGGTCGACGTGGACATCCCGCGCGACACCCTGACCGTCTTCACCGGCGTCTCGGGCTCCGGGAAGAGCTCACTGGCCTTCGGCACCCTGTACGCGGAGGCGCAGCGCCGGTACTTCGAGTCCGTGGCCCCGTACGCGAGACGGCTGATCCACCAGATCGGCGCCCCGAAGGTGGACTCCGTGACCGGGCTGCCGCCCGCCGTCTCGCTGGAGCAGCGGCGTTCCTCTCCCGGCTCGCGTTCCTCGGTGGGGACGGTGACCCTGCTGTCGAACTCCCTGCGGATGCTGTACTCGCGGGCCGGCACCTATCCGCCGGGCGCGGAGCGACTCGACTCCGACTCCTTCTCCCCCAACACCGCCGCCGGGGCCTGTCCTTCCTGCCACGGGCTCGGCCGGATCCACCGCACCAGCGCGGAACTCCTCGTACCCGATGACCGCCTGTCGATCCGTCAGGGGGCCGTCGCCGCGTGGCCCGGGGCGTGGCAGGGCAAGAACCTGCGGGACATCCTGGACGCGCTCGGGTACGACGTGGACGCGCCCTGGCGGGAGCTGTCGGCGGAGGACCGCGAGTGGATCCTGTTCACCGAGGAACAGCCGGTGGTCACGGTGCACCCGGTGCGGGACGCCGATCGGATCCAACGCCCGTACCAGGGAACGTACATGAGCGCGCACCGCTATGTGATGCGGACCTTCTCCGACACGAAGAGCGCCACCCTGCGGGCCCGCGCCGAGAAGTTCCTCACCGATGCGCCGTGCCCGGTGTGCGCGGGCCGGCGACTGCGGCCCGAGGCCCTGGCGGTGACCTTCGCGGGCCGTACGATCGCGGAACTGGCCGCGCTGGCGCTGACCGAGCTGGACGGCGTACTGGCCGGCGCCGACCTGCGGGACGAGGCGGCCCGGGTGCTCGCCGAGGACCTGCGCTCCCGCATCGGGCCCATCACCGAACTCGGCCTCGGTTACCTGAGCCTGGACCGGACGGCGCCCTCGATGTCGGCGGGCGAGCTCCAACGACTGCGGCTCGCGACCCAACTGCGGTCGGGACTGTTCGGGGTGGTGTACGTGCTGGACGAGCCGTCGGCGGGGCTGCACCCGGCCGACACCGAGGCGCTGCTCACCGTGCTGGACCGGCTCAAGGCCGCCGGGAACACCGTCTTCGTCGTGGAGCACAGCCTCGACGTGGTGCGGCACGCGGACTGGCTGGTGGACGTCGGCCCGCTCGCCGGTGAACACGGCGGGCAGGTGCTGTACAGCGGCCCGCCGCGGGAACTGGCCGGCGTGGCCGGATCGGCGACGGCACGGCACCTGTTCGCGGACCGGGAGGCCGCCGGGGCCCGGCCGGTGCGCGCGGCGACCGGGACCGTGCGGCTGACGGGTGTCGACCGGCACAACCTCCGCGGTGTGGACGCGGAGTTCCCGCTCGGCGTCCTCACCGCGGTGACGGGGGTGTCCGGTTCGGGGAAGTCCACGCTGGTCGGCCGGGCGCTGGCCGAGCACGTGGCCGGGCGGCTGACGGATCCGGACTTCCCGGTCCGGCGGCTGGTGGAGGTGGACCAGAAGCCGATCGGACGCACGCCGCGGTCCAACCTGGCCACGTACACCGGCCTGTTCGACGTGGTGCGCAAGCTGTTCACCGCCGCTCCCGTGGCGCGGGCGCGGGGCTGGAAGGCGGGGCGGTTCTCCTTCAACGTGGCGGGCGGTCGTTGCGAGAACTGCCAGGGCGAGGGCTTCGTATCGGTGGAGCTGCTGTTCCTTCCCAGCACGTACGCCCCGTGCCCGGAGTGCGCCGGCGCGCGCTACAACTCCGAGACCCTGGAAGTCCGTCACGACGGTCTGAACATCGCCGAGGTGCTGGGCCTGACGGTGGAGTCGGCGGGCGTCTTCTTCGCGGAGGTGCCGGCCGCGGCGCGCGCCCTGCGCGCCCTGGAGGACATCGGGCTGGGATACCTGCGGCTGGGACAGCCCGCGACGGAACTGTCGGGCGGGGAGGCGCAGCGCATCAAACTGGCCACGGAACTCCAGCGGCTGCGCCGCGACCACACGCTCTACCTGTTGGACGAGCCGACGACGGGACTGCATCCGGCCGATGTGCGGGTGCTGTTGCGGCAGTTGCACGGGCTCGTGGACGCCGGGCACTCGGTCGTGGTCGTGGAACACGACATGGAGGTGGTGGCGGGCTCCGACTGGGTCGTCGACCTGGGACCCGGCGGTGGTACGGAGGGCGGCCGGATCGTCGCCGCGGGCACCCCGTCGGAGGTGGCCGACTGCCCCGCCGGTCGGACGGCCCCCTACCTGGCCCGCGCCCTGGGCCGATAGGCCGTCCCTCTCGGATCCTGTCGGCTCGCGCCGCCCGGGATCCGAAGGGGACGACCCGGGGCGCGCCCTACACGTCGCCCGGCAGCAGGTGCTGCGGGTGCTCGCGGAAGGACCAGGCGCCGCGGCTGCGGGTGAACGCCCAGACCAGGTCGTAGCGGTCGGGCCAGGTCGCGGGGACACCGATGACGTGCTGCGCGCCGAGGGCGCGGATCAGGGCGGGCAGTCCGGTGTGCTCCCAGCAGATGAGCACCGGCATCGGGGCGGCCAGCGCCGCCCGCGCCAGTTGCTCTTCCGCGCCGAGCGCGAACGGGGAACGTACGGGTGTCCTCAGGGCGGCGGCCAGCGGTTCCAGGGTCTGCCGGCAGCGGGCGGGCGCGGTCGCCGGACCGCCCGTCGCGAACAGGGCGGCGGGGCGGGGCAGGGAGGCCCTGCGGGCAGGTGCGAAGAGGCGGGGCAGTTCCTCGGCGCGGCGCCGGCCGCGGACCGCGAGGAAGCCGGGGTCCTCGTTGCCCTCGTCGTCCTCACCGGTGTCCCCGGCGTACGGCTTCTCCGCGTGCCGGATCACCATCACGAGGGCGTCCTTCGCGGAGGTGGGCGGGCCGGGAGCCGGCGGGACCGGTTCCTCCCGCCCTGAGCAACCGGCCACCGCGAGGGGGGCCAGGGCGGCGGCCAGTACGGTGCGGCGGCGCGGGCCGGACCCGGCGGGGGCTTCTGGCATGGGGCCACTGTCGCCGACCTGCCCGGCCCGGCCGCGGCGCGGCGCGACGTACGGCCCGTACGAGCGCCCGGTCGGGCGATCGACTCGGCCGATCGGCCCAGAACGGGGGTCCGGACGCTCGTACGGGGGCGGGAGGGAGGCGGCGGGGCCCGGCGGGGCCCGGACCGGCCTGGCTCGGCTCGGCCCGGACCGACTCGGCCCGGACCGGTGGCAGGAGGCGCGGTCAGGTCTTGCGGACCGCGCGGAGCCACTCCTTGTTCATCGCGGCGATCGACGGCAGCGGGATGCCCTTGGGGCAGGCCGTGGCGCACTCGCCGGTCAGGGTGCACCCGCCGAACCCCTCGTCGTCCATCCGGGCCACCATGTCCAGCACCCGGGTCTCGCGCTCGGGCGAGCCCTGCGGGAGCACGTTGAGGTGGTTGACCTTGGCGGAGGTGAACAGCATCGCCGACCCGTTGGGGCAGGCCGCCACGCAGGCTCCGCAGCCGATGCACTCGGCGTGCTCGAAGGCGAAGTCGGCGTCGGGCTTGGGCACGGCGGTGGCGTGCGCCTCGGGGGCCGAACCCGTCGGCGCGGTGACGTACCCGCCGGCCTGGATGATCCGGTCGAAGGCGCTGCGGTCGACGACGAGGTCCTTGACCACGGGGAAGGCGGAGGCCCGCCACGGCTCGACGTCGATGGTGTCGCCGTCGGCGAAGGACCGCATGTGGAGCTGGCAGGTGGTGGTGCGCTCCGGGCCGTGGGCGTCGCCGTTGATGACGAGGCTGCACGCGCCGCAGATGCCCTCGCGGCAGTCGTGGTCGAAGGCGACCGGGTCCTCGCCGCGCAGGATGAGTTCCTCGTTGAGGGTGTCGAGCATCTCCAGGAAGGACATGTCCTTCGAGATGCCGTCGACCTCGTAGGAGGCCATGGCGCCGGGGGCGCCGGCGTTGCGCTGGCGCCAGACGCGCAAGGTGAGCTTCATGCGTAGCTCCGCTGTGTGGGGTGGACGTACTCGAAGACGAGGTCTTCCTTGTGCAGGACGGGTGCGGCTCCGGTGCCCCGGTACTCCCAGGCGGCCGCGTAGCCGAACTCCTCGTCGCGGCGCGCCGCTTCACCGTCCGGGGTCTGGGACTCGACGCGGAAGTGACCGCCGCAGGACTCGGCGCGGTGGAGGGCGTCGAGGCACATCAGCTCGGCGAGCTCCAGGTAGTCGACGACCCGGTTGGCCTTCTCCAGCGACTGGTTGAACTCCTCGCCGCTGCCGGGGACCTTGATGCGTCGCCAGAACTCCTCCCGGATCTCGGGGATCCGGGCGAGGGCCTTGCGCAGTCCCTCCTCGGTGCGCGCCATCCCGCAGTACTCCCACATGAGTTCACCGATCTCGCGGTGGAAGGAGTCGGGAGTGCGGTCCCCGTCGACGGCGAGCAGCTTGGCGAGGCAGTCACGGGTCTCGCGGACCGCGGCGGCGGCCTCCGGATGGGCGTCGTCGACCTCGTCGTGGTGGGGGTGACGGGCCAGGTAGTCGTTGATGGTGGACGGCAGCACGAAGTAGCCGTCACCGAGGCCCTGCATGAGGGCGGAGGCGCCGAGGCGGTTGGCGCCGTGGTCGGAGAAGTTGGCCTCGCCGATCGCGAACAGGCCCGGGACGGTCGTCTGGAGGTCGTAGTCGACCCACAGGCCTCCCATCGTGTAGTGGACCGCCGGGTAGATCCGCATGGGGACCTCGTACGGGTCCTCCGCCGTGATCCGCTCGTACATCTCGAAGAGGTTGCCGTACTTCTCCGCCACCTTGTCCTTGCCCATGCGGCGGATGGCGTCGGCGAAGTCCAGGTAGACGCCCTGGCCGCCCGGTCCGACGCCACGGCCCTCGTCGCAGACGTTCTTCGCGGCGCGGGAGGCGATGTCGCGGGGGACGAGGTTGCCGAAGGAGGGGTAGATCCGCTCCAGGTAGTAGTCGCGCTCCGCCTCGGGGATCTCGGCGGCCGGACGGGTGTCGCCGTGGGCCTTGGGGACCCAGATCCGGCCGTCGTTGCGCAGGGACTCGCTCATCAGCGTGAGCTTCGACTGGTGATCGCCGGTGCGCGGGATGCAGGTGGGGTGGATCTGGGTGAAGCAGGGGTTGGCGAAGTGGGCGCCGCGCCGGTGCGCCCGCCAGATGGCCGTCGCATTGGAGTTCATGGCGTTGGTGGACAGGTAGAAGACGTTGCCGTAGCCGCCGCTCGCCAGGACCACCGCGTCCGCGTAGTGCGTGGAGACCTTCCCGGTGATCAGGTCGCGGGCCACGATGCCGCGGGCGACGCCGTCCACGGTGATCAGGTCCAGCATCTCGGTGCGGGCGTGCATCTCCACGTTGCCCGCGGCGATCTGCCGGGACAGGGCCTGGTAGGCGCCGAGCAGCAGTTGCTGGCCGGTCTGGCCGCGGGCGTAGAAGGTGCGGGACACCTGGACGCCGCCGAAGGAGCGGGTGTCGAGGAGGCCACCGTACTCGCGGGCGAAGGGAACGCCCTGCGCCACGCACTGGTCGATGATCTCGACGGAGATCTGCGCGAGGCGGTGCACGTTGGACTCGCGGGCCCGGAAGTCGCCGCCCTTGACGGTGTCGTAGAAGAGGCGGTGTACGGAGTCGCCGTCGTTGCGGTAGTTCTTCGCGGCGTTGATCCCGCCCTGCGCGGCGATGGAGTGCGCGCGGCGCGGGGAGTCGGAGAAGCAGAACTGGACGACGTGGTAACCCTGCTCGGCGAGGGTCGCGCCGGCCGCGCCGCCGGCCAGTCCGGTGCCGACGACGATGATCCGGTGCTTGCGCCGGTTCGCCGGGTTGACCAGCTTGGCCTCGAAGCGGCGCCGGTCCCAGCGCTCGGCGATGGGACCCTCGGGGGCCTTGGCGTCGGCGATCGGCTCACCGGTGGTGTAGTCCGCGTACGACGTGTGGGGGTCGTCGGAGCCGTGGTGGTCGTGGTGGGCGTGGGGGTCGTGGGGCCCGGTCTGCGCGGGGGTCTCGTGTGCGCTCATGGTCAGCTCACCACTCCGGTCATGACGGCGACGGGGACGGACACGAAGCCCGCGAAGAGGACGAGGGCCAGGCCGTTGGCCAGGAACTTCAGGGTCCGGTCGCGCCGGGCGTTGCCGGCGCCGAGGGTCTGGGCGGCGCTCCAGAAGCCGTGGCGGACGTGCAGTCCGAGCGCGGCCATCGCGACGAGGTAGATCGTGTTGCCGTACCAGGTGGAGAAGGTGGCGAGCACGTTCTCGTACGGGTGGCCGGCCCAGGCACGCTCGTTGACCGTGAGCGTGGTCAGGTCGAGGAGGTGCCAGACGATGAAGAGGGCCAGGATCACGCCGCCCCAGCGCATGGTGCGGGTGGCGTAGCTCGCCCTGCGCCGCTTGTGGGCGTACTTCACCGGGCGCGCCTTGATGTCGCGTCGGCTGAGCTGGTAGGCGCAGACGGCGTGGGCGACGACCGCGGCGACGAGCACGACGCGGACGATCCACAGGGCCCACTCGTGGTGCAGGAAGGGGGACCCGAGGGTGCGCAGCCAGTGGGCGTACCCGTTGAACTCGTCCGCCCCGAAGAAGATCTTGAGGTTGCCGAGCATGTGCACGACGAGGTAGCCGAGCATGATCAGGCCCGATGCCGCCATCACGGACTTCTTGCCGACGGTGGAGTCCCAGAGCGTGCGCGTGATGGACGGCCGTCGATCCGTCCGCGTTGCCAGAGCCATGACGTCGACGGTAAGGACTTAAGTCCTGAAAGGTCCAAGACATGGTGGAGCTGATCGCGATAGGCAATGCCTATGGACGGGGCTAGTCTGGCGGCATGCAGTTCCAGCAGCTCGTGTACTTCGTGGCCGTCGCCGAGACCCGGCACTTCACCCGGGCCGCCGAACGGGAGCACGTCGCCCAGCCCTCCCTGTCGCAGCAGATCAAGGCCTTGGAACGAGAGCTGGGGGCCGAGCTCTTCAGCCGGGTACGGGGCAACATCGCCCTCACCGACGCGGGTGAGGCGCTGCTCCCACTGGCGCGCCGGATCCTGGCCGACGCGGACACGGCACGGCTGGAGGTGCAGGAGCTCGCGCAGCTGCGACGCGGACGGGTCCGCCTGGGGGCCACCCCGAGCGTGTGCACGGGCATGCTGCCGGCCGTGTTGCGCGCCTTCCACACCGCGCACCCCGGCATCGAGCTGCTGATCGAGGAGAGCGGCTCCCTGGACCTCGTACGAGAACTCGCGCGCGGGCTGCTGGACCTGGCCCTGATCACCCTGCCCCTGCCGCCGTCGGCGCCCGCCCTGACCACCGTGGAGCTGCTCACCGAGGACCTGCTGGTGGTCTCCTCGGCGGAGCTCCCTCCCCCGGCGGGCGGGGGCGAGCTGACCATCGCCGACCTGCGCGACGAGCCGATGGTGATGTTCCGCCACGGCTACGACCTGCGGGACCTCACCGTGGGGGCCTGCCGGGCGGCGGGCTTCGAACCGACGTTCACCGTGGAGGGCGGCGAGATGGACGCGATCCTCGGCTTCGTCCGTGCCGGGCTCGGTGTCGCGGTGGTCCCGGCCATGGTCGTCGAACACGGCGGCCCGGGCCTGCGCGCCACCCGCCTCGCCGGCTCCCCCTTGCGCCGCACGATCGCACTGGCCCACCGCACGGACGTAGCACCCCCACGCGCGGCCCGCGAACTGAAACGCCTCCTCCTCCCCTGACCCGACCCCGCGCCACCACCCTTCGACTTCCCGACGGCGGGGCTGCCGGACCGTTTCCTTCGGATCACCCGGTCCGCGGACGGGGCGTGTCGCCGAGTGACGCCCGGTGGGCGCGAATCGCACGCTGCCACCGCACCGAAGACCGAAGCCGGTTCGAGGCCCGAAGGAGACGACCTAGGGGGTGTTTTGGAAGTAGCGCCGGGCGCCCGGAGGGCGTGGCCCGCGGCGTCCGGTGCCGTGCCCCGCAAGGCGGAGGGTCGCCCGCGTACTGGACGTACTCGGGCGATCCCGACAACGCGGCGAGGTGCGGTGCCAGACGCCGCGGGCCAGGCGGGACTTCTAAAACACGCCCTAGGCCGGCCGTATCGGCAAGGCGGTGTCGAGGCCGTCGGCCAACATGGTGAAGGCCCGCTCGGCGTCGGCCACCGCGTCCGGGTACAGCTCGTCGGCGCTCCGGCCGGCGGCGATCCGGCTCCAGTTCTCCCGGCCCAGTTCCTGGCGCACCGCCACCAGGTTCATGGCCGCCAGCCGTGCCGTGAGCGGCGCCACGGACTCCGCCTCCAGAGCCTCGGCGAGGAGCTCCACCTCCCGGGCCGTGTATTGGGTGAGCCGGGACTTCAGGCCGGCGGTGGAGTAGAGGAGCCCCTGGAAGGCGAGGACGTTCGGGTGGTCGCAGAGCCCGGTGATCGGGTCCCGCTCGGCGAGCGCGGCCACGAAGTGGTCGCGGATCGCCCCGACCGGGCTCCGGCCGGCGGGCCGTTCGCGCACGACCCGCGCCGCCTCGTCCTGATGGTCGGCGAACCGGTCGAGGACGAGGTCCTCCTTGCTGGGGAAGTACCGGAAGAGGGTGGGCTTGGAGACCTCCGCCGCGGCGGCGACATCGGCCACCGACACGGCATCGAAGCCCCGTTCCAGGAAGAGTTCCAGCGCCGTGGCCGCCAGCTGGCGGCGCGTGCGCAGCTTCTTGCTCTCGCGCAGACCCGTCGTGTTTTCCATGCCCACACGGTACCACCGGATGATTACCAAGTCACTTTCGTTACCGGGTTGCTTTTTCTTCGTCGACGCGCTTTCCTGGAACCCGGCGACAACGAGAGGACCACCGATGACCGACGTACTGATCGTGGGCTCCGGCCCCACCGGGCTCACCCTGGCCTGCGGGCTGGCCCTCAACGGCGTTGAGGTGCGCGTCGTGGACCAGCGCCCCGGCCCGCACCGCGAGTCCCGGGGCAAGACGCTGAACACGAACAGCCTGGACGTCCTGCAACCGCTGGGGGTGGCCGCGCGGATGACGGCCATCGGCAACGCGAACCTGGTGTTCCGCAAGTACTTCGACGGAACCCACATCAGCGACACCCCCTTCACCGACGCCCTGTTCATGGGCCAGTGGCAGATCGAGGAGGTGTTGCGCGAGCGGCTCGCGGAGCTCGGCGTGCAGGTCGAGTACGGGACCCGGATCACCGAGATCCATCAGGACGCGGACGAGGTGACGGCGCGGCCGGAGGTCGGCCCGGCCATCCGCAGCCGGTACCTCGCCAGCTGCGACGGCGGCCGGAGCACGACGCGCAAACTGCTCGGCATCCCCTTCGAGGGAAGTACCGAGGAGGAGGCGTTGATGGTCCTCGGGGACGTGAGCGCACCGGGTCTCAGCCGCGACCACTGGCACCAGTGGTTCACCTCGGACGGCGGTGCCATGCTGCTCTGCCCGATACCGGGCACCGACTCCTTCCAGCTCCAGGCCTCGCGCGAGCGGGACGCCCACGGGGAGCCGATACCGCCGTCCCTCGAAAGCTTCCAGCGACTGTTCGACCGTCACACCGGGATGCCGGGCATCGAACTGGCCGACCCCACCTGGATGTCGGCATGGACCGTCAACGTCCGCATGGCCGCCCGGCTGCGGGAGGGGCGGGCCTTCCTCGCCGGGGACGCGGGCCACGTCCATCCCATCGCCGGCGGGCTGGGCATGAACACCGGGATCCAGGACGCGGCCGCCCTGGGCCGGGCGCTGACCTCGGCCTTGGACACTCCTCCCGGACCCGGCCGGGAGGAGGCCCTCGACCGGTACGAGGCGGAACGGCTGCCCGCGGCCGCCGAACTGCTGGCCGACACGACGGAACGACTGGAGCGGGTGCTCACGGCCGTGCGCGAGCCGGGCCGGGGAACGGAGGCGGGTCTGAGCTGATCGACCACGGCGACAGCCGTCCTCGCCGCCCATCCGGCGGCCGCACTCGGCTCCCGCTCGGCTCCTCGACTCCTCGGACCTTCGGCTCCTCGGCTCCTCGGCTCCTCGGCTCCTCGGGGCAAGGTCCGTCCAAAGGAGCCGCCCCGCCCGGAGTCGGGGCCGATCAGCCGGGGGTGGGTACCGCGTCGGAGAGGGACAGGGTGTGGATGCGGTCCGGGGAGCCGGGGCGGGCGTAGTACCAGCCCTGGGCCGTGTCGCAGCCGAGGTCGCGGAGCTGGGCGGCCTGGACCCCGGTCTCCACTCCCTCGACCGTCACGGCGAGTTCGAGGCTGTGGGCCAGCGCGACGATGCCCTCCACGATCTTGACGTCGACGGGGTTGGCCGGCTGCTGCTGCATCCCCTGCGTGAAGGAGCGGTCGAGCTTCAGGACGCTGACGGGCAGGCGGCGCAGGTTCGCGAGGTTCGAGTAGCCGGTGCCGAAGTCGTCGAGGGCGATGTCCACGCCCAGCTCGGCGAGCCGCCGCAACGGTTCGAGGAGCTCGTCGTCGGCCCCTATCAACGCCGACTCGGTGACCTCCAGGCACAGGGCGCCCGGAGCCAGGCCCGAGGCCTCAAGCACCCGGACCGTGTCGGCGACCAGGCCGGGGTGGTGGAGCTGGGTCGGGGAGAGGTTGACGTTGACGCGCAGACCGGAGCCGCCGTTCTGAAGCTGCCAGCTGCGGGCCTGGCGGACGGACTCCTCCAGGACCCAACGGCCGAGCGGCACGATCAGGCCGGTCCGTTCCGCGAGCGGGATGAACCGGTCGGGGCCGAGGACCCCGTACTGCGGGTGCGACCAGCGCACCAGCGCCTCCGCACCGCGCACGCTGCTGTCGTGCATGTGCACCAGTGGCTGGTACTCGATGAAGAACTCACCGCGTTCCAGTGCGGCGGGGAGCGCGTTGGTCAGGCCGTGCCGGGTGATGGCGCGCGCGTCGGCCGCCGCGTCGGCGAACTCGAAGCGGTTCCCGCCCGCCGCCTTGGCCCGGTACATGGTGATGTCGGCGCTGCGCAGCACCTCTGCGGCGGTCCGCTGCCCGGCCCGACCCTCGACGATGCCGATGCTGCCCCGCACGGTCAGCTCCCGGCCCTCCAGCCGGATCGGCGTCGACAGGGCGGACAGGATCCGGACCGCCAGGTCCGTCACCTTCTCCTCGCTGTCGGCGGCGGGGCCGGTGGTGAGGGCCACGAACTCGTCGCCGCCCAGGCGGGCCACCACCTCGCCCGGTCCCGTCGCACAGCTCTGCAGCCGGTCGGCGACCTCCACCAGGAGCCGGTCGCCCGCCGAGTGGCCCAAGCTGTCGTTGACCGCCTTGAATCCGTCGAGGTCGAGGTAGCACAGGCCGAAGCGGTTTCCTCCGCCCCCGCTCAGGGCCTTCTCCAGCCGTTCGAAGAACAGGGTCCGGTTGGGCAGTCCGGTCAACGCGTCATGGGTGGCCTCGTAGCGCAGCCGCAGGTTCAGCAGCCGGCGTTCGGTGGTGTCCTCCATCAGGGCCAGCTGGTACTGCGGGGTGCCGTCGGTGTCCCGCAGCAGGGACACCGTCAGGTTGGTCCACAGGACGGTGCCGTCGTGCCGGTAGTACGGCTTCTCCACCCGGTAGTGCTCCCGCTCCCCCCGCACCAGCTCCCCGTACATGCGCCACACGTGCGGGGTGTCGTCGGGGTGCCCCCATTCGCTGACGTTGCGGCCCCGGACGTGCCCCTCCAGGCCGCCGAACATCTGCAGCAGGGTGTCGTTGACCTCAAGGACGTTGCCCTCCAGGTCGGCGATGCCGATTCCGATGGCGGCCCCCTCGAAGACCGCCCGGAACCGTTCCTCGCTGGCGTGGAGGGCCTGCTGGGCGTCGCTGCGGGCCGTGAGCGCGGAGCGGGCGATGGCCTCCTGCTCCTTGAGGGTCCGTTCGCGCAGCGCGCGGGCGAACCCGGCAGCGATGCCGTGCTGGAGGCGGGCGCAACGGGAGCGGTACTCCTCGGTGCCTTCCGTCCCGGAGCCGTCGGGCCCGCAGTAGAGCACGAGGTACGACTCGACCACCCCGAGGGTGCCGGCCAGGGCTTCGGGGTCCGTGCAGTGCACGGCGACGAGTTCGGAGCCCACCCGCTGGGCGACGGCGGCGTCGAAGGGCCGGGCGTGCAGGGCCTCGGTGAGGGTGCGGGTGAGCGGGACGAGGTGCTGTTCGAACTCAGGCCGGGTCAGGGAAGTGGCCGTGACGGGGAAGATCGCCCGCCCCCAGATGGTCGCGAAGCGCGCGATCCGGTCCTCCAGCCCGCTGCGCAGCTCACGCAGCTGCTCCCGCCCCGGGCCGGGGCCGGTGGGCTTCGCGGAGGTGCCGGCCGGGTCCGGGGTCGTCCCGAAGGCGACGGCCTCCGGGAAGGCCCGGCCCGGGGAGGCGGGCGGCGGTGTGGGAGCGGGGAGTCTCACGCCTTGCGTCCCACGCCGCCGAAGCCCGAGAAGGCGTACGGGTCCTCCGACTCGTCGCCCTCGGCGAGCGCCTCGGTGCGATCCGGGCGCCAGTCCGGCATGGACACGAGACCGGGTTCGAGCAGGTCGAAACCGTCGAAGAAGCCGCCGACCTGCTCCCTGGTGCGCATGACGAGGGGGTTGCGGATGTCCCGGTAGACGTTGACGACGCCGCCCGCCACCTCCTGGGTGAGCGGGATCCCCTCGTACGAGGCGTGCGTGAGGACGAGCAGGCTGCCCGGGGCCAGCGCGTCGCGCAGTTCGGCGACGGCGGCGTACGGCTCGTCCGCGTCCTCGATGAAGTGCAGGACGGCGACGAGCAGCAGCGCGACGGGGCGGTTCAGGTCGAGCAGCCGGCCGACCTCGGGCGCGGCGAGGATCTCCTGCGGCTTGCGCAGGTCGGCGGCGACGACGCCGGTGCGCTCGTCGCCGTCGAGGACGGCCCGGCTGTGCGCGACGGCCACCGGGTCGTGGTCGACGTAGACGACGCTCGCCTCGGTGCTCGCCGCGTGGGCGACCTCGTGGACGTTGCCGAAGGTCGGGATGCCGGAGCCGATGTCCAGGAACTGCGTGACGCCCTCGGCGACGGCGTGCCGGACGGCACGGCGCATGAATGCCCGGTTGGCCTGCATGACCTTGGGGAGTCCCGGCATGAATTCCATGGCGCGGCGGGCCGCCTGGCGGTCGACCTCGAAATTGTGGGAGCCGCCCAGGTAGTAATCGTAGATGCGGGACACGCTCGGCACCGATATGTCGATGCCTGCCGGGGCCCAGGCGGGGCGCTCCATCGGGGTCTCCAAGCCGTAGTCGTGTCGTGTCCGTCCGGGGGGCGGGACGGGGGTCGGACTCCTGTCCGAGCCGAATGTACTGATCATTGCCCAACGGAGCGAGTAAAAGCGGAAATTGGCGGTCCGTTCTTGGTCACACACCAAAGGCTCGAACGGGTCCGGACAGCGGCAGCTCGGAATCCGACAAATACCTTTTGGGAATTGAACGTCACTCGATCAGACACGGTCGCCGGCTGGCTCAAACCTCTCTGGTCCCAACTCCGCCCGTTCAGGCGAACCAAGCCCGTCCCCCACGTGCGCGGGCGCGCGCGGGCCCATGCTCCCCGGGTGAACAGAGCCTGTGCCAGGCGCATGCTGGCGGTCCCGGTCCTGCTGTGGGCGGCGTTGGCCGTCACGCCGGCCGTGGCCGATAGCAGCGCATACGCGACGATCGACGCCGGCGACGGCGGAGCGTCCCTCACGGTGTTCGCGGCCGCCGGCAGCGGCGGGAGCGCGGCCGGTCGAGGTGGCGGACATCACGGCAAGGGGCACGGCAAGGACCGCGGCGGCCATCACGGCGGAGGGCACCACGGAGGACATCACGGAGGGCACGGTGGACACCACTGCCCGCCGCCTCCCCCGCCGTGCCCTCCCAAGCCGACCCCGACACCACCGAAGCCGACCCCCACCCCGACCCCGACGCCCACGCCCACCCCGACCCCGACCCCGCCTCCCCCGAAGCCCAAGCCGACCCCGCCACCGAAGCCCACCCCGCCACCACCACCCCCGCCTGCTCCCGCTCCGCCCAGGCCGGCCCCCGAACCGGTACCGAAGCCGCCGGCGCCGGCCCCGCCGCCGCCACCCCGGGTGTACAAGGCTCCCGCTCCGCCGCCGCCGAAGCCCGCGCCGGAGCCGACGCCGCCCCCGGTGGTGACACCGTCACCCGCCCCCAAGCCGGTGGCGCGCCCCAGCTATCACGCGCCGGCCCGCAAACCGGCCGAACGTCATATTTCGCCGGTCACCTTCACGCTCATGACCGCGGCGCCGGCCGTGCTCGCGATCGTCGCGCTGCGCCCGCGCTGACCGTTCGGGCCCTGCCGGCCCGAAACCCACTGACAGCTCGGAACCACCGTCCGCGCGAAACCCACTGACCGCGCCGACCGCGCCGGGCCCACCGGTGCGCAGGTTCTTCCTTCCCCGTGATCACCGATTGGGAGTCATCTTGTCGGAATGGCTCGTCCTGTCCCTCGCGATGGCCGCGGCGTGCGCCGTGGTCCTTTCCATCGCCTTCTTCAACCACCGCAGGATCGGCGAGGACGACGATCCGAACGAAACCCCGGACGTCATCGAGTACATGACGATGATGATCGGGGTGATCTACGCCATCGTGCTCGGTCTCGCCATCGCCGGCGTCTGGGAAGGCAGAGGGGCCGCCCAGGAATACGTCCGCCAGGAGGCCCAGGCCCTGCACGAGATCAGCGTCCGCTCGGAGGTCTACCCGGCCGAGGTGCGCAAGAAGATCCGCTCGGACGTCGACGCGTACGTGACGTACGTGGTGGACACGGAGTGGAAGGAGATGGCCGAGAAGGGCGAACTGACCGACCGCGGCAACGAACTGCTGGAACGCATCCGCCGGGACGTGACGGACTACGAACCGAAGACCGACCACGAGGGACAGGCCTACCAGCCGCTGGTCGACCAGGCCGCCATGGTGGACGACGCCCGCAACTCACGCGGGCAGAGCGCCGGCGCCACCATGCCGGGGGTGGTGTGGTTCGGGCTGATCGCCGGGGCGCTCGTGACGGTGGGGTTGATCTTCACCCTGCAGATCCGCCGGTCGTTCCGCGAAATGCTGCTCGCCGGCCTGTTCAGCGCACTGATCGCCTTCCTGTTGTTCCTGATCTGGGACTTCGACGCACCCTTCGGGCGGGGCATCTCGGCGACCGCCGAGCCGTTCCTCGCACAGTTCCCACATCTGGGACTCGGGGACTGAAGCCGCCCCGGGCGCCCGGAGGAACGGGCGCCCGGGGCGGACGTCGGCAAACCGGGGACGGGCCGCCCGTCCCCGGTTCGGCCTACCGCCATGCCCCATTCGCCCGTTCCTGATCGCGGGTCACCGGGCCCGCACCTAGCGTGGCGGACATCGAGGCGCATGACCCCTCACGTGCGGAAACGCTGCGCGGCTGCTCCTCGGGGATCCGGAGAACCAGCCATGGGTGCGATACGCAGCTCCGTCACCACCCTGTTCAGCGTCGGCGCCGCGGGCGCGGTCCTCGCACTCGCCGCGCCCGCCGCCCTCGCGGCGGAGGCGGCGCCCATCACCTCGTTCGGCTTCGCCATCACCCCGTCCACGGTCGCCCCCGGCGGACGGACGGTGCTCTCCGTCACCGGCTGCGACGCCGCCTTCGCCACCGCGTCCTCCGGGATCTTCGACACCGTGAGCATCGCGCGCGGCCAGACCGTCCGCGTCACGGTGGACAGCGACGCCCGCCGCGGAGCCCAGTACTCCGTCTCCTTCACCTGCAACGGTGAGACCGGCTCCGCCGACGTGACGATCGCGGGCGCGACGAGCACGCCCACCACCAGCTCGACCACGGGCTCCCGTACGAGCACCTCCCCCTCGGCCTCCGCGGCGGCCTCCTCCCCGGCCGCCTCCTCCCCCGCGGCAGCGGTGGCCCCGCCGCGCACCACGCCGGCGTCCCCGCCGCGCACCACGGCGGTGACCCCGGCCCGCACGACGGCCGCCGCCGTCCCTCCGCGCACCACCGCGCCCGTGCCGCGCACGACCACGGAACCGGCCGCGCGCGCCACGACGGGCACGGTCTCGGGCAACGTCACGGCCTCGGGCGGTGCCAGCCTCGGTGTCCGGGGCGGGCTCGGCGGCAGCGTCGCCGGGATGGACCCGCTGGAACTCGGCGCGGGTGCGGGGCTCTTCCTGATCGCCTCGGCGGGCACCGCGTACGCCCTGCGCCGCCGCCGGTCGTCCAACGGTCACTGACCGCCGGAACGACCCGCGGACCGACCCCCGGACCGGCCCGCTGCACCCGCGCGGTCCGCACGACACTCACCACCCCGGGCGGGGGCCGCTACCGGCCCGACCCGCAGGACCCGCACGTCCCTCACCACGCACACCGCCCACGCACCTCGCACGCCCCGCATGCGGTCGCGGCCCACCCGACCGACCGGCACGCACCCAGCACACCGCCCCAGCCCGAGTGGCCGGTCCCGCCCGCACCCGTCCCACCCGCAAACCGCCGGTCGCCCCGAGGCCCGGGCGGGCCCGGGGCGACCGGCGATCATCAGGGTGGGCTTCCGCCCCGTGCGGCGGGCCCCGTCAGGCCCGGCCCGCCGGGACGGGACGACGACGGCGCATCACGTGCACGCCCGCGCCGAGTGCCGCCGCACCGATCAGACCCGCGCCCATGGCCGTCTCGGCGGCGGACGGGCCGAAGGACCCTCCGATGCCGCCCTGGGCACCGCGGCCCGGGAGGATGGTGAAGCGGTGCGTGGCGACCAGGTTGTTGTCGTGGCACTTGACCGACAGCGTGTGGTGGCCCGGCGAGGCGTGGTTGAAGATCCGGACGGTGGCGAAGCCGATGGGGCCGGACGACAGGTTCGTCTGCGGAAAGTTGCCGTGCGACCAGACGGTGCCGCCGTTGCGGCAGCCGGCCGCGCTGACCTGCATCGAGGCACCCTGGTGCACGGAGTACGGGTTGACCGTGACGTTGCTGGGCCCGGTGCCGCCGCCCTGCGGGTTCGCGTGGGCGGACGTGGCACTGAGACCGATCGCGGCGCAGGCGGCCGCGGTCACGGTGAGAGCGCGGAAAGCACGCATGGTGGAACCTCCAGCGGAAAGCGCCCCGGAGCGGTGGCTCCGGGCAGATCGACGAGAACGCCTCCCATCACGAACCCTCGGGCCGGTCCGCAACCGACGCATGTCCACCTTTGGGCCGCCCGGTTGAGCGACACGCCGAAGGACGCGCAATGGATCTGACGGATCCGCAGGTCACGGGGCGTCAGGCATTTATGTGACGATTACCTGGATGGGCGCACCCCTTCCGGCCCCACCACCCGTTCGCCCCTCCCCGATCGCCGTCCCGACCGAGCGCCCTTAGCGTGCGTGAAGTAGGGCGTACAGGGGTGGGACTGGAACGCGGGTCGGGACCCCCGCGTCGGGAAGGGAGAGCCATGACCGAGGACGAGAGTGAGCAGCGGCCGAGGAGACGTTCCCCCTGGGGCGTGCTCGCGCTGGTCATGCTCAGCGGCCTCGCCATGATGCGCAACGGAGCGAACGTCGAGGACGGGCCGCCGCAGCCCACCGCTGCCGCGGCCGTCGCCGTGCGCCCGGACCAGCTGCCGGTGAATCCGCCGACGCCGCCGGCGGACATGGAGGTGCTGGACCACTCGTCGGTGCAGCGCATCCGGGTGCCGTCGATCAATGTGGACGCGCCGGTGATGACGGTCGGGCTGGACGCGCAGGGGTGGATCGACGCCCCTCCGCCGCAGGACCGCAACCTCGCCGGCTGGTACCTCAACGGCATCTCGCCGGGCCAGCAGGGGTCGGCGGTGATCGTGGGGCACGTGGACAACGCGCAGGGCCCGGCCGTCTTCTACGGCCTCGGGTCGACGAAACCGGGCAGCCGGATCGAGGTGGAGCGGTACGACGGTCGCACGGCCGTGTTCGAGGTGTACGGCGTGGAGGTGTTCTCCAAGGAGTCCTTCCCCGGTGCCCGCGTGTACGGGGACACCGGGCACCCGGAGCTGCGGGTGATCACCTGTGGCGGCGGTTACTCGAAGGACAAGGGCTACGACGGGAACGTGGTCGTCTTCGCCCGGATGGTGGCCGCCCGCTGACGGACCCCCCTTCCTACGGATCCTCCGGCGGACCCTGGCGACGGAACCCGCCGCCAGGACCCGCCGACACGATCCGCCGACACGATGGCGTCCTGCCGCCCCGCCGAGGGAGTTCCTCAGCGGGGCGGCAGCGTGGGCAGCGTCATCCGGTAGCCGCGCGCCAGGAGTTGGGGCAGGTAGGTGGCGAGGGCCTGGACGCTCTGCGCGCGGTTGCCGCCGGCGTCGTGGTTCAGCACGATCACCCCGGGCCCGGCGCCGGCCTGTACGCGGGACACGATGGCGCCGGTCCCGGGTTCCTTCCAGTCGAGGGTGTCCAGGGTCCAGGCGAGCGGCTCCATGCCGAGGTCGGCGCCGATCTCGAAGGCGGCCCGGTTCCAGGCCCCGTACGGGGCGCGGAACCACAGCGGCGGTTCCCCGACGGTCTGTTGGACGACCTCGCTGGTGCGACCGATCTCGGAGAGCAGGGCGGGTCGGCTGAGCTTGGGGATGAGCGGGTGCGTCCAGGTGTGGTTGCCGATGACGTGCCCCTCGGTGACCATCCTGCGCAGCAGGTCGCGGTTGTCGGTGGCCATCTCCCCGCAGACGAAGAACGTGGCGCGGACCTGGTACCGGGCGAGGGTGTCGAGGATGGCGGGGGTGTAGCGGGGGTCGGGGCCGTCGTCGAAGGTGAGTGCCATGGCGCTGGCGTGGGCGGCGTCGTCGGGTAGCCCGAGAATGGGCCGTGCGCGGACGGCCGGCTTCACGAGGGGCGGCCGCGCGGGCGCCTCGGCGGTCATGGGCCGGAGCCGGTACGACTTCTCGGGTGGTCCGGCGGGGAGCAGTCCGGGGGCTCCGGCGGCGCCGGCGGGCGGCGGGCCTCCGGCCGGGGCGGGGCCGGCGCCGGGGAGAGGGGTCTGTGACTCGCCGGCCGTGACCAAGGTGGACGCGGCGGCGATTCCGAGGAAGACGGCGGTACGCAGGAGCACGCGTCGCCCTACTGTCGGCTCGTCATTTTTCATTATTACTACGTATCAACGACATCCCGGCAGATGTCGAGAGGCGCGGACGCACCCCCGTTCGCTCACCCGTTCAGCCGCGCCGCACCAGGGGGAACGGGAGCGTCTCCCGGATCGTCAGGCCCGTCAGGAACATGACCAGACGGTCCACGCCGATGCCCAGGCCGCCGGTCGGCGGCATGGCGTACTCCAGGGCGTCCAGGAAGTCGTTGTCGAGTTCCATCGCCTCGGGGTCGCCGCCCGCCGCGAGCAGGGACTGCGCCGTGAGGCGACGGCGCTGCTCGACGGGGTCGGTCAACTCCGAGTAAGCGGTGCCCAGTTCGGTCCCGAAGGCGACCAGGTCCCAGCGTTCGGCCAGCCGCGGGTCCTTGCGGTGCTGCCGGGTGAGCGGAGAGACGTCGGTCGGGAAGTCCTTGTAGAAGGTCGGCAGCTGGGTGCGCTCCTCGACCAGCCGCTCGTACATCTCCAGGACCACGTCACCGCGGGTGTCCTCCGGCGCGTGCGGCACCTTGGCCCGGTCGCAGAGTCGGCGCAGCACGTCCTCCTCGGTGTCCGCGTCGACCTCCTCGCCCAGGGCCTCGCTGATCGCGCCGTACATGGTCTTGACGGGCCACTGTCCGGAGATGTCGTGGACGACGAGCTTCCCGTCGGGGCCCGCCTTGTGGGCGATCGGCGAACCGTAGGCCGCGGTCGCGGCGCCCTGGATGAGTTCGCGGGTGAGGTCGAGCATGACGTCGTAGTCGGCGAAGGCCTGGTAGGCCTCCAGCATCGTGAACTCGGGGTTGTGCTTGTAGGAGACGCCCTCGTTGCGGAAGGTGCGACCCATCTCGAAGACCTTCTCCATGCCGCCGACGCACAGTCGCTTGAGGTAGAGCTCGGGTGCGATGCGCAGGTACAGGTCGAGGTCGTAGGCGTTGATGTGCGTACGGAACGGCCTGGCGTTCGCGCCGCCGTGGATCTGCTGGAGCATCGGGGTCTCGACCTCCAGGTAGCCCCGGTCCAGCAGCCCCTGGCGCAGGGCCTGCACCGCGCTGGACCGGGCCCGTACGACGTCGCGGGCGTCGGGGCTCGCGACGAGGTCGAGGTAGCGGCGCCGGACCCGCGCCTCCGGGTCGGCGAGACCCTTGCGCTTGTCCGGGAGGGGGCGCAGGCACTTGCCGGTGAGCTGCCAGTCGGAGACGACCACGGACAATTCGCCGGACCGGCTGGTGCCGACCTCCCCCGTCGCCACCACGTGGTCACCGAAGTCGACCTGTGCGGTGAAGGACTCCAGCGCCCCGGGCCCGGCCTCGTCCCGGGTGAACATCAGCTGGGTGTCGCCGGTCCAGTCGCGCAGTACGGCGAAGACCACGCCGCCGAGGTCGCGCACGACCATCACCCGTCCGGCGAGGGTGACCTGTTCGCCGGTGCGGGCGCCCGGCGGGTAGCCGGGGTGGGCGGCCTTCAGCTGGGCGACGGTGTGGGTGCGCTGCCGGATCCCGACCGGGTAGGGGTCGGTGCCGCTCGCCCGGATCCGTTCCATCTTGGCGTGCCGGACGCGGACCTGGTCGGGCAGCCGCTCGATCGGGGGGCGTTCCCCGTCCTCGCCCACGAGGTCCAGGCCCATGGAGTCGATGGACGGCAACCCCTCGGTGGTGGCGGGATTGGTGAGGCCCTTGGGGTGGCCGTTGCCCCAGAGGGTGCGCAGGCTCGGTACGGAGACGAAGCCCTCCGCGATGCCGGAGGCGAGGCTGACCCGGGCGAGCGATCCGGCGTCCTGATAGCAGAGGAACCGGGGGTACCACTCGGGGCCGTACTTGACGTTCGAGCGGTACAGCGCCTCCAGCTGCCACCAGCGGGAGAAGAACAGCAGCAGTTTGCGCCACAGTTTCAGGATCGGGCCGGCGCCGATCCGGCCGCCTTCCTCGAAGGCGGAGCGGAACACCGCGAAGTTCAGGGAGATCCGGCGCACGCCCAGGCCGGGGGCGGCGGCGCACAGCTGGGCGACCATGAACTCCATGACGCCGTTCGGGGCGGACCGGTCCCGGCGCATCAGGTCGAGGGAGATGCCGTCCTTCCCCCAGGGGACGAAGGACAGCAGGGCGATCAGCTCGCCCTGCGCGTCGAAGGCCTCGACCAGCAGGCAGTCGCCGTCGGCGCGGTCCCCCAGCCGGTCGAGGGCCATGGAGAAGCCGCGTTCCGTCTCGGTGTCGCGCCAGCGGTCGGCCCGGTCGACGATCATCTGCATCTCGTCCTCGGACAGCGCCGAGTGGCGGCGGATGAGGGTGGTGGCCCCCGCCCGTCGGACCCGGTTCACGGCCTGCCGGGTGACCCGCATGTCCCGGCCGTCGAGGTCGAAGTGGGCGACCTGCAGGATCGCCTCGTCGCCGAGCTGGAGGGCGCTGAGCCCGGACCGGGCGTAGGCGGTCGCGCCTTCCTCGGAGGCGCCCATCACGGCCGGCTGCCATCCGTAGCGGCGGGCCACGGCCAGCCAGGCGTCGACGGCGGGGGTCCAGGCGGCGGGGTCGCCCACCGGGTCGCCGCTCGCCAGGCACACCCCTGCCTCCACCCGGTACGTCACCGCCGCCTTGCCGTTCGGGGCGAAGACGACGGCCTTGTCGCGCCGGGTCGCGAAGTAGCCGAGGGAGTCGTTGCGGCCGTACGCGCCGAGGAGCGCCCTGATGCGGGGCTCCTCGTCACCGTGCAGGGCGGCGGTCAGTCGCTGGGAACGGAACAGGGTCGTGGCCGCGTTCAGCAGGGCGAGGGCGCCGAAGAGGCCGAGGAGGAAGTACAGCGGGCGGGGCGGCCGCCCGTCGAACTGCCGGGCGGAGAAGAGCCCGCCGAACACCTGCTTCGCGGCCCAGTCCAGCCACTGTCCCCTGGGCAGGGTCCCGGGGAACAGTGCGACGAGCCCCCACCCGACGAGGACCGCGGCGAGCAGTCCGAGGCCGAGCACGAGCATGGCGCGCCAGACGGCGCCGTGTCGGGACGCGGCGTAGAACTCGCCGCGCGCCGCGATGAGGATGATCATGGCGGCGACGGCGACGGCCATGGAGGGGCCGCCGACCCAGTAGTCCCCGTCGGCGATGATCAGTACGTCGACCAGGATCAGCAGGGCCAGATAGGTGACGACGATCCACCACGCGATCTTCTTGCGGGTGCCGAGGGCGGCGGCCAGCAGGAAGAGGAACACGGCGTACGCGAGGTTCTCGCTGACGGGCACCACGAACTGGTCCAGGAAGCGGACCACGGGCCTCAGCAGCCGTCTCAGCGTCGGGGAGAGGGCCAGCAGGGCGCACAGCAGCCCGAGCGTTCCGAAGAACGCGCCGAAGGCGTCCGGTACCCGGCTCAGGAACCGGCCGCGGGTCCTGCCGGTCCCACGGGTCTCCTCCACTGTGGCACTCATGGTTCGCACTGTAGGGAGGGCGGCGGCGGTCCGCGCGGCGAGCCGGCCGGGACCCGTCGCCGAAATCCCGTCCGCCCCGGGGGCGACGACGGGAGTTCGACGCCAGGCCCTAACCTCGGGAGGGTGACAGAGCACGTGAACACGGGATTCGAACGCGGCACCGACGGCCCGAAGGTCATCCTCGCCGGAGTTGACGGTTCCGACTCCTCCCTGCGGGCCGCCGCCTACGCCGCCGGCCTCGCCCGCCGCCAGAACGCCCTCCTCGCCCTCGTGTACGTCCAGCCCGTCCTCCCGGCCGGGGCCTCGATGGGCGCGCCCGTCGCCGACACCACCGGGGAGATCGCGGAGGGCATCGTCGCCGAGATCCGCGACGCCGCGGAACGCCTGAAGGGCGTCTTCGACGTCCGCTGGCAGTTCCACACGTTCCGCGGGGACCCGTACGCCGGGCTCGTGAGCGCCGCCGACGAGCTGACGGCGGACGCCGTCGTCGTCGGCGCCTCCGAGCGGGCGGGCCACCGCATCGTCGGCTCGGTGGCCGTCCGCCTGGTCAAGGCGGGCCGCTGGCCGGTGACGGTGGTGCCGTAGCCGGGGTCGCCCGCGTACGGGTTCCGGACCCCCGTCGACGGCTCGGTGCCGTGCCCGGTGACGTCAGCGTGCCGGGTACGGGCCGCCGTCGACAGCGCCGTGTCGTGTCGTGCCCGGTGACGTCAGCGTGCCGGTTTCAGGCCGTCCTTGGCGGCGCCGCGGCCGAGAACGGCCTCGGTGACGGTCTCCTGGGCCTCCTCGTAGTCGCCCCGGTCGGGATCCTCGGCGAGGGCCGCGGGGAGGTTGACCACCCGGCCCGGGCCGAGGTCCATCATCTGCGGGATGAACTCGGCCTTCGTCACCTGCCAGCGCTGCCCGGGCGCGGCCGGCGGGGCGAAGGTGAAGCGGCCGATCGAGCCGTAGTTGCCGCGCAGGTCGCGCGCGCCCGAAGGGTTGAACATCTCGCCGGCGACCTGGTCCCCCATCCCGTAGACGATCCAGGTGCCGTTGACCTTCTCGTAGGCCTGCGGCACGTGTGCGTGCGTCCCCAGGATCATGTCGATGTCGGGCCGGCCGCCGGTCTGCGAGGCGGTCAGCGCCTTGCCCAGCGAGAGCTGCGTCTCGTCGGGATCGGTCTCCCACTCGGTGCCCCAGTGGAGGCTGACCAGGACCACGTCCGCGCCGGCCTTGCGGGCGGCCCTGGCGTCCGCGACGATCCGGTCCTGCTTCATCTCGTTGACCGCCCACGGTTGGCCGTCCGGCATCGGGTAGCCGTTGGTGTCGTAGGTGTAGGCGAGGTGCGCGACCTTCGCTGGGCCCGCCCGGTACATCGTCGTCCTGGCCGCCTCGGCGGCCGTGCGGGCGGAGCCCGCGTGGCCGAGCCCGACCTTGTCGAACCTGTCGAGGGTGCGCCGGATGCCGTCCGCCCCGTCGTCGAGGGTGTGGTTGGAGGCCGTGGAGCAGCCGTCGTACCCGGCGTCCTTCAGCCCGTCGGCGACCTCGGGCGGGGAGACGAAGGCCGGGTAGCCGCTGAACGGTCCGCCGTCCTCGCCGTAGATCGTCTCCATGTGGCACAGCGCGAGGTCCGCGGCCGAGACCACCGGCTTCACCCCGGAGAACATGGGGCGGAAGTCCCATCCGTCGCCCCCGGCGTCCGTCGCCGCCCGCTTGATGACCGAGGTGTGCGGCAGTACGTCGCCGCTGGCCACCAGGGTGAAGCCCTTCTCCGTGGCGCCGGGGGCCGCGGTTCCGGTGGGGGCGGGCGTTCCGGAGGACGGGCCGGCCGCACTGGCACCGGGACGGGTCGGGGCGGGTCCCCCGGTGGAGCAGCCGGCGGCCGCCGCCGGCAGCAGGAGGGCGGAGAGGAGTGCGAGTGCCCGTCGGGTGCGTGTGCTCATCTTCGCCGACTCCCTTTTGTATGACTATCGGATCATCTGATCCGCAATCCATAGGAGAAGACGCGCGAAGTCAAGGAACGGTGCCGTCCGCCCGAGCCCGCCCACTCCGACGGCCCCCCGCCCGTTCGCCGCGCCGTTCGACCGTTCGTCGTCCGGCGCGCCCGCCCACCGGACGACCCGGGTGCTTGGGCGCAACGGCGGCGCCGGACGGTTCCGGGCGGGCTCCGTGCAGGTCAGGGTGAGTGGGTCGGCTCCCCCCAGCGGGAGCCGAGACCCCGACGGCCCCCGGAAGGAGCCAATCGTGTCGCCCTCCCCCACCCTCCAGCACACCGAACCCGAGGCTCTGGCCGAACTCCAGCGCGACCACGGGCGGGCCGTGTTCGGTTTCCTGCTCGGCCTGACGGCGGGGGACGCCCAGCGCGCCGAGGACCTCGTCCAGGAGACCCTCGTACGGGCCTGGCAGCACCCGGAGGTGCTGGCCAGCGGCCACGAGTCCATGCGGCCCTGGTTGTTCACGGTCGCGCGGCGGCTGGCGATCGACGCCCGCCGGGCCCGCCTGTCACGCCCGCAGGAGGTCGACCCGCACGGCCTGGAACACGCGCCGGAACCCCAGGACGCGGTGGCCGGCTCGGTCACCGCGATCGACATCCGGCGCGCCGTGCGCAGTCTGGGACCCGAGCACCGGGACGTACTGGTGCAGGTCTACTTCCAGGACCGCTCGGTGGCCGAGGCCGCCGCAGAGCTCGGCATTCCGGCCGGAACGGTCAAATCCCGTACTTATTACGCCCTTCGCGCCCTCCGGAAGGGACTCCAGGGGTACGGCCTCGGCGCCTGACGGCCGGGCCGCACGGGTCGCCCGGCCCGCCGTCCCTCGAAGCGCACCGGAGAAACTCTCAAGGATCGTCCGTCATGCGCACGAACCGGACAGGTAACGCATCGATTGCGGCATCAGAGCGTTCAAGTTGAGTAAACATCCCCCGCTCCACGAGTCGTGCGGTGAAGGCTCAGGGGTGACGGCGGAAGCTCGACGCGCGGAGAGGTGGAACGGTGCAGCCCGAGGGTTCGAACGGCACCAGTGACGGCGGACTGGCAGTGCCCATGGCATGGCTCTACGCGGAGTACATCGCCGACGAGCTGCTGCGCACGGGCCGGCTGATCCCGGTCAGCACCCTGGAGTTCCGCGCCGGACGCGACACTCTCGCGCTGACGATCTACCTCTCGGACGCGGCCGGTGAGCTCTCCGGCATCCGGGTGGTCTCACAGCTCGACGAGTGGTTGTCCCTGACGGCCTACGGGCACCCCTGGCGCGACTGGGTCCACACCCGTTTCCTCGCGCTGGGCGAGGAGGCCCGCGAGCGCGGCGGCGCGGAGGACCCCGACCTCGAACTGGCACGCGCGGCCTGGCGCTGGCTCGACCACACCGAGTTGTTCGCCACCAACATCGACCCGGCCCGCCACGGCCACACGGACACCCCGCCGGGCCTTGACGAGAACGTCCGCGTCTGGACACCGGCCTGGCAACTGGGCCTCCCCCTGGGGCACTTGGCGATGCACCTGTTCTAGGGCCTGTCGTCGAGGTCCCGTTGCCGCCAGGAGGGCGGCCTCGCGGTGTACCGTGCGCGCTCCCGGAAGGGCGCTCCCGGCGGGCGCGAGCGCCCGGTCGCCCCTCAGGCCGTGTCGGCCGGGTCGGTCACCAGGCCCGTGAAGTCCGCCTCGTTGCGCTCGGCCCGGGTGACGTACCAGCGGGCGATCAGCCACATCGCCGGGTACGCGACCAGGCCCAGCGCGATCCAGACCAGCGGGCCGGCCGTCGACCGCGGGAGCAGGAACGCCAGCGGCAGCAGGACCAGCAGCAGCGCGAGCACCGCCAGCGCGCCCAGCCCGGACCGCAGTTGGCTGCGCATCAGGGCCCGAACGTAGGTCGTGCCGAGAGTGGTGTGCTCGGAGATCTCCGAGCAGGCCGGGGCGTACGCGGGCGGCCGGCGCCGGGTGCCCCGGGGCACGCCGGTGACGGTCTCCCGCCGGGGCGGGTGCTGCGGGTCGGCCATGGTGCCGGAGTCTACGCAGGGCCCCGCTACTTGAGGAGGCGGGAGAGCCTGCGGTCCGCGAGGGGCTTCCCGCCGGTCTGGCAGGTGGGGCAGTACTGGAGCGAGGAGTCCGCGAACGATACGGAACGGACCGTGTCCCCGCACACCGGGCAGGGTTCGCCCGCCCGGCCGTGGACCTTCAGCCCGCTCTTCTTCTCCGCCTTCAGCTTCCCCGCCGCGACCCCGTGGGCACGCTCGACCGCCGTGCCCAGGGTGTCCCGCACGGCCTCGTAGAGGTGCGTGACCTGGCCCTCGTCGAAGGAGGCCGCCAGTTTGAACGGCGAGACGCGGGCCTCGTGCAGGATTTCGTCGCTGTAGGCGTTGCCGATCCCGGCGATGACGGACTGATCGCGCAGCACGCCCTTGATCTGCCTGCGCTCCCCCGCCAGCAGCGCTGCGAAGGCGTCCCGGTCGAAACCCTCCCCGAGCGGGTCGGGGCCGAGCCGGGCGATGCCCGGGACCTCCTGGGGGTCGCGCACGACGTACACCGCGAGGCGCTTTTGGGTACCGGCCTCGGTGAGGTCGAAGCCGCCGCCGCCCTCCAGTACGACGCGCAGGGCGAGCGGCCCCTTGCCCGGCCGCGGCGGCTGCGCGGGGAACGCGTCCCGCCAGTGCAGCCAGCCGGCGCGGGCCAGGTGGGTGACGAGGTGGAGGTCGCCGATCCGCAGGGCGAGGAACTTGCCGTGGCGGGCGGTGGGCCCGGCCGTCAACCCTTCCAGGGCGGTCGGCGGCGGGTCGTACGTCTTGAGCACGCTGACCGCGAGCGGGAGGACGCGCTCCACCACCCGCCCGGCGAGGTGCTCGTCGAGGAACCCCCGCAGGGCCTCGACCTCGGGCAACTCCGGCATCCCCCCAGCCTGCCGCCACCCTTCCCGAACCGCGACCCGGAACGCTTACCGGGAGGCGCTCAGCGGGGGTCGTCGCTCTCCCAGGGGTGGACGAAGGCTCCCGGGTCGATGCCCCACGCGTCCAGCACCGCGAGGAGCCCGGCCTCGTCCCCGGCCTGCGCCGAGCGGACGAGCACCTCTCCGACGTCGTGGTCGAAGCCGTCCAGCCGGTCCCGGTCGTACTCCCGGTGGTGCAGCCGGAACGCACGCCCGGCGTCGCAGCGCACCCACCCCTGCGTTTCCGCGTCGGCGTCCGGCCCCGTCCACCCTGGGGTGACGTCCACGAACGCCCGCCGGTCGGGCCGCGACGACGGGACCTCCGTGACGAGCCTCCTGCCGAGGCGCAGGGCGTTCAGTTTGTCCACGGGCCACGCCGGTTCGCCGTTCACGGGGCCATTCAACCGGCCACCCCGGTCCGCGGGTCGGGCGGGTCAGGCAGGTCAGGCAGGTCAGGACATCACGAATTCGCACCACACGCATTTGCCGCTGCCCCGGGGCTCCACGCCCCAGACGTCCGCGAGCCGGTCGACGAGCATCAGGCCGCGGCCCGACACTCCGGACTCGCCCGCCTCGCGGCGCCTGGGGAGGGCGCTGGAGCGGTCCTCGACCTCCACGCGCAGCCGCCGCTCGGGGCCGCTCAGCACGCGCAGGGTGACGATGGCCGGCCCGTCGGTGTGCATGAGGGCGTTCACGATGAGTTCGTCCGCGACGAGTTCGATCTCGTCGGCCCTGTTGCGCGCACCCCACGCCCGGACCGCCGCGCCGATCATGTGCCGGGCGGCCACGAGGGCTTCGGGATCCCCGGGGGCCACGTGCTGCTGGAGCCGGCCGCCGCCCTTCGGGGCCTCCTCGCCCTGCCGGCGCAGCAGGAGCAGGGCCATGTCGTCGTCGCCGCCCCGGTCGTCGACGACCTCGCACAGCCGGTCCGCGAGGAGTTGCAGGTCGTCCGGACCGTTGCGGATCAGGGAGGTGAGGAACTGGATGCCGTCGTCGAGGTCGGCGCCGGGCTGTTCCACCAGCCCGTCGGTGCACAGCAGAAGCGTTTCTCCCGGATCCAGTTCCACCGTGGTGACCGCGTACTCCAGGCGGCCGAACTCCGCCGACAGGCCCAGCGGCATCCCGCCCTCCACCGGCAGCCGTCGGCAGTCCCCGTCGCTGGTGCGCAGCAGCGGGTCGAGGTGGCCCGCGCGTACCAGCTGGAGGACCCCGGTGGAGAGGTCGGCCTCCACGTACGTGCAGGTCGCGAAGCGGTCGGTGTCCAGCTCGTGCAGGAAGACGGAGGCCCTCGCCATCACGGTCGCCGGCGAGTGGCCCTCGGCGGCGTACGCGCGCAGGACGATCCTGAGCTGGCCCATCACGGCGGCCGCGTGCGTGTCGTGGCCCTGGACGTCGCCGATGACGGCGCCCACCCGGCCGCCCGGCAGCGGGATGACGTCGTACCAGTCCCCGCCGATGTCCTGGCCCATCCGCGCGGAACGGTAGCGGACCGCGATCCGGGCTCCCGGGACGGCCGGGATGCGTCGGGGCAGCATGGCCTGCTGGAGTCCCTCGGCGAGGTCGTGCTCCTGTTCCAGCAGCATGGCCCGTTGGAGGCTCTGCGCGATGCTGCTGCCCAGGGCCACCAGCAGGTTCCGTTCGTCCTGGGTGAATCCGTCCTTGTCCTGGTAGAGGAGTCCGATGGCGCCGATCGGGCGGGCCTGCGCGATCAGCGGGAGGTAGGCGGCGGCGGAGATCCGCATGGGGGAGATCTTCGCCCAGAGCCCCGGGTAGCCGTGGGCGAACTCCTCCGCCGAGTCGAGGAAGCGCGGCTGGAGCGAGCGGACGACCTCGCTCATCGGGTACGGCTCGTCGATGCGGGTGTAGCGGGTACCGGGCACGAAACTGCCCTGGGGGCCTTCGGCCACCAGGTGGATGCGGCCGGCCTCGACGAGGCCCATGACCATGCCCATCGAGCCGAGGCGTTCCAGGCCGTGGGCGTCGCCGAGGGCGTCGATGACGTCCTTGACGGTCCGGGCGTGCGCGAGCGCCGCCGTGGTGCTCTCGACCACGGAGGTCTGGCGGCGCCGCTCGTCGTCCAGTCCGAGGCGTTCGGCGGAATGGCTGAGTTCCTCGGTGGCGTCGCGGACGATCCCGATGATCCGGTACGGGCGTCCGTCGGGGTCCCGCATGACGCGACCCTGGGTGTGGGTCCAGCGGAGCTCGCCGTCACGGCAGCGGATCCGGAAGTAGGCGCCGTAGCTGTCGACGCCGCTCTTGAGGGCGCTGGAGACCAGCGCGTCCAGCCGGGTGGACTCGGCCGGCGGGACGCGCGGGGAGAGGGATTCGGGCCGTCCGTCGTAGGCGTCGGGGGTGGTGTCGAAGACTTCGAGGGCGGCTGAGTCCAGGTGCATGAGGCCGGTGACCAGGTCCCAGTCGAAACTGCCCATCCGGTTCAGTGACAGCGACCGGTCCGCGTGTGCGGGCCAGTCGTCCGGCAGCGATGTGGTGCTCGGCACCGATCCACCATGACACAGCCGGGGGTCAGGCGCTCTCCAGGTACTGGGTGTCCTCGGACTCCCCGGTCAGCGGGTCCGGGACGTCGTACGGGAGGTCGGGCAGGAACGGGTCGAGCATGTCCTGCAAGGCGTCCTCGTCCGGGTATCCGGGCAGGGCGGGGTCGCTGTCCGGGCTCTGCGGGAACTGCTCGGACGGTACGTCGCCGGCCGCGTCCCCGGGTGCGTTCGGTGCGGGATCCGCGGGCCGGGCCGGGGACGGCGTCCCGGGCGCCTGCGGGGTCACCGGCTGCTGCGGGTTCACGGGCGGCTGCGAGGGCTTGCCGGGCGGGGTGTCCGCGGCCGGCGGGCACGGGGCGGCGGCGCCCGGCAGCTGCGCCTGCGGGCCCGCGAGGGGCAGGTCGGCGGACGGGTCGGTGGGCACGCCGGCCGCCCCCTCACCGGGGATGCTTCCGGGGACGCCGGGGGCACCGCCCGGGACGCCGGAAGACCCGTCGGCGTGCGGGCCGGGGGCGCCGGGGACACCGGAGGACGCCCCCGTCGAGGTGTCCGGCAGCAGGTCGAGGGGCGCTCCGCCGGCCACGTCACCGGCCGGACCGCCGGTCAGGTCATCGCCGGGAGCGGTTCCGGTGGTGCCGGTGGTGCCGGTGGTGCCGGTTCCGAGGCCGTCGCCGGTGGCTCCGGTGCCGAGCTCCGCGTAGAGGTCGGCGTCGAGGTACGGATCGAGGTCGCCGCCGAGGTCCGCGGTGAAATCGTCGACGGGGCCGGAGGTCGGGCCGCCCGTGAGGTCGTCCGCGAAGGAGTCGGGCCCGACCTGCGGCGTGCCGGCGGACGGTGCGAGCGGCGCCCCGGCGGCCGGATCGGACGGCAGGCTCCCCGCGGCACCACCGGTCACGTCGGACGGCAGGCTCCCCCCGGCGCCCCCGGTCACGTCGGACTGCGCGTCCCACGGCAGGTCCCCGGTGAGGTCGGAGGGGGGTCCGGCGGGAGGCGCCGACGGGGACACCGGCGGCTTGGTCCGCTCCAGGCTGTGGGTATCGGCCGCGGTGCAGGGGTCGGAGGCCGTCCCGGGCGCGTCGGCGGGCCCGTCGGGGATGCCGTCGGCCGGGTCGTAGGGCGGCAGCACCCGCGGTGTCCTGTCCTGGGCGCCGTCGTCCCCGGTCCTGCGCTCGATCCAGGTGTTGTCGGCCATGTTGACGATGAGCAGGTTGTCCAGGCGGCGGGCGCTCGGTTCGACGACCACGACCTGGTTGGCCTGGTAGCCCTGCCAGGGGTCGCCCTTGATCACCGGGCTGCCGTTCGCGGAGCGCGGCGCGACGAGCGGGTTGCCGCAGCCGCAGCGGACCCGCGGCATGCCGTGTTCGTCGACGAGGACGGCCGTGCCCGCCTGGAGGACGGCCTGGAAGTCCTCGGGGTGGCCGTCCTTGTACCCGTGGCTGGTGACCCGGGTGTCGGCGCGGAGCACCACCGGGGTGAGCCCGCGCAGGAAGTCGGGGAGCTTGGCCTGTTCCACTCCGGAGACGGAGGCGAAGGCGCGTCCCCTCGCCTCGTCGGCGGCGAGGAAGCCGACCTGCCGTTCCACGTCGCAGCTGCCGAAGCGCTGGGTGCCGCCGTAGAGGCCGGGGGTGCCCGCGCCGATCGTACGGATGCCCCGACCGCTGCGGTTCGGCAGCGGCGGCTGCACGGGGGCCGACTCCCGGGTGGCGAAGGAGGCGGTGAAGGGCGCGGAGCCGGCGGCGCCGACGGGCTGCAGCTGGACCTCCTTGCTCTCCGCGGCCGGACCCTTCGTCAGCTCGGGCGGCGAGCCCGTGCAACCTGCGGCGAGCAGGCCGACGAGGGCGAAGAGGGTTGTGCAGGTCGGTAGGTGACGGCGCGACGCCTGACGGGATGTCATCGGTGCGGGCACGTCATTCACGTCTTTCACGCTGATCTCCCTTTTCGCCCCGGTTTGTATGCTCCTGTCTGCCGCAAGTTCCGGAGCGCCGCAAGTGGAGGGCCGCGAGCGGGGCGCCAACACTCCGCACCACACCGTCTTGAACATGTTCAAGGAACCCCGTAGGGTCACGACCGTAACTTGAACACGTTCAAAGGAGTGAGCCGTGACGGTACTCGTCAACCTGATCGTCACCCTGGGCATGTTCTACGTCGTGCCCGTGGGCCTCCTCCTGATCGACCCCGCCGGATTGCGCACCACCGCCCGACTGTGGCCGCTCGCAGCCCTCCCCGGAGCGCTGTGCCTGTGGCTGCCGCGCGGCGCGACGGCCACCGCCCTCGCCGCTCTCTACGCCCTCGCGGCGCTGGCCCTGGCCGCGCACGCCCCGGCCCGACTGCTGCGGACCCGCTCGCTCGCCCCCGCCGAGGTGGCCGCGCTGACGGCGTTGGTCTCGCCCTCGGTCGCCGGGACCGCGCTGGTCGCCGAACGGGCCGGGTACCGGCTCTTCGGCTTCGACCTCGACATCCTGGCCCTGACCGTCCCCCACTTCCACTTCGCCGGGTTCACGGCGGCACTGGTCGCCGGACTGGTCTGCCGATCGGCGGGCGCACTGCGGTGGGCGCGCTGGGCGGCGTACAGCGTCCCCGCCGGCACCTTGCTGGTGCTCGTCGGATACTTCGTGGACGACTGGGCCGAACTGCTGGGAGCGGTCGTGCTGACGGCCGGGATGTGGGCCGTGGCACTCGTGACCTGGCGCGACCTGCGGCCCACCGCGCGCGACCGGACCACCGGGACCCTGCTGGCGGTGTCCGCGGCCGTACTGGTCGCCACCATGCTGCTCGCCCTGTGGTGGGCGGTCGGCGAGGCCACCGGGATCGCGCACCCCACCTTGACGTGGATGGCCGCGACGCATGGCCTCGGCAACGCGCTCGGCTTCGCCCTGTGCTCGCTACTGGCCTGGCGGCGCCTCACCACCACCCCGACCACCCCCGGTGCGCCGGCCACCCCGGCCGCCCCGCCCGTCCCGATCCGCCCCACGACGACCGCCACGCCCCGGGCAACGACCCGCTGAACGCGAACCCTCGAACGGAGAGCACCCCATGACCCGCCTCACCGCCACCGGCCGGGACACCCTCAACTACCCCGACCGCGGCGCCACCCGGCATCGCCCCCTGCCCACCGGCTACAACCACCTGCACCACCGGGCCCGCATCGGGCACGGCCGCGAGGTGTTCGAGACGGCCGGCAGGGCGGTCTCGGAGTTCGCCGTGCACCGGGCGGCCGGGGCCGGCGTCCGGACGGACGGGCCCACCGCGCCCGGCGTGCGGGTCGAGATCAGCCTCGGCATCGGCCCACTGCGCATCAGCGTGCCGTGCGAGGTGATCTGGGTACCGGACGCCGCGGACCGGGCGGGATTCGCCTACGGCACCCGGACCGGGCACCCCGAGTGCGGCGAGGAAGCGTTCCTGGTGGAACTCGCCGAGGACGGCACGGTGTGGTTCGAGGTGACCGCCTTCAGCCGCCCGGCCACCTGGTACACCCGCCTCGCGGGCCCGATCGTCCCCGTCCTCCAGCTCGGCTACGCCCGGTGGCTGACCCGCCACCTGCGCAAGCTGGCCGCGCGCGGCTGATACTGGAGGGGATGGACTGGTTCACCGCTCCCGCGTACTGGCCGGCCCGGATCGTGTTCCAACGGACCCTCGCCGGCGTCTACGTCCTCGCCTTCGTCGGGGCCGCCCTGCAGTTCAGGGCCCTGATCGGGGCCCACGGCATGCTGCCCGTCCCGCGCCACGTGCGGTACGTGCCCTTCCGGCACGCGCCGAGCCTGTTCCAACTCCACTACTCCGACCGTCTCTTCGCCGGCTGCGCCTGGGCCGGCGCGACGCTCGCCGCCGCACTGGCGGCGGGGGTCGGCGACGCGGTCCCGCTGGGCGCGGCCATGGCGATGTGGGCGGTCCTGTGGTCGCTGTACCTGTCCATCGTCAACGTGGGGCAGACCTGGTACTCCTTCGGCTGGGAGTCGCTGCTGCTGGAGGTGGGTTTCCTCGCCGTGTTCCTGGGCAACGCCCGGGCCGGGCCGCCGGTGCTGGTTCTGTGGCTGCTGTGGTGGGTGTTGTTCCGGGTGGAGTTCGGCGCCGGGCTGATCAAGATGCGGGGCGACGCCTGCTGGCGGAAGCTCACCTGCCTCTACCACCACCACGAGACGCAGCCCATGCCCGGACCGCTCAGCTGGTTCTTCCACCACCTGCCGAAGCCGCTGCACCGGGTGGAGTGCGCCGCGAACCACGTGACACAACTCGCCGTGCCGTTCCTGCTGTTCGTCCCCCAGCCGGTGGCCTCGTTCGCCGCCGCCGTGATGGTCGCCACCCAACTGTGGCTGGTCCTCTCCGGCAACTTCGCCTGGCTGAACTGGCTGACGATCGCGCTCGCGCTGTCCGCCGTCGACTTCACCCGGTTCACCGGGCCGCCGCCCGCCGCCGCCTCGCGCGCGGCTCCCCCGTGGTACGTGGTCCTCGTGTGCGCGGTGACCGTCCTGGTCCTCGTGCTGAGCCGGCACCCGGTCGCCAACATGATCTCGCGCCACCAGGTGATGAACCGCTCCTACGACGGCCTCCACCTGGTCAACACCTACGGCGCCTTCGGCTCGGTCGGCCGGATCCGCGAGGAGGTGGTCGTCGAGGGCACCGACGAGCGCACCCCGCGCGAGGACGGCGCGTGGCGGGAGTACGGCTTCAAGGGCAAGCCGGGTGAACTCCGGCGGCTGCCTCGCCAGTTCGCCCCCCATCACCTGCGCCTCGACTGGCTCATGTGGTTCGCGGCGCTGTCCCCCGGCTACGCGCGGGACTGGTTCGGGCCGTTCGTCGAGCGGCTGCTGGCGGGCGACCGGGACACGCTGCGGCTGTTGCGCCACAACCCCTTCCCGGACGCCCCGCCACGTTTCGTGCGGGCCCGGTTGTACCGCTACCGGTTCACCACCCGGCGGGAGCTCCGTGAGACGGGCGCGTGGTGGCACCGCACGCTGGTGCGCGAGTACCTGCCGCCGACCCGGCTCACGGATCCGGCCGGCTCAGAGCCCGAGTAGGGCCGCCTCACGCTCGGCCGAAATGCCCTTCTGGGGGCGGTCGGGCCGGTGCGGGGCGATGCCGCCGAGGCTCTGCAGCCAGGCCCAGGTGTCCGCGGCCGTCTCCTCGACGGGCCTGCACGTCAGGCCGGCGTCGAGGGCCTTGGTCACGTCGGCGCCGAACATGAAGTCGTACAGCTCGCCCTCGGGAAGCCAGATCGGCAGTTCCGTCCAGGGCTCGATGCCGGCCTCCTCGATCACGGCGTCCGGGGTCCAGCGCGGCTCGACCGTGCCGCCGGTGGCGGCGGCACAGGCGGCGATGAGGCTGCCCATGGTGGCGTGGCCCTTGGGCGAGACCAGGTCGTACGCGCCGGAGCGGCCGGCCGCGGCGGCGTCCAGGGTCCAGCGCGCGAGGTCGCGCACGTCGATGTACTGGAGCGGCAGGTCGGGGCGGCCGGGGGCCAGGAGGGGGCCGCCGCGGGCCACCCGGTTCAGCCACCAGGGCAGCCGGCCGACGTTCTCGTACGGGCCGACGATCAGGCCCGCCCGCACCAGGAGCGCACGGTCCCCGAAGGCGGCCTCGACGGCCAGTTCGCCGCCGCGCTTGTCCTCGGCGTAGGCGGTGCCGTCCGCGTCGGGGGAACCCTCGACGAGCGGGCCGTCCTCGCCCGCACCGGCGGCCCCGGCGGGAGAGGGGTGGACGTACACCGAGCGGCTGGAGACGTACGTGTACTGCCCCACCCGGCCGGCCAGCAGGCGGGCGCTGTCGCGCACCGCCGTGGGGGCGCCGCTCCAGGTGTCGACGACCAGGTCCCACTCCCCCGCGGCGAGGGCGGCGAGCCCGTCGGGGGCCGTACGGTCCCCGTGGAGCGCGGTCGTGCGCGGCGGGGCGGCATGGTGACCGCGGTGGAAGACGGTCACGTCCCAGCCCCGGTCCAGGGCGTCCTCGACGATCGCACGCCCGACGAATTCGGTACCACCCAGCATCAGCAGTCTCATGGACCGAGACTGCACGACCGGAGCACGGCCGGGTAAGGGGTGATCGCCTTCAGCGATCACGCCGAGGGCGGACGCGGAACGGGAACTCCGCGCACGCCGTGCCCCCGTCGCCCATCGGCGCGGGGGCACGGACCGGTTACCGGTCGGGGCGCGGTCTAGTCGATGCCGGGCAGGATGTGGGGTTCGGCCAGGTCGTCCTCGTAACCCGCCAGCCGGATCGGCGCGGAGCGCGCCCACACTTCCAGGCTGCCGAGCTCGTCGGACTTCGTGTGCGTTCCCCGACCCGGTCGCTCCAGGGTCTTTTCGGGCTTCGTCGTTTCAGTCACCGCGCACTCCCTCGTGTCGCGTAACCCGGCGGGCACTGACGCGCGCCGGAGATAGGGAAATATAAGAGTTTCCGGACGCGGTGGCGCCTTGGTGGAGCGGTGCCCGGGTGGGGCTCCTTGCGGCTCAGGGTACACATATGAGCGGGACCCCGCTCGATGGAAGGGTAAAATCCACGCTGGACCGCATGTTTTCGCCCGAAGTTCAGCGCGTCGTACGCCGGTGTGTCGCCCCGTACCGATCTGCTCGACGGCGATGCGGCGTGCGCGCGGACGATGGCCCGAACGAGGGAAGGAACGGCGGTGGCGGACGTACCGGAGATCGGCAGTGTCGACGAGCTGATGGAGCTGCTGGACGCTCACCGGGGCCGCGATCACGGACTGCGGACGGCGGCGCTGCTGCGGCGCTCGCACCCGTCCGACAAGGAACTCCAGGTGGCCGGACTGCTGCACGGCCTGCCCCGGGAGCTGCGGCCGCTCCTGGGCGCCCGCGTCGCGGGCCTCGCCCGGGAGCACCACGCTCCGGCGCCGCCCCATCCGGCCCCGGACGTGGAAACCCTGCGCGAGGCCTCCGAGTCGGCGTCGACCGCGGGCCTGAACGCGGGGGTGACGGAGGACTGGCGTCCGGTCCTCGAACTGCTCGCCGCGCGCGTGCGCGGCGTGAACTGAACGAGGACCCCGGGGTCCGGGGTCCTCGACGGCGGTTCCACCGGTCGACGAACGACCGTGCGGCGGCCTACCAGTTGGCGGGGGCGTAGTCCTTGAGGAAGACGCCGAACAGGTCCTCGCCGAGCTCGCCCCGGACGATCGGGTCGTAGACGCGGGCGGCGCCGTCGACCAGGTCCAGGGGGGCGTGGAAGCCCTCCTCCGCCAGGCGGATCTTGTCCGGGTGCGGACGCTCGTCCGTGATCCAGCCCGTGTCGACGGCGGTCATCAGGATCTGGTCCTTCTGGAACATCTCCTGGGCGCTGGTGCGCGTCAGCATGTTCAGCGCGGCCTTCGCCATGTTGGTGTGCGGGTGGCCCGCGCCCTTGTAGCCGCGGCTGAACACCCCTTCCATGGCGGAGACGTTGACGACGTAGCGGCGTCCCGCCTCGGCCGCGGCCATCGCCGGCCGGAGCCGGCTGATGAGGATGAACGGCGCGGTGGAGTTGCAGAGCTGCACTTCGAGGAGTTCCACTGGGTCCACCTCGGACACCGTCTGGATCCAGCTGTTCGTGTCGTGCAGGTCGGGCACGAGGCCGCCGGCGTCGATGGCGGTGCCCGCGGCGATCCGCTCCAGGGAGGCCGAGCCGGAGACCAGCGCGAGGTCGGTGACGTCCTGGGCGCTGAGCTTCTCGCCGCTGCCGGACGACAGGGCGGCCCCGCGGTCGACGGTGCCGCTGCCGAAGGTGCCGATGACCTCGGCGGAGGGCAGCTCGCCCGCCGGGAGCGGGGCGTTCTCCGCCGCGACCAGCTCGCTGTAGGCGCCGGGGGAACGGCGTACGGTCTGGGCCGCGTTGTTGATCAGGATGTCGAGCGGTCCCTCGGCGGCGACGGAGTCGGCGAGCGCGACGACCTGGGCGGGGTCGCGCAGGTCGATGCCGACGATCTTCAGGCGGTGCAGCCATTCGGAGCTGTCGGGCATCGCCTTGAAGCGGCGGATCGCGTCGTTGGGGAAGCGCGTGGTGATGGTGGTGTGCGCGCCGTCGCGCAGCAGCCGCAGCGCGATGTACATGCCGATCTTGGCGCGGCCGCCGGTGAGGAGGGCGCGTCGGCCGGTCAGGTCGGTGCGGGCGTCGCGGCGCGCGTGGTTGAAGGCGGCGCAGTCCCGGCAGAGCTGGTGGTAGAAGGCGTCGACCTCGACGTAGCGGGTCTTGCAGATGTAGCAGGACCGCGGACGCTGGAGTATTCCGGCGATCGGGCCCTTGGTGGCGGTCGTCAGGGCGTTGCCCTGGGTCTCGTCGTCGATCCGTTCGGCGGAACCGGTCGCGGTCGACTCGGTGACGGCCTTGTCGTTGGCGGTCTTGGCGGCGCGGCGCTCCTGGCGGCGGCGCTGCTTGACCGTCCGGTAGAGGCCGGCGGTGGCGCGGCGTACGGTGATGGCGTCCGGGTGGTCGACGTCGAGCTTGTCCAGCTCGTCGATCACGCCGAGGCAGAGGGCAAGCCGCTCGGGGTCGATGCCCGGCCCGTATGCGTGGTTGTCTTCGGTCACCGTCATGGCCGCTGCCGTTCCTCGTTCGTCCGCGTCCGCGTGCTGCGGAAGTCCTCAAAACCGCCACTGTACGGAGCCGGCGCGCCGGCTACCAAACCCGCCCCCGAGCGCCTCACGCACCGCGAACGGACTGTCACGGTATGGATGGTTTCGTGACGCTCCGCATCCCCCGCGTCCCGGACCGCGACCGCGCCCCTCTCCCGGTTCGATCCGAACACCGGGGACGTCGTGTTCCGGCGGCGACGCGGAGGACTCCCGGCGGCCCCGCGTACCGCTCGCGTACGAGCGATGACTCGACGTACTCCTCCTGGTGTATACCCGGAGGATGACTCGGACGGCGATCATGCCTCCTCCGGGCGGATGAACAGCCGGCCGCGCTGAGGCATGGTGGATCTTATGAGTGCCTTGGCCCTGTCGGTTCTGCTCTGCCTGGTGTCGGCCGTCGCGTACGCGGGCGGCGCGATCGTCCAGGAACGCGTCGCGGCGACCTCCCCCGGCCGCGGTTACGCGCCCTTGCGCCGGGCCGGGTGGTGGGTCGCGGTCGGGCTCAACGGCCTCGGCGCGCTGCTGCACGTGGTGGCCCTGGCGTACGGGCCGCTGAGCCTGGTCCAGCCCCTCGGTGCGCTGACGATCGTCTTCGCGCTGCCGATGGCGGCCGTGTTCGTAGGACGCCGCGCGGGTGCGGCGGCGTGGCGCGGCGCGGTCATGGCGACGGCGGGCCTGGCCGGGCTGCTCGCCCTGACGGGTGGGGACGGGGCGGGACGGCAGTCCCTCGTGGGAGGGGAGCGGATCCTGCTGATGGCGGTGACGGGAGCCGTGGTGGCGACGCTGTTCGTCGCCGCGCACCGGGTGGTCCGTCCCGTACTGCGCAGCGTCCTGCTCGCGGCGGCGGCCGGCACGGCCTTCGGGATGGGGTCGGTGTTCACCAAGGCGGTGGCGGAGAGCTTCACGCCGGGCGCCCTGGCCGCACTGTGGCCGGACCTTGCGGCGATCGCCCTGCTGGCGGCCGGCGGACTGCTGCTGTCGCAGGCGGCGTACCGGGGAGCCGGGCTGACCGCGCCGCTGGCCACCGTGACGGTCGTCAATCCGGTGGTCGCGGCGGCGGTCGGGATCTCCTTGTTCGACGAGGGCTTCCGCTACGGCACCGTCGGCGCGCTGGCCGCGGCGACGAGCGGCCTGGTGGCGGCGGCCGGCCTGATCCTGCTCACGGCCGTGCCGCCGCACGTGCGGGGGTCAGATGCGGACTCCGTGCCCGCGCAGGTACTTCAACGGGTCGATGTCGGAGCCGTACCCGGGAGCCGTGCGCATCTCGAAGTGCAGGTGCGGACCGCTGCTGTTGCCCGTCGAACCGGACCGGCCGATGCGCTGGCCGCCGGAGACCTGCTGACCGGCCTTCACGCCGAGCGCGGAGAGGTGGGCGTACTGGGAGTACCGGCCGTCGGAGTGCTTGATGACGACCTGGTAGCCGTAGGCGCCGGCCCAGCCGGCCGACAGGACGGTGCCGGGGCCCACTGACTTGACGCTGGTGCCGGTCGGCACCGGGAAGTCGACGCCCGTGTGGTAGCCGCTGGACCAGGACGATCCGGCGACCTTGTAGGCGGTGCCGAGGCCCCCGTCGACCGGCGCGGAGAACCCTCCGGCGGCCGGCTGCTGGACGGGCTTGGCGGCGGGTTCCGGCTTCGGCTTGGGCTTCTCGGCGGGCTTGGCCTGCTCGGTGGGCTTCTGCTTCTCCGCCGGCTTGCTCTGTTCCGGCGTCGGCTTCGGGGTCGGCTTCTGAGCGGGCTTGCCGGCGTCCGGCGCGGCCGGCTCCACGGGCTTGACGGGCTCCGCGGTGCGCGGCGGCTTCTCCGGGTTCTGGACGGGCGGGGCGGCGGTGATCCGCAGGGTAAGCCGCTGCCCGGGGAAGATCAGGTTCGGGTTGCCGCCGATGGTGGTGCGGTTCGTCTCGTACAGGGCCTGCCAGCCGCCCTCGACGTGCTGGTCGGTGGCGATGGCCGAGAGCGAGTCGCCGGGCGCGACGACGTACGGGTTCGGCAGGACGGACGTCCCGGTCGGGCGGGGCAGTGCGACCGGCGCGCCCGTGGTCGCCTTGGTCGCCTGGATACGGTCCTTGGGCGCCTGCGCCTGCGGCTGCTGCGCCTTGGACTCCGACACCTTCGGCTGCGGAACCTTCGGCGGCTGCGGTGCGGCCGTCGGGCCGAGGACGGGTGCGGGGCCGCTGCGGCTGAGGCCGGCCTGCGGGCCGCACGCCGGCCACGCCTTGGGCCCCTGACCCTTGAGGACCTTCTCGGCGACGGCGATCTGCTGTTCCCGGGTGGCGAGGTCGGCGCGCGGCGCGAAGGCCGTACCGCCGAACTCCCGCCACGTGCTCTGGCTGAACTGGAGCCCGCCGTAGTAGCCGTTCCCGGTGTTGATCTTCCAGTTGTTGGTCGACTCGCAGTGGGCGACCTTGTTCCACGTGTCCACGGAGGCGGCGTTCGCGACCCCGGCGGCGATCAACGGTAGGGCGATCCCGGCGCCACCGGCGGTGACGGCGAGCGAGGCCCGGTTGATGCTGCTCGGCTGGTACCGGCGGTGCCGGCCCCGTACACCCATGGGAGCCCCCTTGAAGACATCAGGAACCGCACAACCTAACGGCGTGCCACATTCCTGACAAGGGCCACAACCGGCCGCCTCCAAGGGGAAGTTGACCGCTACATCCGGCTCCGTCCGGCTTTCGTCCCGCTCCGCTCCCGGGCCCTGTCCCGGTCGTCTACCCGCGGCTCAGCGGGCCGGGCTGCGGGATCGGCGCGGGGCCGGGCGGCGGGGGCACGGGGTCGGGCTCGGGGACCGGTCCGGGCACGGGCGGCACCGGACTCGGTACGGGTGGGGGGCTCGGGACCGGCGGGGGGCCCGGCACCGGCGGGACCGGCGCGGGGACCGGGTCGGGGCCGGGCACCGGGGGCTGGGTCTGCTCTGCGTTGCGCACCATGTGTCCCACCTTCCCCCGATCCGGCCGGGCACGCCCCCCGAATCCGCGGCGGTCCGGGGCGGGTGACGCGACCCGGTCGGATCCGGGGTCCGACTTCACCCGAACGGGCGATTCCTCGCTCGTGCTCGCGGGAGCGGACGGGAGTTCGACGTCGGGCGCCGGCGTCGGGCGCTACGGACCCAGGCAGGCGGCGAGACCGCTGCGCGGGCTCGTGAGCACGGGCAGTCGGGTGCGCGCGAGGGCCGCCGCCCCGGCCATCGAGACCTGGGCCAGGACGATGACGTCCGCGTCGGTGACGGAGTCCGCCGCCGCGGCCACGGCGGCGTGGAAACCGGCATCGTCCCCGGCCTCGAACAGCGGCCACGCCGCGTCGACGAGGTGCGTACGAACGGACACCGGACGGCCGTCGGCGACTTCGGCCAGCAACTCCGCCGTCGGGGCGAGCGTCGACCCCACGGCGGCGAGCACGGCGATCCGCGGGCCGCGACGGACGGCTTCGACGGCCATCGGACGGTCCACCCGCGACACCGGAACCCCGAGGGCGGGGGCGAGGGACTCCGCGACCGCCCCGATCGTCGAACAGGTCACCAGCACGGGGCCGTCGACGCCGTCGAGTCGCGCCCTGATGTCCCCGACCACCGCGCCGGGCCCGTGCACCCGGGCCCGGTCGAGGAGCTCCGGGGCCACCAGGTGCCGCAGGGCGGCGTCAGGATGGTGCCGGTCGCGCAGCGCTTCGAAGACCGGGACGTGGACGGGAGAGGTGTGCAGCAGCGTCAGCCCCCTCACCACAGCTCGGGGTCGCCCTTCAGCTGCGCCTTGGCGGCCTCGACCACCTCGACCGGCGCCTCGGGCGCCTCGTCGGGGTGCTTGGCGGCCCAGCTCGCGGCGTAGGGGCAGAGCGGGACGACCGGAACGCCCTCGGCGGCGGCCGTTTCGTAGAAGTGCCGCACCAACCGCCCGGCGATGCCCTTGCCCTCGTGGCCCGCCTCCACCACGGTGTGGACCGCCACCAGGGCGTGGGGCTCGGCGGCGAGGACGAAGTAGGCGATGTGCCCGACCGTCCCGCCGTCCTCGACGGCCAGCAGCCGGCCCGCCGCGCGCTCGTCCCGCAGTTCGATCGTCATCGTTCCCCGCTCCCTCAGCCGGCCACTGCGTGCGGGCTGCGCCTCTGGTCCGTACCCGGTACCGGGGCGGACGGGTCCGCCCCCAGTTCGATGATCCTGTTGTCGGCGTCGACGTGCACCACGCTCGGCACGAGGGTCCGCGCCTCGGCGTCGTCCACCTGCGCGTAGCTGATGAGGATGACCAGGTCCCCGGGGTGCACGAGATGCGCGGCGGCCCCGTTGATCCCGATGACGCCCGAGCCGCGCTCACCCTCGATGACGTAGGTCTCCAGACGCGCCCCGTTGGTGATGTCCACGATGTGCACGAGTTCCCCGGGCAGCAGATCGGCCGCATCGAGCAGATCGGCGTCGATGGTGACGGATCCGACGTAGTGCAGGTCGGCCTGGGTCACGGTGGCCCGGTGGATCTTGGACTTGAACATGGTACGAAGCATGCGGAAACTCCCGGATTGTCTGCTCCCTGCCCGCTTTCCGCAGGTCAAGGGCGGTCTCCGCAGCCTACAACGAGTCGCTCTCCCGGTCAGCTCCCCCGGGCGGTCAGGGCCGGCCCCGGTCGTTCCCGGGCCGGCCCCCGGGCGGTCAGGGGCGGGGTCCGCGGCGGTGGAGGGTTTCGAGGGCCTCGACGAGGACGCGGGGGTCGCGGCGGCCGGCGAAGACGGGCGGGGGGCCGGTGTCGAGGTGGAGCAGGCCGGCCACCGCCGTCCAGGCGGTGCGCACGGAGTACTCGACGGTGAAGACGACGTCGTCGGGCACTTCCGCGTACTGGCCGATGAAGGCGAGGTTCGTCGACTTCTCGGGCACCACCTGCGGCCGGTCGCCCTGGCCGCGGACCAGGAACTGGCTGGTGATGTAGGGCATGAGGGCGGGGATGACGATCGAGGTGTCGAGGATCCGCGGGGCCTGTTCGAAGCGCAGGTGGTGCAGGACCTCGTCGAGGATCTCGCGGCCGGAGCAGTCCCGCATCGGCTTCTTGACGAAGTCGCCCTCCCGGTCGGGGAAGAGCCCGTACCCCCACCACACGAAGGTGTCGTCGGGCTGGTCGCGGAAGTGGGGCTGGTGGTTGAGGACGATGGTCAGCAACCAGGCCGAGTCCTTGAAGGTGATCAATCCGCCCTTGCCGGCCTCGCTGCCGCTGAAGTCCTCCATCAGCTTGAAGAAGGTGGGGTCCTGGGTGGTGACGGTGAAGGAGCCCCAGCAGGAGTCGGCGGGCGAGGAGTTGAAGACCGCCGGGTTGCCCAGGCCGGGCCGTTTCGCGGCGAGGGTTTCCCACAACGCCCAGGAGCCGCCGGGGTCGGTCGCGTCGAGGACGGGCGGCGCGTCGGTCGTGCCCAGGGCGGAGCCGGCCGTCATCGAGCCGTTGGTGACCATGACCAGGTCGTCGGGGCCGACCGCGATCTCCTCGTCGAGTCCCGCGCGGGTCACGGCGAGGGCGGTGACGGTGAGCGCGTCGCCGTGGCCGCCCGCTTCCCCTTCCCCGGCGAACGTCAGGTCCGTGACCCGGGTGCCGAGGCGTACGGTCACGCCCTGGTCGGTGAGCCACTTGAGCAGGGGCCGCACGATCGAGTCGAACTGGTTGAAGCGGGTCCGGTAGATGCCCGACATGGTGTCGAACGTCTTGAAGAGGTGGACGAACCGGTTCAGGTAGCGGTGGAACTCGACGGCACTGTGCCAGGGCTCGAAGGCGAAGGTGGTGCACCACATCCACCAGAAGTTCGTGCGGAAGAAGCCCTCGCTGAAGCAGTCGGTGATCCGCTTGCCGTCCAGCTGTCGCTCCGGCGTCGCGGCGCACTTGATCAGCTCCAGCCGGTCCCGCTCGGAGAAGCCCATGCCGTGCGCGTCGACGATCCTGCCGGCGGCGTCGACCAGCCGGGCGTGGTCGTCCCAGGCGAAGTCCTCGTGGAAGGCGAAGGTGTCCGCCGTCACCGACTTCGACGGGTCGTCCAGGGAGGGGACGGAGCGGAGCAGGTCGTAGGTGCACTCGAAGTGCAGTTCGAACATGCGTCCGCCGCGCATGGTGTAGCCCGTCGTCGGCGAGCCGGCCGCGTCCAGGCTGCCGCCCTCGCGGTCCTGTTCCTCCAGGAGCACGATGTCGGACCCCGCGAGCCCGCCGTCCCGGATCAGGAACGCCGCGGCCGACAGGGCCGCGATCCCGCTGCCCACCAGGTACGCCTTCGCCATGCCGCAACTCCCTCCGCCGGACACCGGCCGTTCGCCGCCGCTCCCTGTGCACGATAGGGGCGCGCCCGGGGGCCCGCCCGTCGAGGCGGGGGGCGGCCGGGGCGGGGCCGTGTTTCGGGCCCTCAACCCGTACGGGTCAGGTTCCGGGACCAGCCGGCCAGGGCGGCCAGGGCGAAGGACAGGTGGGGGCGTGCCGAGGAGCGGGCCTGCTCGCGGATCAGCTGCCCGACCAGTGAGGGGTCGATGAAGGGGGCCAGTCCCCCGGCATCGACGCGGGCCAGTTCCGCCATGAGCGGGCTTTCGGTGCGCAGGGGCACCTGGTCGGCGTAGAACGGGGTGTCCGGCAGGCCGGGTCCGCGCAGCCAGTAGCGCGGCGGCGGCCGGCGGGTGGTGGTGGCACCCCAGCGTTCCTCGGGGTAGCGCAGGAGCTCCGGGTGGAGGCGGTCGATGGCCCAGCGGTGCCACCGGTCGCCGAGTTTCCAGTGGCGGGGCAGTCGCTGGACGGCGTCGCTCCAGGCGGGGTCGAGCAGCGGGACCCGCCAGCGCGCGCAGGTGCCGATGGCCGCCAGGTTGACGGCGATCTTGCGCCGGCCGTACTGCGTGCGGAAGAACGTCTCGGTGGCGGCGAGCAGGGTTCCGCGACCGGCGTCGGAATCCGGGTCGGGGCCCGCGTCCCCAGCAATCGCCGCGCGGATCCGCTCCTCCAGGGCCCGCGGACGGAGCGCTTCGCGGAGGTCGTCCGCGAGACGGTGGTGTTCGGGCGGCAGGAACGGATCGCCCCCGCTGCGCGCGACCAGGTGGCCGGGTGCCTCCGAGGCCGGGCGCGCGGACAGGGGCCATGCCCGTCGGCCGACGGCGGGGAGGTGATGGGCCCGGGCCAGCTCCCCGTGGTAGCCGAAGAGGATCGGCTCGGCGCCGATGCTCTCGGCCACGTGGGCCATGCCTGCCCAGTTGCTCAGGGGCAGGAGTCCGTCCGTGGCCCTCGCCGTACGCGCGGCTCCGGCCAGGAGCGCGGTCGGGGCGACGGTGTGCACCTGGTGGGGCAGGCCGAGGTCCCGGGCGATGGCGACGGCGACGGTACGGTCGAACGAGCCCGGCACGCCCGAGATCAGCAGGCGCGGACGGACCCCGTCCGCGAGCAGTGCGGCCAGCAGCAGGCGGGCGTCGAGGCCGCCCGACATCGACAGCGCGCACGGGACGTCGGCCGCGGCGCGGACGGCGGTGCGCAGCGCGGTCAGCGCGAGGTGGGCGGTGTCGGTGGGTGAGGCCGGGGAGTCGGCCGGGCGGGTCGCGGCCGGGGGCGTGACCAGGGCGGGGGCGTCGTGGGTGAGGGTCACGACGGCTCCGGCCGGGACCCGGCGGACGTCGGCGTCGAGGGTGGCGTCGCCGAGCGGGTGCCCGTGCACCAGGTGGTCGGCGACGGCTTCGGCGTGCCAGCGCGGTTCGCGCCCCGCGGCGGCGAGTACGTCCGCCAGGCAGGCCCCGTGGGCCCGGGGTGCGCGGGTGTCGTAGAAATGGGCGACGGCTCCCGACCGGGACACGAGGACGATGTCCCGGTCGGGGTACTCGACGGTCACCGAGAAGTGTCCGGGCAGGTCCGCCAGGGCCGCGAAGAACGCGGTGTCGGCCGGTGCGGTGGCCGGCGCGGCGCGGACGGTCGCCTCGGAACCCGGGGGGCAATGGCCGCGGACCCTGATCCGGGGTCCGCCGGCCGCTCGGTCGTTCACCGCGGGGCCGGTTCCAGCGACTCCAGGACGACGTCGGCGACGGCCATCACCCCGAGGGAGCAGAACCGGGTCCGGGTGGCGGCCAGGTCCCCGGTCTCGGCCCACTTGTTCGCGGGGGCGCCGCCCCCGCACAAGGAGTAGTAGGGGCAGGTGCGTTCACAGGCGGCGCGGCCGCGCTCGATGTCCGAGGCCATCCGTCGGAAGGGCTCGGGCCAGCGGTCGAAGCGGAAGCCCGGGTCGGTCACCCGGCCGGCCACGAAGTCCCCGTAGGTCTCGCTGGTCCATCCGAAGAGTTCCGGGGAGAACGAGGACACCCTGCCGTCGACGCCCACCGTGACGATGGACAGGGGTTCGTTCTGGGTGTTGCGGACGGGCAGGTCGTTCTCCAGGACGTGACGCCGCATGTGGACGAGCTCGCGGACGTCGATCCCGGTCCGTGCGGACCATGCGGCGACCTCGCGCAGGAACGTCCGGTAGTCCTCCTCGAAACCGGCGGACCGGTGCAGGGTGGACGCGTTGCCCCCTTCGGTCTCCTCGGGGTTCAGCCCGAGCGAGCGGGGGGCCAGTTCCGCCATGAAGTCCAGGTACTCGCGCGTCCGGGAGAGGGTGACCGGGGTGATCACGGAGATCACGTCGTAGGGCAGCCCCGCCTCGGTGAGGCGGGCCACCCCCTTGAGGGCCCGGGCCAGCGTGCCCCGTCCGGCTCGGGTGCGCCGGTAGGCGTCGTGCACCTCCTCGGGGCCGTCCAGGCTGACGCCGACCCGTACCCGTTCCGTACGAAGGAACTCGACCCAGGCGCCGTCGAGGAGGAGGCCGTTGGTCTGGAGGGAGAAGCTCAGCCGGGTCCGTTCCTCCAGTTCGCGGCGCAGCACGGCGTGCGCCTCGGCGTAGAACGGGCGCGGCGCGGTCAGCGGCTCGCCGGCGTGCCAGCGGACCTCGACCTCCTCCGCGAGCAGCCCGCTACCGGCGAGGGCCCGTGCCGCGGCCCGCACGGTGGCCAACGGCATCACGGTCCGCGTGAGGCGGTCGGGGAGGTAGCAGTACGAGCAGTCGATGTTGCAGAAGCCCGTGGCCTGGAGGACCACTTGGCGGATGGGGCCGACCGGCGGGGCGGTGGCGGGCGTCGGTGTCGTCACGGCGTCCTCCGCGCGCCCACGAGTGCGGGGGACAGCCGATTGGCCGTCAGGAACGAGACGTCCGCGTCCCCGTCGGTGTTCGTGGCGCCGTCGTGCAGCACGTCCTGGGTGTTGACGAGGTACGCCTGTCCGGGCCGGAGCCGCACGCGCAGTACGGGCTGGGAGGGGAAGGCGGCGACGAACGCGTTCTTCAGGGCGTGGCCGGTGTTCGGGACCTCCCGGCCCGTGTCGGCGAGCATCCTCATCAGGTCGACCGCGCGGAGGTTGACGAAGTGGACCCAGCGGTCGGCGGTGCCGAGGTTGGTCACCGTCAGCAGGAGGGAGCGGTGCCGCTCGGCCAACGCGTGGTCCTCGTGGTTGTCGAGGTGCAGGCCCATGAAGGTCCGCTGCTCGTAGTTGTACGCCGTGGAAACGAGGCCGGGCCCGTGCACGACGCTGTCGGCGGCCCCCTGCCGGGTGCTGACGGCGCCCACGCCCCGCAGCACGGCGTCGAGGATCCGCTCCCGGACCTCTACCAGGACGGCGCTGCGGTGCCCGCCCTCCTCGTCCGGTCCGTTCCGACCGGCCGCCGCGAGCAGCGGCAGCAACTGGTCCTGGCATCGCGCCAGGGAGTCCGCGTCGAGGCCCACCACGGTCAGCATGAGGTTCAACGGGGTGCCGGGGCGGGCGCGGAGCAGTTCCCGCTCGCGACCGTCGAGGGGGCGCCAGTCGTCCCTGGGGACGACGGCCGTCGGGTCCGCCGCGACTCCGGGGACGCCGGCCAGTCGCCTCGTACCCGAACTGATCATGACGTCCGACGGGCGGAACGCCTCGGAACGGTTGGACAGGGTGATCCCGGTCGTCAGCATGCGGTCTCCGGTTCGGGGGGGTCCCGGGGCCGCGCGGTGCGCGGCCCCGGGACGCTGGTCGGGTGGTTGTCAGTCGCCCCAGGTCGAGTAACCCGAGAGGCAGGAACCGCGGCTCGCGGACGGGTGTGCGGCACGGATGCGTTCCACACGGTCCGCGACGGACCTGACTTCCCCGGTGGCGACCGAAACCGAGACGGGGCCGCCCGCGGATTCGGTCAAGGCCTTCATCTGTGAGGCCAGTTCGGTTCGCCGTTCAGTCGCCGGCATCTTCGACTCCTTGGTGAGGTGGTGTGTCGACCCGCCGATTCGACCCGCCGGCGCGCTTCCCCCACAAGGGCCGTCCCGCTGCCGGGGTGCTTCCTCTTCGCTTCCGCCCGCCCCGCCGGCGGCTGCTCGTTAAACTGGCCCCGCGTTCACCGGTGTTGGGACTAATGGCGGCGAGGGCCACGTGGAGAATCTCCGACTGACACTGTTCGGACGGGCCCGGGTGCGCCTCGGGGAGGACCGGATCGCGCCACCCCCGTTGACCACCGCCGTCCTGGCCCGGCTCGCGCTCGGGCGGGGCGAGTCGGTGTCGGTGGACGAGATCGCCCACGACGTGTGGGGCGTCGACCTGCCGGTGCGGCGCGGTGACCGGGTGGCCGTGCAGAAGCACGTCCTGGCCCTGCGCCGGCTCTTCTCTCCCGGTCGTGGCGGTCGCGGCGACGAGGTGATCGTCACCGAGCCGGGACGGCCCAGCGCGTACCGGCTGGCGCTGCGGACGGAGCAGATCGACCTGTGGGAGTTCCAGGCCCTGATCGCGGAGGGCCGACGACTACCGGCCGCCTCGGCGGTCACCGTCCTGTCGAGAGCGCTCGCCCTGTGGCGGGTCCGACCCCTCCAGGACGTCGAGGGGTACGACTTCGCCCGGAGGCCCGTGGGACAGCTGTGGGCCCTGCGGGAGTCCGCCCAGCGGGATCTGTTCCGGGCCTACATGAAGGTGGGGGACAGTTCGGCCGCCCTGTCCGTCGGCGAGGAACTGGCCGAGCACGCCGCCGAGGACGCCGAACTCGACCGTGCGCTGTCCGCCCTCCGCGACCGGGTGCGCGAGGTGGGCGGGGCGGGCGAGGCCGTACTGCGGGGGGAGTTCCCGCTGCTCGGAACCGCGGTGGTGCTCGTCTCGGGCGACCTGTTCGACCAGACGGACGCCGACCTCGTGATCGGGTTCAGCGACACCTTCGACACGGCCACCGACGACCGGGTGATCAACCGGGGCAGTCTCCAGGGCCAGTTGCTGCACGCCCTGTTCGATGACGACCGGACCCGGCTCGACGCCGAGCTGCGCCGCGCGCTGCGCCACGTACCCCGGGCTTCGGTCGAATCGAGGTCGCGCAAGAGGCTGGGCAAGCTCATCAGGTACCCGATCGGAACGGTCGTCCCGATGTGGGCCGGTGACCGGCAGGTCTTCGGCGTCGCCTACAGCAGGATGGGCAACGACCTGGTGGCCGCCTCGTCCTTCGAGCACCTGACGTCGAGCCTCGACCGCCTGTGGGACCACGTGGCCCGCCACGGCCGCCGCCGCCCCCTGGCGATGGGCCTGGTGGGTTCCGGGCTGGCCCGCATGGACGGCACCACTCCCCCGGAACTGCTGACGATGGTGGTGCGCTCCTTCTTGGCGCGTGCGCGGAAGGGTCTGATCTGTCCGGAACTTCGGCTGGTGGTGCGGCCCGGCGACATCGGACGGATCGGGCCCGCCGCCATCGCGGATTTCCTCCGCGCGCAGTCCGATGGTGCGAGAATCGAAGACCTTCGGCCGGACGGACGGGAGGGACCCCGCACGATGTCCTCACATGACGAACCCACCACGGCGCAGGGCGGATCGACGGACTACGCCGATGCCATCGAGGTGCTGGCCGGCTGTCTCAAGTGGCAGCTTCCCGAGGCGGATTGGGTGGGGGTGCGGCGGGCCGTGGAGGCCTTGGCGAGCGCTCTTCGTGACGGGTCCCACGAGGACCTGAGGGACGCCACGTCCGCCCTGGAGGACGCGGCACCGTCCCGGATGATCAAGTCCGGACCGGCGCCCGAGGAGGAGGGCGCCGATCCGGGGTTGCAGGATCGCGTCGCCGTCCTCCTGCACGACCTCGTCCACCGCGCCGCGCAGCAGCAGGCGGACGGGCCGGCGGATCCCGGTCGCGGCGGATCCGCCGGTGACTGAAGGGGGCCGCCCCGAGGCGGGGACCGGGGAGCTCCTCGACGAACACCTCGTCCTGCACCTCTTCGCGCCGCTCGGCGGACCGCACGCCGCCGCGGCCTACCGCGCGGTGGCCGACATCTGGACGGCCTGCCGGCACCTGTTCGCGATGGAGTCGCCCCTCCCGGGCACGGGACTGCCCCGTGACCTGCCGGCGTCGGCCGCCGAGCTGCCCCGGGCCGAGGACGGCTCGGCGGGCACCCGTACGGTGGCCGCCCAGGAGCGGGCCGACGACCACTACCAGGCCGTGCTGCGCCGCCATCATGACGTCCTGTCCCTCTCGGTGGCGCTGGCTCCGCGTACGGAACGGCCCGGGTGGCGGCTGCTCGAACGCCAGTGGAACGCGGTCTCCCACGGCAGGACCGCGCCGCTGATCGGGGAGTCCCGGATCCGTTTCGCCCGACTCGCGCGGCCCGTCACCGGTGACGGCGCCGGCGTGGCCGATCCCGTCGAGATCGTCGCCGGGCCGGCCGCCCGGCTGCCCGATCCCCCGCGCGATCCGGCGTGGCAGCGGCGCGGGGCCGTCGTCCACGAACGGTTGTTCATGTGGGAGCCCGATCCGGGCGTCCACGAACGGCCCCGACGGGACATCCTGCTGGTGGCCGGGGCGGACGACGAGGCCCCGGCCAGCGCCTGGGCCTGGTCGTCGGGCGGGACCGCGACGCCCCCGCTCGCCCGGTACCTCCTGCACGCGGCCAAACTGCGCTACCAGTTGCGCGTCTGGCGCCGGGACGGCCGGGCGGGGCTGCTGCGCGAGCTCATCGAGGAGGCCACCGAACGCGCCGTCGCGGGGCGGCCGTCGGAACACGGCGAGATGGGCGATCCCGCCCTGCTGATCGCCGAGGCCCGCCAACTCCTCCCGAGGTTGCGCTCGTTGCGTCGCACCGTGGACATCGCGTCCGACAACATGGCTCGGGCCCTGGGCGCTCCACCCCCGTACGCGGGGTTCCTCGCCGACGACCACGCGCTCGCGAGCCGGCTGCTCGCGGCGCTCGACGACGAGACGGGCTACCTGACGGACGCCATGGACCGCTGGGAGGCCACGCGCGGAGCGGGCGCGGTGGCAGCGCCCCGGCTCCGGGAGGCGGCGCCCGCGCCCGGCCCGACGCCTCCTGCCGAGGTCCCCGACCCGCGGGGCCCCGGCTCCCCCGACGCCCGTACAACGCGCCGCAACGTGTTCGTCGTCCACGGACGGGAGTCCGTCGTGCGCGCCGGAATGTTCGCCTTCCTGCGCTCGCTCGGTCTGAACCCCCTCGAATGGGAAAGCGTCGTGGAGTCCACCGGTGAGGGCAGTCCCTTCCTCGGGGAGGTGGTGGCGCAGGGCATCCGCCGGGCCGCCGCGGTCGTGGTGCTGCTGACGCCGGAGGACGTGGTCCAACTCCACCCCGGGCTGTGCGACCCCGGAGATCCGCCCGAGGAGACCTCGATCGGCATGCAGGCACGCCCCAACGTCCTGCTCGAACTGGGCATGGCCCTCGCCCACGCCCCCGAGCGCACGGTGATCGTCCGGGTCGGCGCGCACCGCCCCATCGCCGATCTGGCGGGCCGCAACTTCATCCAGTTGTCGGACACCGCCGCCTGCCGCCGGAAGATCGCCCAACGGCTCCGGGTGGCCGGGGCCCTCGTCGACGACCGGGGTCAGGACTGGCTGACCGAGGGCGTGCTGTCCGCCCCCGATCCGTTGCCCGTCCGAGACCCGTCGCCCTGAGGCGGGCGGGTCCCCCGGGCCGGTCAGGGTCCACTGTGCACGAAGGTCGACCACTGGTCGGGGCGGTCCGGGTTGCGGTCCCGCATCCACCGCGCGGTGCGGTTCAACGCCTCGGCGGCGGCGCCCGTGGTGTCCGGGAGTTCCTCGTAGAAGCGGCGGGCGAACCGCACGGCCACGGGGTCGGACACCGGCCACAGGCTGGAGACGACGTGCGGGAACCCCGCCTGCTGGAACGCGGACGCCAGGTGCAGGGCCTCTCCCGCGTATCGCCAGCCGCCCTGGCCCGTGGAGCAGGCCGACAGGTAGGCCAGGTCCGCGTGCGCCAGGTTCAGCGCGCTGATCTCGGCGATGCTCAGCGTGCCGTCGCTCAGGTGCAGGGCGCCCTCCGAGGGCGACAGGGGTCTGGTGCCGGCGTGGCAGGCGAAGTGCACCAGGTCCGCCGACGGCAGGGCGGCCAGCACACCGGCCCGGTCGGCGTCCAGCAGGGCCTCACCACCGCGGGCCGCCAGTTCCCGGGCCTCGCGCAGGGCTCCGGGCAGCTCCGGCATGCCCGGGCTGTTCGGTACGGCGACCACGAGTCGGTGCCGCGGACCGGACCGACCCGCACCCGGGCGGGGGCGCACCAGCCCGCGCACGGTCGGCGCGTACGAGGAGACGACGGCGTCCAGGCACCCGGGGCCGCCGTCAGCCGGGCCGGCCGTGTGGAGAGGCAGTACGGACAAAATCCCGACGGGGATCCACCACACCCTGGGAGGCGGTCCGGGCAGCAGCTGCCGCACCCGGGCGGTGACGGGCTCACCCACCGCTGTCCACAGCCAGTCGAGGATCTCGGGCAGCAACTCGGCCAGACGGGCCTCCAACACCACCGGGATCTGCCCGGTCGCCTGGACGAAAATCCCGGTGTACCCGCTCACGACCTCCCGGGTCAGGGCCGGCAGGGGCAGCGCGATCGGCTCCGCGTCCGGTCCGATGATCAGGGCGTGGCCGGTCCGCAGGCCGGGACTGACCACGACGACCGCCCCGGGGGGCCCGGGGGGCCGCGGCCCGGAGACGGCCTCGGGCAACAGGAACCGGGCCAGGCCGGGCCGTTGCCGGAGCGACGCACACGCCTCGTCGTACGTCCGGCGGTCGGCTTCCGGGTCGGCCGCGGCTCGTCCCGGCGGGTTCCGGGACGTCGTCGACGCCAGTCCCCGGCGGACTTCGCCGAGGCGCCGGGCGGCTGCGGCATGGGCGGCGCCTTCGAGGAGCGGGCTCCCGTCGGCCCGCTCCGGCGGGCGCGTCCCGCCCTTCGTGAGGACGCCGCGGGCGAGTTCGGCCGAGGCGAGTGCGTCGGCGGGGCTGCCGAGGGCGCAGTGGGCCTCGATGGCGTACTCGGCCATCAAGAGGTGGAGGGTGAGGGGCAGGATCAGGTCGATCGGGGCCGTCGAATCGGGTACGGCCGCCGGGAGCATCAGCGCGGCCTCGTCCAGGAGCTGCGCCGCACGGTCGTGCCGGCCGGCGGCGAGGGCGAGGCCCCCCACCGCCTGGAGGTACTGGACGCGGGCGTGGGAAGCCGCGGGCGGGCCCCACGTACGGTCGAGCAGGAAGGCGGCGTGTGCCCGGTCCGCGGCGCTCGGTTCCTTCAGGAACCGCTCCAGGAGCGCCGACGCGGCGAGACCGGACGTCTTGAGCCCACCGGGCCCGCGGGACGCGTCGGGGGTCAGCTCCCGCAGGGCGCCGACGCAATGTTCGACCGCCCGGTCCAGGTCGTGCGGCTGCCGCGACCGCCGGTATCGGGCGAGGTGGGCATGTCCGAGGTTGGAGCGCCGCGCGGTGGCGCTCCTGGTGCCCGCCGGCGTACCGCGCAGGGCCCGGGCCGCCGTGTCGACGACGAGATCGAGGTCCCGCAGGTCCTTCCGGATCGCGTAGCGGCTGAAGTAGGCGGTGCCCAGGCCGGTGTACATCTCCGCCAGGGACGGGTGACGTTCGGGTGTACCGGCGATGGCTTCGCTCAGCAGGGTGATCGCGCGGCCCATGTCGTCGAGCTGCTCGTCGCGGGCGCCGCGGGCGACGAGACAGATCGCCAACTGCGCAGCGGCGAAAGGGCGGTCCGCCGGGAGAACCGCCGCGGCGAGACCGCGCTCGGCCAGGTCGATCGCACGGTTGAGATCGACGGAGCGGCCCTCGTGGTCGTAGCGGATCAGATGGCTCTCCGAGAGTGCGCCGAGGGTCATGAGACGTGAGGCGCGGGTTCTGCCGTCCGTGGTGCCGGCGGGTAGCAGCGCCAGTGCCCTCTCACCGTGCTCCACCGCGCGGTCGCCGTCCTCGGGCCGTCCGGACAGCAGGTACTTCCGGTTCAGGATCGACTGGAAGTGTCGGTGGCACCACTCGGCATCGGAGGGTCGGGACGGCCCCAGGCGCATCGCCTCGGTCATGACGTCGACGGCACGGTACGCGTCGGACGGGTTCTCGTCGAGGCCGTGCCGGTGGTGCAGAGCGGTGGCGAGGTCGACGAGCCTCAGCGGCAGGTCCGCGTCACCGGGTGGCGTCTCCCGCACCACGTCCTCCAGGAGGGTCACCGCCTCCGCGAGGTCGGACGGTGCCCCACCGAACTGGTGACGGGACTGCAGGGCCAGACCGAGGCGCTGCCGCAACCGGACCCGGATCACGGGGTCCGGCGGGGCGATGTCGACGGCGGTCCGGCACAAGGTCACCGCGCGGTCCAGGTCGGAGCGGTCGGCCCCCAGGCGCGCGTGGGCGCGTGCCCGGTGCGCGTCGCCCAGCCGGCTCGTCAGTTCGGCCCGGTGCGCCGGGTCCGTGGCCCGCTCGGCAGCGCCGTGCAGCAGCGCCATGGCGGTTGCGGTGAAACTGTCGTCGACGAAGGCCGGCCCCCGTTCGAGGAGCATCACGACGAACTCCAGCTGGGCCCGGGGATCGGGGTCCTTGCCCAGCACCGGCAACAACGGGGCGGGGATCACGGCGTCGATGCCCATGAGCGGGGTGAGGTGGAAGACGGCCAGTGCGAGGTCCGCGAAGCCGTCCTCGCCGGGGCTGCGGTCGTATCGGTGGAAGTGGACCCATGCCGCGGCATGGTAGAGCTGCGACATCCGTTGCCGACCCCGCGCGGTCCGGGGCGGACGGGAGGTCGCGACGGTCCGGGCCATCTCGGCGAGTTCGGCGTCGACTTCGGGGCCGAACAGGAACCGCCGGTCCTGCGTCTGCTGGTAGGCGACGATCCGTTCGGTCAGACGCGTCCGGAGGTCGGGAGCGGGCATGCGGCTTGACTCCTCGGGGCGTACGGCGGAATTTTCCGGGTCCAGGCCGGGTAGGGCCCCGGCGGATGGAGGCCGGGGCAGGCTTCAGGGCGTCGGGGGCGGCCCCCAGGGCGGCGTACCGGCCCGCCATTCCGCGAGACGGTCGCGGATCCGGAGCGTGTGGGGGTCGTCGGCCCCGCGGATCCGGGTCATGTCCGCGAGGAGCTCCTCCAGACCCGTCAGCGCCAGTTCCGGGCCCGCGAGGCGGCCCCGCCACTCGACGAGGAAGGCCCTGGTGAGGAGCGTACGGCGGTGCTCGACGCCCCGACTGCGCGCCGTGTGGTCGCGCAGCTCCTCCAGAGCTGCCACGGCTCCCTCCACGTCACCGCTCCACCCCTGCCAATCGGCGACGAAGAGACGGGTGTTGAGGGTCCTCCGGTGGTCGGACCCGAGGAGGCGGGTGATATCGGCAAGCAGGGACCGGAGCCCGGCGACCGCCCCCTGCGCGTCGCCGCCGCGGCCCATCCATTCGGCGAGGCTGTGCCGGGCGCTGAGGGTGCGGAGGTGGTCCTCGCCCAGGACGCGCCTGAGGTCCGGGATCAGCTCTTCCAGGCCCGACACCGCACCCGCGGCGTCCCCGGCGAATCCCCTGAAACGGGCCAGGTGGTGCCGGGTGAGCAGGGTGTCCGGGTGGTCGCGGCCCAGCACGCGTTCCCGGTCGGCGAGGAGTTCCTCCAGGTCGAGTACGGCCCGGTCGGCGAGACCCGCCTTCATCCGCCAGCGGGCGGTGTCGTGGCGGGCCGTCAGGGTGCGCGGATGGTCGGGGCCGAGGACGCGTCCCATCCGCTCCAGTGCGTCGAGCAGACCGGTGACCGCCCCTTGCTCGTCCCCCGCCTCTCCCCGCCAACACGCTTGGATGTGCATGGCGTTGACCGTGTAAGGGTGGTCGGGACCCAGTACCCGGCTCATGTCGACGAGCAGTACGGCGAACCCCGCGACGGCCGCCGCCGGGTCGCCCGCCTCGCCGATCCGTTGCGTGAGGCTGCCCCGGGTCAGCAGGGTGTCGGGGTGGTCGGGGCCCAGGACGCGCTCCCGGTCGGCCACCAGGGTGGCGAAGAGCTCGGCGGATTCGACGGGGTCCCCGGCCCGGGCGATCCATTGCGCCAGCTCGTGACGGGCCGTGAGGGTGTCGGGGTGCAGGGGTCCCAGTCGGCCCCGGCTCGTCTCCTCCAGTTGCCGGTGGTGGGCGATGGCCTCCCCGAGCCGACCCGATTCGCCGAGGCTCTGTCCCATGCGCAGCAGGAGGGGATGCGTTCCGCCGTGGAAGAGGGCGTCCTCGGCGCAGCGGAGCAGGGCGGCCGCGTTGGCCCGCAGCGCCTCGGCGAGCTGGGGGTCCCGTTCGATGCCGGGCCAGGCGGCCAGGAGTGCGTCCGCGGCGTCCCGGCCGAGGCGGAGCCGGCCCTCGTCGTCGAGGGACTCCCGGGTGGTGCGCTGGACGAGTTGGTGGACCCGGACGACCCGGTGCGGCTGGGCCGGTGTGTGGTCGATGAGACTCAGCCGGTGCAGGGCGCGCAACGCCTGCACGGCGTCCTGCGCCCCGTACCCGCCGCCGGGGGCCGCACGGGTCAGGTGGTCGAGGGCGGGCCCGCAGGTGAGGGCCACCGCCGGAATGCCGTTGGGGTCGAGCACCGAGAGGAGTTGCAGCATGGGGCGGGCCAGACCGGCCGGGGGCAGTTGGTCCGCGCGGTCGATGGACAGCGACCAGGCGGCCGCCGCCGAGGTGGACTGGTCGTCGGGCAGGCCGGCGGGGTCGGGGAGCAGACAGCCCATGGCGGGTCCTCGATCCGAGAGCAGGGCCCGGTAGGCGGCGCAGTCCAGGTCCGTGTCCACCAGGTAGGCGGCCGCCTGGGAGAGCGCGAGGGGGAGCCGGCCGAGATCCTCGGCCAGCGCGGTCAGTTGCGCGAGCGGCTCCGTGCGGTCGTGCGAGGCGAGTACGTCGCTCAGGTGGGCGACGGCTTCGGCCGGTGTGAACAGCCCGACGGGGACGAGCCGTCGGCCGGTGCCGGTGAGGGCCGCGTCACGGCGTCGCGTCGTGACCAGCGTCCTGCCGCACGGGCTGACCGGCGGCCACAGGCCGCGCAGGTCGGCGGGGTCACGAAGGTCGTCCAGGATGACCAGCCACGGTACTGCGGGGCTCGCGGCGTTGGGCTCCAGCCAGGCCAGGAACGCCTGGGCGGCGCGGGTGGGGTCGGACGCGTCGGTGCCGAGCACCTCGGTCGCGGCCTGGGCGTAGGCGGACACCACGGCTTCCCGTGAACCCGCGGTGATCCAGACGAGCAGGTCCACGTGTCCCGCCCGCCAGACCTCCCGCGCGTGGTGGGCCGCGATCTGGGTCTTGCCCACCCCGCCCAGTCCGGTCAGCACCAGGCAGGCGGCGCGCTCATTGTCCGCCTCGTCGGGCCCGAACGCCCGGTTCAGGTGCCGCAGGGCGGCGCGTTGTTGGAAGCAGTCCGCCTGTCGGGGCAGTACCCCGACCTGGTGGGGCAGGTTCACCCCGCGCGGCGGTGCGGCGACGTAGGTCACCCGGCTGCCGGGGGCGGCGTACCCGACGGCGAGGCTGCGTTCCGTCGCCTGCGTGCCGGGAGCCGGTCGGACGCCGACGGGCTTCGGCCGTGAGGGGGCTTGGGGGCTTGCGCCGGCCGGTCCGATCAGCCCTCTTCCGGAGCCGGCTGGTGAGGGGTTCCGACGGTGGCACCTCCGTGGATCACGGCGGCGGCGATGGAACCCCGGTCGGCGCGGACGTCCCCGGTGACGGATACGGCTCCGGGCCCGGCGGCGGGCGGCGCCGCCCCGGCGAGCAGGGTGCGGAGCAGGTCGGCCGCCCGCTCGCGTTCCTCGGCGGGGAGGTCCTCCAGTGCGTCCTCGATCCGGGCCTGCCAGGAGGCTTCCTGACGGATTCGGGCCTGGTCGACCTCCGCGGGCGGCGTCGATCCGAGGGTGGCCGCGGTCCGGTCCAGCCGGTCCAGGGCGTCCTGTTCCCGTTCGGTGTCCCCCGCCCCGAACCAGCGGGCCAACGACCCGCGCAGGCCGGACCACACGTCGGTGCCCGCCGCCGCGGCCACGGCCGTCCCCGCAGCCGCCGCCAGTGCCGTCAGAGCTTGGTCCAGCATTCGGTGCCCCCCGGTCGTTCCCCGTCGTCCGTACCGGCAAAGGTAGCGGTCCGGTTGACGGGGTGACAGCCGCTTGACCCGATCCGCGGACGACGGGGTCCGGCGCCCGCGCGCCGGTCAGTGGCCGGCGGCCACCTTGACCGCGGCGACCGCCGTGCCGATCGCCGCGTCGATGCCGCCCGCCAGGAGGGCGAAGGCGGTGCCGCCGCCCATTCGGATGCCTCCGTAGCAACCCCAGGCGAACAGGGTGGCGACGTTGACCGCGGCCGCCGTGAGGAGGGCCGTATCGACGTGCATCACGCCGAGGGCGGAGAGCCCGATCAGGATCAACGGGCCGACCGCGGACAGCAGGAGCGGGCTGCTGACGAAGAGCATGGTGCGCAGCTCACGGCCCCGGGCGAGGGCTCCGTGCGTCACCCGGTGGGCCTGCTGGTCGGCGACGAAGGCGGCCAGCCACAGGCCTGCCGAGGCCGTGAGCACCGTCAGGGCGGCGCCGAGGGCGTCCACGTGGTCGCTGCCCGCGAGTCCGATGACGACGGAGATCATGGTGATCGTCGCGTAGAGCCGTTCCTTGAGGTGGGCCGCGGCCGTCTGCGGGTCCACCTCGTCTGCCGTGCGTTGCGCCACGGGCCCACCGTACGGCGCGCTCGTGGCGGACCCCGGGAGCAACACAGCCCGGCTCCGGGGCGGGCGATCGGGCCCGGCCGCGGGCTGCGGCCGAGCGGCCCCTCGGGGGCGCGCTTTCGAGTGACAGCCCCGCACGGTTGCGGGCGGCGCGCCGTGGCCGTACCCGACCATCTCAGGCGGCCGGTCATGTTCCGGTCACGAACCGCGAATCAGGCCGGGCGCCATGCCGTTCCGGCGTCGGGCCGCCGCTGGGAGTCCACGTGTACGTCCTGCTCGTCGCGAGTGCGTTCAACAGTCTCACGCAGCGGGTCCACGCCGAGCTGCGGGACCACGGCCACCGGGTGGCGGTCGAACTGGCCCTGCCCCACGTCTGCCTGACGGACGCGGTGCGCCGCCACGCACCCGACCTGGTGATCGCGCCGATGCTCAGGACGGCGCTGCCCGAGGAGGTGTGGGCGTCGCACACCTGCCTGGTCGTCCATCCCGGGCCGGTCGGCGACCGGGGTCCCTCGTCACTCGACCGGGCCGTGCAGGAGCGTGTGGTCCGCTGGGGCGTCACCGTCCTGCAGGCGGTGGCGGAGATGGACGCCGGTGACGTGTGGGCCTCCGTGGAGTGCGCCGTGCCGCCGGTCGGCAAGAGCGACCTGTACCGGGGCGAGATCGCGGACGCCGCCCTGAAGGCCGTCCTGCTCGCCGTCGACCGCTTCGCCTCCGGTGCGCACACCCCTCAACCGCAGGACCCGGCGACCGCCCGGAGCCGTCCCCACCTGCGTCAGGAGTGTCGACGCGTCGACTGGGAGGTGGACTCCACCGAGCGCGTCCTGCGCATGCTGCGGGCCGCCGATTCCCAGCCGGGCGTACGGGACGAGCTCCTCGGCGGCGAGTGGTACCTGCACGGCGGCCACCCGGAGGACCGTCTGCGCGGCCGGCCCGGGGAACTGCTCGCGACCCGGGCGGGGGCGGTGTGCCGGGCCACGACCGACGGCGCGGTGTGGATCCCGGAGCTGCGGGCCCGCCGCACGCCCGGCGGCCCGGTTCCGCTCAAGCTGCCCGCGACCGTCGCGCTCGGCGACCGGTTGCCCGCGCTGCGGGAGCGGCCGGCTCCGCTGCACTCCAACCCGGGCCGGAGCACGTGGTCCGACATCGGCTACCGGGAGGAGGGACAGACGGGGTTCCTGTCGTTCGCGTTCCCCGGCGGGGCCATGAGCACGGACCGGTGCCGGCGGCTGCTGGAGGCGTACCGGACGGCCTGTACCCGGCCCACCTCGGTGCTGGTCCTGGGCGGTGGGCGGGACTTCTTCTCCAACGGCATCCACCTGGGCGTGATCGAGGCGGCGCAGGACCCGGCCGAGGAGTCCTGGGCCAACATCAACGCCATGGACGACCTGGTGGAGGCAGTACTGACCACCACCGACCGGCTGGTCGTCGCCGCGCTCGGCGGCAACGCGGCGGCCGGCGGGGCGTTCCTGGCGCTCGCCGCCGACGAGGTGTGGTGCCGTTCGGGGGTCGTGCTGAACCCGCACTACCGCCTGATGGGCCTGCACGGTTCGGAGTACTGGACGTACACCCTGCCGCGCCGTGTCGGCGCCGGCGTCGCGGGGCGGCTCGTCTCGGAGGCGCTGCCGCTGAGCGCGGACGCCGCCGTCCGGCTCGGGCTGGTCGACCGTACGCTCCCGTGCTCCCCGGCGGGGTTCGCGGGCGAGACGGCCCGGCTGGCGGCGCAGCTCGCGGCGCTGCCCGCCACCCAGTCCAGGATCGCGGCGAAGAAGGCGCGGCGCGAGCGGGACGAGGCGGCCCGGCCGCTGGCCGCGTATCGGGAGGCGGAGCTGGCCGTGATGCGCCGGACCTTCTTCGATCCCGGGGCTCCGTACCACGCGCTGCGGCGGGCCTTCGTGCGCAAGGAGACGCCGGCGGCCACGCCGGAGCACCTGGCGCGCGCCGTACCGGGCCGGCACGGCGCGCGGACGGCCCCCGTACGGCCGGGCGCCGGCCCCCGTGAGGCCGGGGGTGAGCGCGGCTCCGGTTCCGCCGGCGTCACTGGACTGGCCGCACATGACGGAGCACCCCGGCCGGCGGGCTGTTAGCAAGAAAGGTGGGATCCGGAGAGGCCGGCAACCCCCTCCGCCCTCCCCTCCCGATCTTCTCCCCAAGGAGCCCCAAGGAGGCGTCCCCGTGGATGCAGCAACGCAGGACCCGGTCGAGGACCCCCCGATCCACATCCTCTGGATCAACGCGGGGTTGAGCTGTGACGGCGACTCCGTGTCGCTGACGGCCGCGATGCAGCCGAGCATCGAGGAGATCGTGATGGGGGTGCTGCCCGGTCTGCCCAAGATCGCCGTGCACTGGCCCCTGATCGACTTCGAGTGCGGTCCCGTCGGCGGCGCCGACACGTTCATCGAGTGGTTCTTCAAGGGCGAGCGGGGCGAGATCGACCCGTTCGTGCTCGTCGTCGAGGGTTCGATCCCGAACGAGAGCATCAAGCCCGAGGGCTACTGGTGCGGTTTCGGTGACGACCCGGCGACCGGCCAGCCCATCACCACCAGCGAGTGGATCGACCGGCTGGCGCCCAAGGCCCTCGCGGTCGTGGCCATCGGCACCTGCGCCACGTACGGCGGCATCCACGCGATGGAGGGCAATCCCACCGGTGCCATGGGCGTGCCCGACTACCTGGGCTGGGACTGGAAGTCGAAGGCCGGCATCCCGATCGTGTGCGTGCCGGGCTGCCCGATCCAGCCGGACAACTTCTCGGAGACGCTGACCTACCTGCTGTACCAGGCCGCGGGCTCCGCCCCGATGATCCCGTTGGACGACAAGCTGCGTCCGACCTGGCTGTTCGGGGCGACCGTCCACGAGGGTTGCGACCGGGCCGGGTACTACGAGCAGGGCCAGTTCGCGCACACCTACGACTCCCCCAAGTGTCTGGTCAAGCTCGGCTGTTGGGGTCCGGTCGTCAAGTGCAACGTGCCCAAGCGCGGCTGGATGAACGGGATCGGCGGCTGTCCGAACGTCGGTGGCATCTGCATCGCCTGCACGATGCCCGGCTTCCCCGACAAGTTCATGCCGTTCATGGACGAGCCTCCCGGCGCGAAGGTCTCCAGCAGGGCCAGCGGCGCGTACGGGGCGGTCGTCCGCAGGCTGCGGGCGATCACGGCGCACACCGTGGACCAGGAACCGAAGTGGCGTCACACCGGCGGGAAGCTGACCACGGGCTACCGCCCACCCTGGTGACGCCCGTGCACGTCCCCATCCCGTTCAGGAACTCCGCACCCAAGAAGGGTCACGGCACAGACGATGGCACCGAAGACGAAGGCGGCCGCGGACGGCAGCGGTCTGGTGGAGATGGCCTGGGATCCGATCACCCGGATCGTGGGCAGTCTCGGCATCCACACGAAGATCGACTTCAAGCAGAAGCGGGTCGCGGAGTGCTACAGCACCTCCTCGGTCTTCCGCGGGTACAGCGTCTTCATGCGCGGCAAGGACCCCCGGGACGCGCACTTCATCACCAGCCGCATCTGCGGGATCTGCGGTGACAACCACGCGACCTGCTCCGTGTACGCGCAGAACATGGCGTACGGCGTGAAGCCGCCGCACCTCGCCGAGTGGATCATCAACCTGGGCGAGTCCGCGGAGTACATGTTCGACCACAACATCTTCCAGGAGAACCTGGTCGGGGTCGACTACTGCGAGAAGATGGTCCGCGAGACCAACCCCGGCGTCCTGGAGCTGGCCGAGCGCACGCCCGCTCCGCACGCCGGGGAACACGGCTTCAGGACCATCGCCGACATCATGCGCTCCCTCAACCCCATCGAGGGCGAGTTCTACCGCGAGGCGCTCCAGGTCAGTCGCTACACGCGGGAGATGTTCTGCCTGATGGAGGGGCGCCACGTGCACCCCTCCACGCTCTACCCGGGCGGCGTCGGCACGATCGCCTCGGTCCAGCTGTTCACGGACTACATGAGCCGCCTCATGCGGTACTGCGAGTTCATGAAGCGCGTGGTGCCGCTGCACGACGACCTGTTCGACTTCTTCTACGAGGCCCTGCCGGGCTACGAGGAGGTCGGCCGGCGGCGGGTGCTGCTGGGCTGTTGGGGCGCGCTCAACGACCCCGAGCACTGCGACTTCACGTACGCCAACATGACCGACTGGGGACGCAAGATGTTCGTCACCCCGGGCGTGGTGGTGGACGGCAAGCTGGTCACCAACGACCTCACCGAGATCAACCTCGGCATCCGCATCCTGCTCGGCAGCTCGTACTACGACGACTGGGAGGGCCGCGAGCAGTTCGTCACGCACGACCCGCTCGGCAACCCGGTCGACCCGCGCCACCCGTGGAACCAGCACACCATCCCGGCCCCGCAGAAGCGCGACTTCGACGACAAGTACAGCTGGGTGATGTCGCCCCGCTGGTTCGACGGCAAGGACCACCTCGCGCTGGACACCGGCGGCGGCCCCATCGCCCGCCTGTGGTCGACGGCCCTGTCCGGCCTCGTCCACACCGACTACGTCCAGGCCACCGGGCACAGCGTCGTCATCACCCTCCCCCGGACGATGACCAAGCCCGAGACCCGCTTCGAGTGGAAGATCCCGAAGTGGAGCAACGCGCTGGAACGCAACCGCGCCCGCACGTACTTCCAGGCGTACGCCGCCGCGATCGCGCTGCACTGCGCCGAGAAGGGCCTGGCCGAGGTCCGCGCCGGGCGCACGCAGACGTGGGAGAAGTTCGAGGTGCCGGACGAGGGTCTGGGCGTCGGCTTCACCGAGGCCGTGCGCGGGGTCCTCTCGCACCACATGGTGATCCGCGACGGCAAGATCGCCAACTACCACCCGTACCCGCCGACCCCGTGGAACGCGAGCACCCGCGACACGTTCGGCACACCGGGGCCGTACGAGGACGCGGTGCAGAACACGCCGATCTTCGAGGAGAACACCCCGGAGAACTTCAAGGGCATCGACATCATGCGGGCCGTGCGCAGCTTCGACCCCTGTCTGCCCTGCGGGGTCCACATGTACGTGGGCGGCGGCAAGACCGTGAAGACGATGCACGTGCCCACCGGACTGAGCGGACTGGGCGGATGAGCGCCCCGACCGACGCCCGGCAGGCGGGCCGGCGGGTGGACGAGGTCCTCGACCGGCTCGCCGGGTCCGGCGACCGGGAGGCGTGCGCGGCGGCCGAGGAACTGGTGCGCGTCCTCATGGACTTCTACGGGGCCGGGCTCGCCCGGATCGTGGAGCGGCTCGGCGCCGCCGGCGGCGTACCGGCGGACGGTCCGGCGGGCGCCTTGCCCGCGGAGCTGCTCGACGACGAGCTCGTGGCGAGCCTGCTGGCCCTGCACGACCTGCACCCGGAGGACGTGCACACCCGCATCGCGCGGGCCCTGGACCACGCGGGCGAACCGGTGGAGCTGGTCGGCTTCGACGAGGGCACCGGGGTCCTGCGGCTGCGGCCCGCGGCCTCGGGTTCCGGCTGCGGCTGCTCCTCCGGAGCCGGGTCCGCCGCCGGCTCCGGTGCGCCGCGGACGGTCGAGGACACCCTCGCCTGCTTCGCCCCCGAGGTGACCCGGGTGGAGCTCGACGCGGCCGCCGCGCCGCAACCGGCCCTGCTCCAGATCTCCGCCCGCCCGCCGGCACCGGCGCGGGTCCCGTGAGCGGGCCCGCCGCGGCCGGCCCGGCGCAGGCCGCCCCGCGCGGCCTGCGCCGGTTCACGGGGCCCCGCCCGCCCCGCCCCGAGACCTGCGAACTGTGCGGGGTGGTGGTGCCCGAGGACGGCCACCGTCACCTGGTGGAGACCGAGCGGCGGGCGCTGGTCTGCGCCTGCACCGCCTGCGCCCTGCTGTTCGACCGGCCGGGCGCCGTGACCGGGCGGTACCGGGCCGTCCCGGACCGCTACCTCACCGATCCCGGGCACCGGCTCGACGACAACGCCTGGGAGCTGTTGCAGATCCCGGTCGGCGTCGCGTTCTTCTTCCGCAACGCCGCGCTCGACCGGCTGGTCGCCCTCTACCCGAGCCCGGCCGGAGCCACCGAGAGCGAACTCGACCCGCGGACCTGGCAGACCGTGCTCGGCTCCAGCCGACTGGCCGCACTGCTCGAACCGGACGTGGAGGCACTGCTGTTGCGCCGCTCCGAGGGGCGCACCGAGTGCCATCTGGTGCCGATCGACATCTGCTACGAGCTGGTGGGGCGGATGCGTCTGTTGTGGCAGGGCTTCGACGGCGGGGCCGAGGCCCGGGCCGCCTTGGACGCCTTCTTCGCGCAGGTCGCGCGACGGGTGAGGGTCCCGGCCGGAGCCGGGGAAGGGGTGACGCGGTCATGACGACTACGACGGACTTCACCTTCACGTGCAAGGGCGTGCGGGCCGACGCCTACGCCGCCGGGCCCACGCTCGTCTTCCGGCTCGGCATCACGGCGGGTCCCGGGGTGCGGGTGCACGCGCTGGCCCTGCGGTGCCAGCTGCGGATCGAGCCGGCCCGGCGCGGGTACGCGACCGCCGAGGCCGAGGGGTTGGCGGACCTGTTCGGCGCCCGCTCCCGCTGGGGCAGCACCCTGCAGCCCGTGCAGTTCGCGCAGGTGTCGGTCATGGTGCCCAGCTTCACCGGGGAGACCGGGATCGACCTGGTGGTGCCCTGCACGTACGACATGGACATCGCGGCGACCCGGTACTTCAACGCCCTGGAGGACGGCGAGGCCCCGCTGCTGATGCTGTTCTCCGGCACCGCGTTCACGGGTGACGGCGGCTTCCGCGTCGAGCCGGTGCCCTGGGACCGCGAGGCCTCGTACCGGATGCCCGTCGCGGTGTGGCGGGAGATGGTCGAGCAGCACTTCCCGGGCTGCGGCTGGCTGCGGCTGCCGCGGGACGCCATGGAGGAGCTGCTCGCCTACCGTTCGCGGCACGCGCTCTCCTCCTGGGAGGCGACCGTACGGTCGCTGCTCGGCGCGGCCGCCGACAGCGCGGCGACCACGGCCGCTCCCCCGCCGGACGGGCGGACGCCCGACCGGCCCGCCTGGGCCGGCGCGGTCCTGCCGCGCGCCGCGGAGAGGACCACCCCGTGACCGCCACCACCTCGACCGCGGCCGGCGCGGCTCCCGTGCCGCCCGCGACGACCGCCGGGGACACGCGCTTCGCGACCGCCCGGCAGGTGGCCGACGCCGTCCTGTTCGAGGGGTACGTCCTGTATCCGTACCGGGCGTCGGCCGCGAAGAACCGGCTGCGCTGGCAGTTCGGCGTGCTCGTGCCACCGGCCTGGGCCCCGAGGCACGAGGAGCACTCCTTCCAGCAGACCGAGTTGCTGATGGAGCCGCGGGGCGCCGCCGCCCTCGCCCTGGAGCTGCGCTTCCTGCACGCCCAGCGGCGCACCGTCCAACGGCTGCGGTCCGACGGCTCGTTCACCGCGACCGACGAACTGCATCTGGAGGACCGGGTGCTGGTGCCGTGGGACGAGGGGACGGAGGAGCGGGTCGTCCACGAGGTCCCGGTCGCCGAACTCTGCGGGGCGGGGATCGTGTTGCCCTTCTCCCGGCCCGCCCGAGAGGACACCGAGGAGGTCGTGGACGCCGACGGCCGGACGGTGGGGCGACTGGTGCGGCGCACCGAGCGGGTCAGTGGTCTCGTGAGGCTCCGCGCCACCGAACTCGACGGCCCCTACCGGGTACTGAGGCTCACCGCGGTCGTGGAGAACACCAGCCCGTGGACCCCGGAGGGCGAAGGCGACGCGCGCGAGTCCGCCCTGCCCCGGTCGCTGGTCGCCGCCCACCTCCTGCTGGGGCTCGACGCCGGATCGTTCCTGTCGATGACCGACCCGCCCGAATGGGCCCGGGCCGCCGTCGCCGGCTGCGTCAACCTGCGGACCTGGCCCGTCCTCGCGGGCGACGGCGGCCGCGCCGACGTGGTCCTCTCCTCCCCGATCATCCTGGAGGACCATCCGGCCATCGCGCCGGAGAGCGCCGGGGCCATGTACGACGCCCTGGAGATCGACGAGATCCTCACCCTGCGCACGGCGGTCCTCACCGACCGGGAGAAGCGCGAGGCCCGCGGTACGGATCCCCGGGCGGCCGCCGTGATCGACCTCGCGGAGTCCATGCCGCCCGAGGTCCTGGAACGGCTGCACGGCGCGGTCCGCGCGCTGCGGGAGGTCACCGGCGAGGGGCCGCCGGAGATCCGTGACCTCCCGCCGGAGATCCGCGAGGTCCCCTCCGAGGAGGCGGTGTTCCGCCCGGACGCCCCGTGGTGGGATCCGGCCCGGCCGGACGCGCTCGACCCGGTGCCGGACCGGATCACGATCGACGGCGTCGCCGTGGGCGTCGGCAGCCGGGTGCTGCTGCGCCCGGGGTTGCGACCGACGGACGCGCAGGACCTGTTCCTGCGGGACCGCCCCGCCCTGGTCGAGGCCGTCCTGCACGACGTCGACGGCGGAGTGCACCTCGCCGTCACGGTGGAGGGCGACCCTGGTGCGGACATCCGCCGCGAGCAGGGCCGGTTCCTCTACTTCCAGCCCGACGAGGTCGCCCCCCTGGAGGACGCGTGAGCGGCGCCGTCCTGGTCGCGGGCATCGGCAACGTCTTCCTCGGCGACGACGGCTTCGGCGTCGAGGCCGTACGCGCGCTGTCGGCGCACCCGCTGCCCGACCACGTCGAGGTGGTGGACTTCGGGGTGCGCGGGGTCCACCTCGCCTACCAGCTCCTGGACGGCTACGACACGCTCGTCCTGATCGACGCCACCGCGCGCGGCGGGGCCCCGGGCACCGTGTACCTGATCGACGCCGGGGAGGCGGGCGACGGCCCGCCAGGCGGCGCCGTCCTCGACGGTCACCACATGTCGCCGGACTCGGTGCTGGCCCTGCTGGGCACGCTGTGCGCGGGCACCGGCTCCACCCCGCCGCGGCGCACCCTGGTCGTCGGCTGCGAACCCGCCTCGGTCGAGGAGGGCATCGGGCTGAGCGCCCCGGTGGCCGCCGCCGTACCGGAGGCCGTACGTACGGTCCTGGAGCTCGTCCGGGACGCCCAGCGTCCGGGGCCCGGCCCGGACGCGCAGACCACCGCGCACCCCGCGCGCGAACCGAGGAGGATCCCATGAAGAAGGCCTTCGTCGGCGGAGCGGCCGCCGCCGCGATCGTCGCCGTGCTCACGCAGCTGCTGCCCGACATCAGGCGCTACCTGCGGCTGCGCAGGATGTGACACCCGGTACCTTCCGACCGGCCGCCCCGGCGCACCCGAACGGCGTACGGGGCGTGCGGGGCGTCGGCGTGCCCGACCCCGGCTCCCGGGTCCTGCCGCTGTAATGAGCCCCGGCAGGACGGAGTCCCGATGCACGAGATGTCGATCGCCATGGCCGTCGTGGGCCAGGTGGAAGAGGCCGCCGAGACGGGTGGGGCGAGCGCCGTCACCCTCGTCAGGCTCCAGGTCGGGGAGCTGGCCGGTGTGGTGCCGGACGCCCTCGCCTTCTGCTTCGAGCTGGCCTGCGCCGGCACCGTCCTCGAAGGCGCCGAGCTGGTCACCGTGTCCGAGGCGGCCCGCGCCCGCTGCGCGGAATGCGCGGACGAATGGGCGGTCGGCATGCCGCCGCGGCTGTGCTGCCCGGGGTGCGGACGGGCCACCGGCGTGGAGCTGCTGTCGGGCCGCGAACTGCGGATCCTCAGCGTGACCTGGGAGGACGGCCCGGGCGGCGAACCGGCCCGTACCCGCGAACCGATCTCCGAGGAGGCCTGAACCATGTGCCGAGTGGTGGACCTGCAACAGGCGGTGCTCGCCAAGAACGACCTCGCGGCGCAGGCGCTGCGCGCCGCACTCACCGCCCGCGGAACGACCGTGGTCAACCTGCTGTCCAGTCCGGGCAGCGGGAAGACCGCCCTGCTGGAGCGGGAGCTGCTGCTCGCCCGGGAACGGGGCGTGGCCGTGGCCGCGCTGACCGCCGACCTGGCCACCGAGAACGACGCCGTCCGGCTGGCCCGTTCCGGCGTACCCGTCAAGCAGGTGCTCACCGACGGGTTGTGCCACCTGGAGGCGGGGATGATGGGCCGTCACCTGGACGGGTGGCTGCCCGAGGAGACGCGCCTGCTGTTCGTGGAGAACGTCGGCAACCTGGTCTGTCCGGCCTCGTACGACCTCGGGGAGAACCTGCGGGTGGTGCTCGCCTCGGTGACCGAGGGCGAGGACAAACCGCTGAAGTACCCGACGGCCTTCGGGTTGGCCCAGCTGGTGGTCGTCACCAAGACGGACATCGCGGAGGCCGTCGAGTTCGACGAGGCGGCCTTCCGCCGCAACGTCCAGCAGGTCAACCCGGGGGTGGAGGTGGTGCTCACCTCGGCCCGCGCGGGTACCGGTGCGGGCCTGGTGCTGGACCGGGCCCTGGCCGTCGGCGCGGGGACGGCGCCGCACGCACCGGTCATGGCCCGCACGCAGCACGGGCCGGTACACGGGCACGGACACGACGCCGGACACGCGCACGACCACGACCACGAGCACGACGGGGACGACGACCACCACCACGGCCCCGACGGGCACGTCCACCCGCACGCCCACGGCTCCGTGGCGCAGACCCGCTGATGGAGGCCGTGCAGCGCCGCCGGATCACCGTCCGGGGCGTGGTCCAGGGCGTCGGCTTCCGCCCGTACGTGTACACCCGCGCCACCGGGCTCGGCCTCGCCGGGCACGTCACCAACACGCCCGAGGGCGTCGTCGCCGAGGTCGAGGGCGCGGCGGAGGCGGTGCTGCGGTTCTGCGAGCGGCTCGCGGCGGACGCCCCGCCGCTGGCCGTCGTGGACGCCGTCGAGCACTGCGCCGTGCCGCTCGCGGGCGGCTCCGGATTCACCATCGTCGCCTCCCGCACCGGGGGGCCCGCCCGCACGCTGGTCTCCCCCGACGTGGCCACCTGCGCCGACTGCCTCGCCGAGCTCGCCGACCCCGCCGATCGGCGTCACCGTCACCCCTTCATCACCTGCACGCACTGCGGGCCCCGCTTCACCATCGTCACCGGGCTCCCGTACGACCGGGCGCACACCACCATGGCCGGCTTCCCCATGTGCCCCGACTGTGCCCGCGAGTACGCCGACCCGGCCGACCGGCGCTTCCACGCCCAGCCGGTGGCCTGTCCGGCCTGCGGGCCCCGCCTGCGGCTGCTGTCCGGGCGGCCGCCCCGGGAGGTGACCGGCGTCGATCCCGTGGCCGGGGCCCGTCGGCTGCTGGCCGAGGGTGCGGTCCTCGCGGTGAAGGGGCTCGGCGGTTACCACCTGGCCTGCGACGCCTCCCGCGAGGACGCCGTCGCCGAGCTGCGCCGCCGCAAGGACCGCGGCGGCAAGCCGTTCGCCCTGATGGCGCGCGAGCTCGCCGACGTCGAACGGCTCGCGTTCGTCGGGCCCGAGGAGCGGGGCCTGCTCACCGGCGCGGTCCGGCCCGTCGTCCTGCTGCGCCGCCGTGGCGGGGCGGGGACGACGGGAGCGGCCGAAGTGGCGGACGCGGTCGCGCCGGGCAGTCCCGACCTCGGGGTGATGCTCCCCTACACCCCCGTCCACCACCTGCTGCTCGGCCTGCCCGGCGACCCGGAGGGCCCCCGCCTGCTGGTGATGACCAGCGGCAACCTCTCGGGCGAGCCCATCGTCACCGACGACACCGAGGCCCTGGAGCGGCTCGCGGGTCTCGCCGACGCCTGGCTCACGCACGACCGGCCCATCCACGTGCCGTGCGACGACTCCGTGGTGCGCGTCTGCGGGGGCGAGCGGCTGACCGTACGCCGTTCGCGCGGGTACGCCCCGCTGCCCGTGACGCTGCCGGTCGAGGTATCGGCGAGCCTCGCCGTGGGCGGCGACCTGAAGAACGCGTTCTGCCTGGGCGAGGGCCGCCGGGCGTGGCTGTCCGCGCACATCGGCGACATGGACGACCTGGCCACCCGGTACGCCTTCGAGTCCGCGCAACGGCAGTTGGAGTCCGTCACCGGGGTCCGACCCGCCCTGATCGCCGCCGACCGGCACCCCGGCTACCGCTCGGGGCGGTGGGCGCGGGAGCACGCGGACGGGCGTCCGCTGGTCCTCGTCCAGCACCACCACGCCCACGTCGCCTCCGCGATGGCCGAGCACGGACTCGACGGCCACCGGCGGGTGATCGGCGTCGCCTTCGACGGGACCGGGTACGGGGACGACGGCGCGGTCTGGGGCGGGGAGGTCCTGCTCGCCGACTACGCGGGGTTCGACCGGTTCGCGCACCTCGCGTACGTCCCGCTGCCGGGCGGTGACGCCGCCGTGGAGCGGCCGTACCGGATGGCACTGTCCCACCTGCGGGCCGCGGGGCTCGACCGGGCGTCGGACCTGCCCTGCACGACCGCCTGCCCGCCCGACGAACTTCGCGTACTGGAACGTCAGTTGGAGCGCGGCCTGAACTGCGTACCGACCTCCAGCATGGGCCGACTCTTCGACGCCGTCTCCTCCCTGGCCGGCATCCGCCACCTCGCCGGGTACGAGGCGCAGGCCGCGATCGAGCTGGAGGCCGCCGCCCTGGAGGCGGGTGCGGAGTACGGCGACGGCTACGCCTTCGGGCTGCGCCCGCCCGCGGCGGACGACGGCGGGCCGGTCGTGGCCGACCCGGCGCCCGTGCTGGCCGCGGTGGTGGCCGACCTGCGGGCGGGCACGGCCCGCCCGGTGATCGCCGCCCGGTTCCACGCCGGGGTCGCCGCCCTCGTCGGCGCGCTGTGCGGGCTCGCCCGCGATCGGCACGACCTGGACACGGTCGCCCTGACCGGCGGGGTCTTCGCCAACACCCTGCTCTCCGCGGCCTGCGCCCATGACCTGCGCGGGCGCGGCTTCACCGTCCTGCGGCACCACCGCGTCCCACCGAACGACGGCGGCCTGGCCCTCGGGCAGCTCGTGGTGGCGGGTGCCGCGGGGGCCGCCCGGGCCACGGACCACCCACAGCAAGGAGAAGCCCATGTGCCTCGCGGTACCCGGCAGAGTGCTTGAGATCGAGGAGAAGGACGGCACCCGGATGGCCACCGTCGACTTCGGCGGGGTGCAGAAGGAGGTGTGCCTGGAGTACCTGCCGGACCTCCAGGTCGGCGAGTACGCCATCGTCCACGTGGGTTTCGCGCTCCAGCGCCTGGACGAGGAATCGGCCCGGCAGACCCTGGAGCTGTTCGAGCAACTCGGCATGCTTCAGGAGGAGTTCGGCGACCCGTGGGAGATGGCGGCGGAGGCGGGCGGTGCCCCGTGGCCCTTCACGGACGACGAGCCCGCCGCCGACGCGGCGACCACCGGGGCTGCCCGGCAGGAGGAGATCCCGCAGTGAAGTACATCGAGGAGTTCCAGGATCCGGAACTCGCCCGCAAACTGCTCGACGACATCCACGCGACCGTCACCCGCCCCTGGGCGCTGATGGAGGTGTGCGGCGGCCAGACCCACACCATCATCCGGCACGGCATCGATCAACTACTGCCGGATCAGGTGGAGTTGATTCACGGGCCGGGTTGCCCGGTCTGCGTGACACCCCTGGAGGTCATCGACAAGGCCCTGGAGATCGCGTCCCGCCCCGGCGTCATCTTCTGTTCCTTCGGCGACATGCTCCGTGTCCCCGGGACGGGCCGCGACCTCTTCCAGGTGCGCAGCGAGGGCGGCGACGTACGGGTGGTGTACTCCCCGCTCGACGCGCTGAAGGTCGCGCAGCAGAACCCGGAGCGCGAGGTGGTCTTCTTCGGCATCGGCTTCGAGACCACGGCGCCGCCGAACGCCATGACGGTGTACCAGGCGAAGAAGCTCGGCATCCGCAACTTCAGCCTGCTGGTGTCGCACGTCCGGGTCCCTCCGGCGATCGAGGCGATCATGCGGTCGCCGAGCTGTCGGGTGCAGGGCTTCCTCGCCGCCGGGCACGTGTGCAGCGTGATGGGGACGGGCGAGTACCCCGAGTTGGCCGCGCGCCACCGGGTGCCGATCGTGGTGACGGGCTTCGAACCGCTGGACATCCTGGAAGGCGTACGGCGTGCCGTGCGGCAGTTGGAGCGCGGCGAGCACACCGTGGACAACGCCTACGCGCGCGCCGTCCGTCCCGAGGGCAACCCGGCGGCCCTCGCGATGCTCGCCGACGTCTTCGAGGTCACCGACCGGGCGTGGCGCGGCATCGGGGTGATCCCGGACAGTGGCTGGCGGTTGTCCTCGCGGTACCGGGAGTTCGACGCCGAGCACCGGTTCTCGGTGACCGGCATCACCACCCGGGAGCCGGCCGAGTGCCGCAGCGGCGAGGTGCTCCAGGGGCTGCTGAAGCCGCACGAGTGCGAGGCGTTCGGCACCCTGTGCACCCCGCGTAACCCGCTGGGCGCCACGATGGTGTCGAGCGAGGGCGCGTGCGCGGCGTACTACCTGTACCGGCGGCTGGACCTCCCGGCCGCGCCGAACGACCGCGTCGCCCCGACCGCCCCGACCGCCCCGCTGGAGGCGAGCCCCGTTGCCTGAGACAGCACGACCCGAGACCGCGCGCCCCGAGACCGCGGGGCCCGGCACCGTCGTACCCGAGGTGGCCCTCGACGTCGCCGGTTGGACCTGCCCGGCGCCGCTGCGCGACCGCCCCCGGGTGGTGATGGGCCACGGCGGCGGCGGTGCGCTCTCCGCCGAGCTCGTCGAGCACCTCTTCGCGCCGGCGTTCGGCGGTGAGGTGCTCGCGCAGCTCGGGGACTCCGCGGCCGTCCGGCTCGGTGGGGTCCGGCTCGCCTTCTCCACCGACTCGTACGTGGTGCGCCCGCTGTTCTTCCCCGGGGGGAGCATCGGGGACCTGGCCGTCAACGGCACGGTCAACGACCTGGCCATGAGCGGGGCCGACGCGGCCTACCTGTCCTGCGGGTTCATCCTGGAGGAGGGCGTGGAGATCTCCGCGGTCGCCCGGGTGGCCGAGGCCATGGGCACGGCCGCGCGCGCGGCCGGGGTGGAGGTGGCCACCGGCGACACCAAGGTGGTGGAGGCCGGGCACGGCGACGGCATCTACATCAACACCTCCGGCATCGGGCTCGTGCCGGCGGGCGTGGACCTGCGTCCGCAGCGCGTCGTCCCCGGCGACGTGGTGATCGTCAGCGGTGAGATCGGGCTGCACGGGGTCGCGATCATGAGCGTCCGCGAGGGCCTGGAGTTCGGGGTGGACGTCCTGAGCGACTGCGCCGCCCTGGGCGGTCTCGTCCGGAGCATGCTCGCGGTCACTCCGGACCTGCACGTCCTGCGCGATCCGACGCGGGGCGGTCTGGCGGCCTCCCTGAACGAGATCGCGGCCGCCTCCGGCACCGGTGTCGTGCTGCACGAATCGCGGGTCCCGGTGCCGCCGGCCGTCGCCAACGCCTGCGCGATCCTCGGCCTCGATCCCCTGTACGTGGCCAACGAGGGCAAGCTGGTCGCCTTCGTGCCCCGGGAGCACGCGGAGGCCGTGCTCGACGCCATGCGCGCCCACCCGCTGGGGCGGCACGCCGCGGTGATCGGGGAGGTCGTCGAGGCCCATCCCGGTCTCGTCGTCGCGCGGACCGGCCTCGGTGGGACGCGAGTGGTCGACCTGCCGATCGGGGAGCAGTTGCCGCGCATCTGCTGAGCGCCGCGGAACCGGTACGGGGCTCCGCGCCGCCGGGGACGGCCGTCGGAGGGAGCCGGGGGGGACCGGCCGTACCGCCCCGCTCGGCGGCGGCTCCCCGGCCGCACGGCCGCCGTCCTCCTCCCCCGCCCGGGCCGATCGGACGACAGGGCGCCGCCGGTCCCGCCCCTACGTTGGCGGGGAAGAGCGTCACGCGAACGGAAGGGGTGGCGGTCGTGGACGACTGGACTCCGGCGGTCCGCCGCCCTGCCCCGGCGACCTGCGCCATCGCCGGCTACGGCGTCATGGGGCGGATGCACCGGGCGAAGCTCGCCGCGCTGGGCGTACGGACCGTCGTCGTGGTGGACCCCCGCGCGGCGGGCCGGGTGCTGCCGTGCGGCGCGCGCGTCGTGGCGACCGTCGACGAGGTTCCCCGGCCCGGGGATTTGGACCTCTGGAGCATCTGCGTGCCCACGATCGCCCACGCCCCGTTGTTCCGGCAGATCGGCCGGGTGGCACCGGAGGCGGACGTCATCGTGGAGAAGCCGGTGTGCGCCCCGTCCGCGGTGCACGACATGGTCCGCCTGCTGGCGGGCCACCGGGGGCGCGTCGCCGTCGACGAGCACTACGGTTCGTCCGCCGTACTCGCGGAGGTGGCTCGGGTGCTGTCGACCCGGGCGCTCACCGTGACCCGCGTCGCCGTGGAGATGACCAAGCACCGCGGGCGGGACCGGGCCCGCGGAAGGTTCGAGGACCGGGCCCTGGGCGCCCTCGGGTACGAGGGGCCGCACCTGCTCGGTGTCCTCGACTCGCTCGGACAGCGGCTCGGCACCCCCATGGGTCCGGACGGCCCGGTCGCGGCCTCGTTCCGCGGGACGTGGGACGCGGACGGAGCCCCGCCCCAGGAGGGGGCCGAGATCGGCTACCGCTCCGCCGCCGGGTGCGAAGTCGTCCTGTACACCTCGCTGGTGGGCCGCCCGCGCCTGTCGGCGCCCGGGCTCCGCCCGATCGCGTACGGATCCGACCTGCGCCACCGGGTGATCGAGGTGCGGGCCACGGACCGACGGGGGCGGTGCTGGCTCGTCACCGGCGCGTTCGAACCGGTCGCGGGCCGGCTCCGCAACGAGGGCACGGTGACCGTCCTGTGCGACGGACGCCCGCTCGGGCCGCCGCTCACGGTGCCCGACGATCCGCTCGACCGGCACCTGCGCCGGATCCTGCGGTACTTCGGTGGGCGGGCACCGAACCCGGCGCCGCCCGGCCGCTGCATCGACCACGTGGCACTGCTGGACGCGTGGGTGCGCGCGGCCCGCCCGCAGCCGGACGCAGCGGTGCGGACCGCCGCGTGAGAGTACGCCGAACCTGACGAAGGGAACGAGGAGATGGCCTGTCAGCGCGATTACGAACGGCGGCTGCGCGTGGGCGTGGTCGGTCTGGGCGGGCACGGCTACCGGACGCTGCTGCCGGTGCTCACCACCCTGCCGGTGCGGCTGGTGGCCGTGTGCGACCAGGACGCCGACCGGGCGGAGCGGACGGCCCGCCAGTACGGCGCCGCCCCCCACACCGCGCAGGCCGACATGCTCGCGGAGCACGCCCTGGACGCCGTCCTGCTGGCCGTGCCCCCGCAGGAACACCCCCGGCTGGCGATCGAGGCCCTGGACCGGGGGGTGCACGTGTGGATGGAGAAGCCGCCCGCCGCGCGCGCCGCCGATCTGGACCCCGTCATCGACGCACGCGGTGACCGGGTGGTCGTCGTCGGCCTGAAGAAGGTCTTCATGCCCGCGGCGCGCAAGGCGCTCGAACTCCTCGCGCGGCCCGGGACGGGCCGTCTGACGGGCCTGTACGCCCGGTACGCCCTCTCCGTCCCCGAGGACGGCGGCGAGCTGCTGGAGCGGCGGGCGGACAGCCACTGGCTCGCGGAGGGCTGCCATCCGCTGTCGCTGCTGCTCGCCGCGGGCGGTCGGGTGGCGGAGGTCGACGTGCACCGCGGGGGTCTGGGCGACTGCCTGTGCGTGTTGCACTTCGAGAGCGGGGCCCTCGGGGTGCTCCAGATGAGCGAGAACCTCTCCATGTCGCAGCCGTTCGAGCAGTACACCTTCGTCGCCGAGCACGGCACGGCCGAGATCCTCAACGGCAGCCGCGTCACCTTCCAGCGGGGCATTCCCTACGAGTACGGCGTGACGACCGGCTTCGCGCCGGAGGGCACGGACGGCGGGATGCTCACCTGGGAGCCCCAGCACAGCAGGTCCTCGCTGGAGAACCAGTCCCCCTTCGTGCAGGGCATCCACGCCGAGCTGAGCCACTTCTGCCGGTGCGTCCTGGACGGGCGGCCCGCGAGCCTCGGCACGCTGGAGTTCGCCCGCGAGGTGATGGAGGTCTACGAGGCGGCCCTGCTCGCGTCCGACGGCGGGCGGACACGGGGGGCGGCGACGCCCGGGGGCCGGTAGACATGGAGGGAGGGGCCAGGACGAGGAGAGGGTACGTGGCGATGTGCGCACCGGAACCGGCACGGCGCCGGGGGCAGCGGTGATCGGCGAGGTCCTGCCGATGGCAGTCGTGATCGCCGTGTCGCCGTTCACGGTGATCCCGGCCGTGTTCATGCAGTTCACGCCGCGGGCCAAGGCCACCAGCGGTTCCTTCCTGGCAGGGTGGATCATCGGGGTGGCGGTGCCCGCCGTCCTGTGCGCCGTGCTGACCTCCCTGGTCCCGCTGGGCGAGCGCGACCGGCCGTGGACGGACTGGGCGCGGATCGTGCTGGGCGTCTGCCTCGTCGCGCTGGGCATCCGGCAGTGGCTGGTCAGACACGGCAAACCCGCTCCGCGCTGGATGCGGCTGCTCAGCGAGGCGGGGCCGGGCCGGGCATTCCGGCTCGGCGTGCTCCTCGCGGTGGCCAACCCGAAGATCTTCCTGCTGTCGGCGGCCGCCGGGCTGGCCGTCGGCTCCGCCGCTTCGTCGACAGCGGGCGCGGGCGTCGGGCTGGCCGTCTTCACGGCCGTCGCGGCCAGTACGGTCGCCCTGCCGGTCCTGCTGCACACCGTGGGCGGTCCGCGCGTCCTGGGGCCCCTGGCCCGGGTCAAGCTGTGGCTGGAGACGCACGCGGCCGCGGTCATGGCCTGGGTGATCGTGGCCATCGGCGTACTGCTGCTGGCGGAGGGCCTGGTCGGAGCCCTGTAGTTCGCACCCCCGCGGATCGCCGCGGGGGTCTTCGTCGTCCCACGCCCGGGTGAGCCGTGCCCGTGCGTCGCGGCGGACCACGGGGTCGCCCTGCGCGCCTCCTCCGCGCCCTTCGACGTGGCCCGGCCCCCTCGTCCCCGCCCCCTCGCCCCGCCGCGCGACGCATCGCGCACGCGCGTCGCGATGCTCGCTGCGGCCGTCAATCCGCATGGCGTGTCGGCCAGTTGTCCGGAATTCCGCTCATTCGCGAGGAGCAGGGAAGGCGCCCTGAGGGATGATTCGCCCGCCCTCCGATTGCCCCAAGGTGTGCAGGGAACCGCGTTCCTCACCGAAAGGATCGGCTCTTCGTGCGCACGAAACGCTTCGCACCCCTGCTCGCCACCGCCGGACTCCTCGCCACCGCCGTTCCCCTCCTCACCGCCACCGGGGCGGCCGCCGAGCCGGCGCCCGACTACGGCGCGCCCAAGCCCGCTTGGCACCGGTGCAGCCCCGACCAGCCGGTTTCGTACGAGTGCGCGACCATCAAGGTGCCGCTCGACCACCGGCGTCCTCAGGGGCGCACGATCGACCTGGCGATATCCAGGGTCAAGAGCGAGAACCCGGCCAAGCGGCACGGGGTCCTGCTGCTGAACCCCGGCGGTCCGGGCGGGCCGGGGCTCGCCCTGCCCCTGGAGATGAGTGCGGCGCTCCCCGCGGAGGTCCGGGAGAAGTACGACCTGATCGGCTTCGACCCGCGGGGCGTCGGCGGCAGCACCCCGATCACCTGCGGCATGACCGACGCCGAGCAGAACCTCGACCGGCCGTACCGGCCGGAGACGTTCCCCTCGGACGTCGCGTGGGCGCGGACGATCGCGGACAAGTGCCGGGAGAAGGCCGGCGCCCTCCTCCCCCACCTCAACACCCGCAACACGGCCCGGGACATGGACGTCATCCGGGCCGCCCTGGGCGAGCGGAAGATCTCCTACCTGGGCTACTCGTACGGGACCCACCTCGGCGCGGTGTACACGCAGATGTACCCGGACCGTGCCGACCGCTTCGTGCTCGACAGCGGGGTCGACCCCGGGCGGATCTGGCGCGGCATGTTCCAGGTGTGGGCCACGGAGGCCGAGCCGGCCTTCGCGCGCTGGACCAGGTGGACGGCCGAGCGCGACGCCGAGTTCGGGCTCGGCGGTACTCCGGGCGCCGTCTCCAAGTCCTTCTGGGACCTGGTGGCGCGGGCCGACCGCGAACCCGTCGAGTTCGAGGGGTTGAAGCTGACGGGCGACAACATCCGTTCCGCGCGGCCCCTGTTCTTCACCCCTGCGGCGGCCGCTCCCTTGATCGCCGCGGTGAAGGCCGCCGCCGAAGGCCGTCCGCGGCCCCAGGGCCTGGCCGTGCCCGACGCGAAGACCGTGTTCGGCCCGGACCGGCTCAAGGCCGCCGCCCCGCCCACCGCGTCGCCGGCCGCCGCGCCCGCGCCGAGCGGTCGTACGACCGCGCCCCAACCGGCGTCGGACAACGGCACCGCCGCCTTCTGGGCCGTGGTCTGCGCGGACACCGACGCCTGGCCGCGCGATCCGGCGCAGTACGCCCGCGACGCGGCCCGGGACAAGGTGAAGTACCCGCTGTACGGGGACATGGCCTCCAACATCAAGCCGTGCGCCTTCTGGCAGCGACCCTTGGAGGCGGCCACCCCCATGACGAAGCGGGCGCACGTCCTGACCGTGCAGAACGAGTGGGACTCACAGACCCCGCTCGTCAGCGGACAGGGCCTGCACCGTGCGCTGAAGGGCTCGCGGATGGTCCTCGCGCTGGGCGGGGAGGGGCACGCCGTGTACCTCGTCGAGCCCAACTCCTGCGTGAACGCACCGGTCAGCGCCTACCTGGCCACGGGCCGGCTGCCCGGCAAGGACATCACCTGCCGGACGGAGCCGACCCCCGCGGAACGTCGTGAGGCGCTCCCGGTGCCGGCGCCGTCCCCGTTCCCGAACGGTCCGCAGCGCTTCTGAGTCGGCGCGCCCGGTCCGGGTCGTACCGACCACGGACCGGGCTGCCCCCGGGCACCGTCCGCGTCGCCCGCGGACGGTGCCCCGGCCCGTTCCCGCGGCCCGCCGCGTGCCGGATCCCGGGTCAGCCCGTGCGGGACGACGCCTCGACCGCCGCCTTGATGCGGGCGCCGAACGCGGGGGCGTCCTTGCGGGCCGCGCCCAGGGCCAGGCCGACGAGGAGCTTGCCCACGCCGTGCCCTTCCAGGGTGTTGAAGACGCGGACCCGGGTGCGGCCGCCGGCCAGGGGTTCCAGGTCGTAGCCGCCCTCGGCCGTCACGAGGTTCTTGCTCTGTTCGGTCCAACGGATCAGGCCCGGCGGCTCGATCGCCGTGATCCGGAACTCCCGGCCCGTCTTCATCCCGGCGTCCTTGACCGTGCTGCGGAAGACCGTGCCGACGGCGGTGGGACCCTCCGGGACCTTGGTGATGCGCTGGACGCGCGGGCTGAACTCGGGGTCGTTGCGGCCGTCGGCCAGATAGGCGAACACCGCCTCGACCGGCCGGTCGATCTCGACCGTCGCCTCGAACAGTCCACCCATGTGAGACTCCCTCGCCGTGCGTCCGCCGCGTTCCCGCGCGTGGTCGCGCTCCTGCGCGGGCCACTTCCCACGCGGTCGCGCCCTACGCGGTCACGATCCCAGACCGGAACCGCCGGCGCGCGCCAGCAGCCCCGACAGCAGGACCTCCAGCGTCTCGCGCAGGGTGTCGGCGAAGTCGAGGCGCAGCACGGCCAGCGCCGGGTCCTCCTCGTACGCGGCGATCATGGCGGCCGAGGGGTGGGCGTGGGTCCACACCGCACCGGTGACCATGAGGGTCCCGGCGACGAACCGGAAGGCGCCCGGTTCCCCCAGTACGGGCAGCCGGGCGGCGACCAGGGCCGCGAGGGCCTTCGCGTGGGCGATGGCCGCCCGCTTGTACTGGGCGGCGACCTGCGGGGAGACGTTGCGTTCCAGCACGGCGGCCTGGGCACTGATCAGGTCGCACAGGACGGGGCGGTCGGCCAGGGCGCGCGCCAGGCAGCCGGCGAGCCGGTCGGGGCGTTCGGCGGGCGGGACGGCGTCGAGGGCCCCGGTGAGGGTCTGCTCCAGATGGTCGAGGAGTTCGGCCGAGGCGGCAGCCAGGAGCTCCAGCAGGACGTCCTCGCGGGATTCGAAGTAGCGCAGCACGTTCGACTTGGCGAGGCCCACCCGGCGGCTGAGCTCGTTCAGGGTGACCCGGGAGACGGGCATCTCGGTGAGCATCCCGGCCGCGGTGTCGAGGATCGCCTGGCGGCGGGCGGCGCGCTGCTCCTCGCTGCGGGCCCGCTGGAACTTACTGGGAATGGACACCCGGCCAGCGTACAGACCTGCGGTCTGTTGTTATCAGACCGGCGGTCTGCTAGCTTCGGCAGCAGACCATCGGTCTCTTGTCGCCGTCCCCAAGGAGCCGTCATGTACGCCGTCCCCGACCAGTCCGGCAAGACCGTCGTCGTCACCGGCGCCAACAGCGGCACCGGCAAGGAGGCCGCGCGACGACTGGCGGAGGCGGGCGCCCGCGTCGTACTGGCCGTCCGCACGCCGGCCAAGGGCGAGCAGGCGCGCGCCGAGATCCTGGCCCGCCACCCGCACGCGCGGCTGGAGGTGCGGAGGGTCGACCTGGCCGACCTCGCCTCGGTCGCCGCCTTCGCCGACGGGATCCTGGCCGACGGCGCCCCGCTCGACCTGCTGGTGAACAACGCGGGGGTGATGGCGCCGCCCACCCGGATGACCACGGCCGACGGCTTCGAGCTCCAGTTCGGCAGCAACTTCCTCGGCCCGCTGGCCCTGACCGTACGGCTGCTGCCCGCGCTGCTGGCCGCCCCGTCCCCGCGGGTGACGACCATGAGCAGCGGCACCGCCAACTTCGGCAGGGTCGACCTCGCCGACCTCCAGTACGAGCGGCGGCGCTACCACCCGATGCTGTCGTACGCCCAGTCCAAGCTGGCCGACCTGATGATGGCCCGGCACCTGGACGAGCTCGCCGCCGCCCAGGGGTGGCCGCTGCGGAGCACCGCCGCCCACCCCGGTTACACGAGGACGAACCTGCAGACGGCCGGCGCGAGCCTCGGTCGGGGGAAGCCGTCGCGGCTGCACCGTCTGGTCGGCGCCGTCGACTTCCTCCCGAAGCAGGAGGTCGGCCCTGGCACCGAGCCCCTCCTGTACGCCGCCACCAGCCCCGAGGCGACCGCGGGCGGCTACTACGGCCCGGGCGGGGCCTTCGGCCTGGTCGGCCCGGTCACCGAGGCCCGCGTCACGCGCCGCGCCCTGGACCGCACCGCCAACGCCCGGCTCTGGGACGCCGCCGAGCGCCTGACGGGCGTGCGGGCCGTCACCGCGGGCCACTGACCGACCGGGGGCGGCCCCGGCGGTCGGGTCAGCCGAGGAGGGCGTAGACCGTGGAGGCCTTGGCCGCCGGTTCGTCGGCGCCTTCGGGGGTCATGGTGACGTCGGCGAAGGCCATCCGTTTGCCGAGCTTGGTGACGCTGACCGCGATCAGCACGTCCGCGTCGATCACCGGCCGCTGGAAGCTCGTCGACTGCTGGACCGTGGCCATCGGCCCGTACCCGCCGCGGGCGGCGGAGATCGCGATGACGGTCGCGGTGTCCGCGGCGGCCATCAGGGCCTGACCGCTCAGGCCGCCGCCGTCCCGGGCCAGGTCGTCGGACCAGGGCAGCCGCAGTACGGCGTGCCGGGTGCCCGTCTCCTCGACGGTGAGGCCGAGGGCCAGCACCCACGGGGCGAAGTTGTCGGCCAGGATCGTGTCGGCTTCTGCCGGTGTCAGCGTCACCCGAGGATTGTGGCGGCCCGGGGCGGGCCGCCACAACACCGCTGCGGTGAAGGGGCCTTCGCTCAGAGCCCGGCTGCGAGCTCGGTGCCCTGCCGGATGGCCCGCTTGGCGTCGAGTTCGGCCGCCACGTCGGCGCCGCCGATGAGGTGGGCCTCGACGCCGGCCGCGCGCAGCGCCTCGTACAGGTCACGGCGGGGCTCCTGGCCGGTGCACAGGACGACCGTGTCGGCCGGCACCAGGCGCGCCTCGCCGTCGACGGTGATGTGCAGGCCCTCGTCGTCGATCCGCTCGTACGTCGCCCCGGCGACGGAGACCACGCCGCGGTGCTTGAGCTCCGCGCGGTGGATCCAGCCGGTGGTGGTGCCGAGGCCGCTGCCGACCTTGGTGGCCTTGCGCTGGAGCAGGTGCACCCGGCGCGGCGGGGCGGGGCGCTCGGGAGCGGTCAGGCCGCCGGGGCCGGCGTAGGCGGTGTCGACGCCCCAGTGGCGGAACCAGACCTCGGGGTCCTGGGCCGCGCCCTCGCCGCTGTCCGTGAGGAACTCGGCGACGTCGAAGCCGATGCCACCCGCGCCGACGACGGCGACGCGCTCGCCGACGGCGACCCCGTCGCGCAGCACGTCGAGGTAGCTGACGACGTTGTCCCGGTCCACGCCCTCGATCTCGGGGGTGCGGGGGGTGACGCCGGTGGCGACGACGACCTCGTCGTAGTCGCGCAGGGCCTCCACGTCGGCCCTGGTGTTCAGGCGGACCTCGACGCCGCTGTCGACGAGCTGGGTGCCGAAGTAACGGATGGTCTCCTCGAACTCCTCCTTGCCCGGGATGCGGCGGGCCACGTCGAGCTGGCCGCCGATGTGGCCGGAGGCCTCGAAGAGGGTGACGGCGTGGCCGCGGCCGGCGGCGGAGACGGCGCAGGCCAGACCGGCGGGGCCGGCGCCGACGACGGCGACGCTCTTCCTGCGCCGGGTGGGCGCGAGGACGAGCTCGGTCTCGTGGCAGGCGCGGGGGTTGACGAGGCAGCTGGTGATCTTGCCGCTGAAGGTGTGGTCGAGGCAGGCCTGGTTGCAGCCGATGCAGGTGTTGATGGTCTCGGAGCGGTCCGCCGCGGCCTTGGCGACGAAGTCGGGGTCCGCGAGGAAGGGGCGCGCGAGGGAGACCAGGTCGGCGCGGCCGTCGGCGAGCAACTCCTCCGCGATCTCGGGGGTGTTGATCCGGTTGCTGGTGACGAGCGGCACGCTCACCGCGCCCATCAGCCGCTTCGTGACCCAGGTGTAGGCGCCGCGCGGCACGGAGGTGGCGATGGTGGGGATGCGGGCCTCGTGCCAGCCGATGCCGGTGTTGATGATGGTGGCGCCCGCGGCCTCCACCTCCTTCGCGAGGCGGACGACCTCGTCGAGGGTGGAGCCGCCGGGGATCAGGTCGAGCATGGACAGGCGGTAGACGAGGATGAATTCCTCGCCGACGGCCTGTCGGGTGCGGCGGACGATCTCCAGCGGGAAGCGGGTGCGGTTCTCGTACGCGCCGCCCCAACGGTCGGTGCGCCTGTTCGTCGCGGCCGCGATGAACTCGTTGATGAGGTAGCCCTCGGACCCCATGATCTCGACGCCGTCGTAGCCGGCCAGCTTGGCGAGGCGGGCCGCCCGGACGAAGTCCTCGACGGTGCGCTCGACCTCTATGTCGGAGAGCTCGTTCGGCACGAAGGGGCTGATCGGGGCCTGGAGGGCGCTCGGGGCGACCAGGTCCTCGTGGTAGGCGTAGCGGCCGAAGTGGAGGATCTGCATGGCGATCTTCCCGCCCTCGGCGTGCACCGCGTCGGTGATCACCCGGTGCTCGGCTGCCTCCTCCTCGGTGGTGAGGCGGGAGCCGCCCTCGAAGGGGCGTCCGGCGTCGTTGGGGGCGATGCCGCCGGTGACGATGAGGCCGACGCCGCCGCGGGCGCGCTCGGCGTAGAAGGCGGCGAGGCGCTCGAAGCCGCCCTCGTGCTCCTCCAGGCCGGTGTGCATCGAGCCCATGATCACTCGGTTCGGCAGGGTGGTGAAGCCGAGGTCCAGGGGGCTCATCAGGTGCGGGTAGCGGCTCTGGGAACTCATGGGGGGCGCCTCCTCGCGCGGGGGTGATGAACCTGTTCTAGCGAGGGCCGGCCGCTTTTGCAACTAGGTGCATAACCAGATGGGGGTGGTTCGGACACCCGTCCCGCCTCCCACCGGCCCGCTATGCCCCGCCCTGTGGCGCAGTTCACGGCCCGGATAGCCTCGGCGCCATGACGGAACAGCGCACGGTGACGGTGGACGGGGTGCCGCTCGGGTACGAGGTGTCCGGACCCGAGGACGGCGATCCGCTGCTCCTGCTGCACGCCCTCGGCGGGAGCGCGGCCGACTGGGGCCCCGTACGCGACGCCCTGGCCCGGGAGCGCCGGGTGTACGCCCTGGACCTGCGCGGGCACGGCCGCAGCGGGTGGACCCCGGAGTACTCCCTGGAGCTGATGCGTGACGACGTGCTCGGGTTCCTGGACGCGCTCGCACTGGAGGCGGTGGACCTCGTCGGGCATTCGATGGGCGGGGCCGTCGCCGTCCTCGTCGCACAGGAGCAGCCCTGGCGGGTGATCCGGCTGGTCCTGGAGGAGGTACCCGACCTGCGGCCCCGCGAGCCCGTCGCCCCCGTGCGCCCCCCGGGCGAACCCGCCTTCGACCGGACGATGGTGCAGGCGGTCCGGGCCCGGTTGGACCGACCCGACCCCGCCTGGTTCGAGGGCCTGGAGCGGATCACCGCCCGGACCCTCGTCGTGGCGGGCGGGCCCAACAGCCACGTCCCGCAGCAGGGCCCGGCCGAGTTGGCGCTGCGCGTCCCCGACGCCCGGTCGGTGACGATCGCGGTCGGCCACCTCGTGCACGCCGCCGCGCCGGACGCCTTCACCGCCGCCGTCACCACCTTCCTCGACGACCTGCCCGACTCCGAGGCGGCCCGGCGGTGGCTGGCCCGCGAGGGCGTGCGCCGGACCGGCGCGAACGAGTGGACGGACGGCGGCTCCGGGGACGGGCGGCTCACCTCGAACGACGTAGCGCACACGTGGGCGGAGGCCATGATCCTCTCCGACGACCTGGACGACGCCGGGAGGACCCGGCTCGGGTTCGGCCTGGTGGACCTCCTCGACGACTACTGGGTGACCGTGGAACTCGGCTTCGCCCTGCCCAAGACCGACGATCCGCAGGCGGCGGCCGAAATCCTGTGGGAGGGCTACCGGAGCCGGCTGGAAGCCCCCGTGACCGCGAAGGCGATCACCTACTCGCTCTGGGTCGACTGGTTCGAGGACCACACCACCTCGGAAGCCGTCTTCGCCGAGGTCCTCGGCAACGACCACGACCGGCTGCTGCCCGACGCGCCGGAGCCCCTGCTGCGCCGGGCCCGCCGCGTCCTGGAGTTCTCCGGGCCCGTCCCCTGGTCGGCGAAGGTCGACACCTACCGGGCCGCAGCCCGCGTGCCCTCCCTGCACCGCTCCCTCTTCCGGGCCCTGCTGCTCTGCTACCACGACGTGTACGGGGCCCTCGAACCCGCCGAGGGGCTCGTCCTCCTCGACGGGCTGGAGCTCCCGCCGGACACCGAGCACACCGCCGCGCTGCGCACCGTGATGGCAGCCGGGATCCGCAACCGCCGCGAGCGGCCGGAGGCGTGGGACGCGGCGGTGCTCGCCGCCGGGGAGGCGGCCCCGGAGTGAACCGGGGCCGCGCGACCCGTCAGGCGCGGCGCAACCGCACGGTGACGATCTGGAACGGGCGCAGGGTCAGGGCGACCCGGCCGTCCGCCGTCGGGGACGCGACGGCCGAACCCGCCAAGGGCCGCTCCAGCAGATCGCTCTCGACGGCCCCGGTGATCGCGAAACCGGGCGTCAGGGTGGCCGTGGCCCGACCGCCCCGGGACTCGTAGAGGCGCACGATCACGTCACCGCCGCGGTCCTCGGCGAGTTTGACCGCCTCGACGACCACCGCGTCCTCGTCCACCACCAGCAGCGGCTCGACCGGACCCGCGCCCCTCACCGAACGCTCGGGCAGGTTCAGGGCGTGCCCCTCACGGACCGCGTCCTCCGTCGTCGCGCCGGGTGCGAGGGAGAAGCGCAGGGTGTGCCGGCCCTGGTCGGTCTCCGGGTCGGGGTAGCGGGGGGCGCGCAGCAGGGAAAGCCGAACCGTGGTGGTCCGGCCGCCGTCGGGGCGCACGTCGCGGGTGACGTCGTGGCCGTAGGTGGAGTCGTTGAGCAGGGCCACGCCCCAGCCGGGCTCCTCCACCTGGATCCAGCGGTGCGCGCAGATCTCGAACTTGGCCGCCTCCCATGAGGTGTTGGTATGGGTGGCGCGGTACACGTGGCCGAACTGGGTCTCGGCGGCCGACCGGTCGGCCGCGACGTCGAGGGGGAAGGCCGCCTTGAGGAACCTCTCGCTCTCGTGCCACTCCACGTCCGTCACGAGGTCGACGGTCCGGGCCCCGGCCCGCAGGGTGATCGTCTGCACCGCCGTGGACGAGCCGAAGGAACGGGTGACGGTGACGGTCGCCGCGTCCGGCCCGTCGTCCGTCACCTCCATCGAGTCGAGGGCGACGAGGTCGGTGACCTTGTTGCGGTAGAACGCGTCGATGTCCCACGCGTCCCACATGTTCGGGAAGTCGGGGTGGATCTGGAGCAGGTTCGCGGCGCTCCCCGGGGCGAGCGACTCGCGGCCCCGTTGCAGGTCGTAGGCCGAGACGATCAGCCCGCGCCCGTCGACCTCCACCAGCAACCGACCGTTGGCGAGGACGTGCCCGCCGCCGTGCCGCTCCTCGACCGTGACGGGCTGCGCCGCCTCCTCGGGGCGCCCCGCGCCGCCCGCGGGGATGCCGCGCCGGGCGTGCGGGGCGCAGTTGAAGACGAGTTCCTCGGCGCCCTCGCCCGCCAGGGCCGACTGCGCCGCCCCGGTGATCGCGAGGAGCTCCTCGCGCACGGCCGCGTACGTCGCACGGGCCTCCCGGTGCACCCAGGCGATGGAGGAACCCGGCAGGATGTCGTGGAACTGGTGGAGCAGCACGGTCTTCCAGAGCCGCTCCAGGTCCTCGTACGGGTAGTCGGAGCCGGGGACGCGCACGGCGGCGGTCGCGGCCCACAACTCGGCCTCCCGGAGCAGGGATTCGCTGCGCCGGTTGCCCTGCTTGGTCCTGGCCTGGGAGGTGTAGGTGCCGCGGTGCAGCTCCAGGTAGAGCTCCCCGGCCCAGACGGGCGCGTCCTCGTACTCGGCGTGCGCCTTCTCGAAGAAGGCGTCGGGCCGTTCGACCTCCACGCGCGGGGAGCCTTCGAGGTCGCGCAGGCGCCGGGCCCGGGCGAGGTGTTCGCGGGTGGGGCCGCCGCCGCCGTCACCCCAGCCGAAGGGGACGAGCGAGCGTGAACCCCGGCCCTTCTCCTGGTAGTTGCGTGCGGCGTGGGCCAGTTGGGCGCCGCCCAGATCACTGTTGTACGTGTCGACGGGCGGGAAGTGCGTGAAGACGCGGGTGCCGTCGATGCCCTCCCACCAGAAGGTGTGGTGGGGGAACCTGTTGAGCTGGGACCAGGAGATCTTCTGGGTCAGGAACCATTGCGAGCCGGAGAGCTTCACGATCTGCGGCATGGCGGCGGTGTAGCCGAAGGAGTCCGGGAGCCACACGTTCCTCGTCTCGATCCCGAACTCGTCGAGGAAGAACTTCTTGCCGTAGAGGAACTGGCGGGCCATGGCCTCGCCGCCCACCATGTTGGTGTCGGACTCCACCCACATGCCGCCCACCGGCACGAACCGGCCGTCCGCGACCTTCTTCTTGATCCGTTCGAAGAGTTCGGGCCGATGGGTCTTGATCCAGTCGAGTTGCTGGGCCTGGGACATGGCGAAGACGAACTCGGGGTGCTCGTCCATCAGGGAGACCACGTTGGAGGTGGTCCGGGACACCTTGCGGACGGTTTCGCGCAACGGCCACAACCAGGCCGAGTCGATGTGGGCGTGGCCGACCGCGCTGATCCGGTGTGCCGACGCGTTGGCCGGTACGGCGAGGACCGGTGCGAGGAGGGCGCGGGCGGCGGCGGCCGTACCGGGGACGTCGGTGAGGTCCACCTCGTCCAGCGCGGAGTCGACGGCGCGCAGGATCGCGTACCGGCGGGCGTCCGCCCCGTCGAGCTGCGTCATCAGCTCGTGGAGGACTTCGAGGTCCTGCACGAGTTCCCAGACCTCGGTCTCGAAGACGGTGAGGTCCATCCGGGCGAGCCGGTAGAGGGGCTGGTCACCGCTGGTCGGCCGGTCGCCCTCGTAAGTGGGCGAGTGGCTGACCAGGACCGGATTGGACGCGGCCTCGACGTACCACTCGACGCGCTCGCCGCCCGTCGCCCGGTCGGCGACCCGGACCCAGTCGTTGTACGGGTTGAGCCCCTTGACCTCGCTCCCGTCGGCCCGGTGGACCAGGCCCTCGCACTGGAAGCCGGGCATCATCCGGTCGAAGCCGAGGTCGAGCACGGCCTCGACGGCCCGGCCCGCCCAGTCGGCGGGTACGGAGCCGGTGACCTTGAACCAGGTGGTGCCCCAGGCCGGGCCCCAGGCGTCGCCGGGCGCGCAGGGCCCGTACGGGGCGGACAGGCCCTCGGCCACGGGCACCGGCTCGCCGGGCGCGTCCCAGCGCTCGACGGTGAGCGGTACCGAGCGGGAACGGACGGCGGGTTTGACGCGCTCCGCGAGGACGCGGCGCAGACGGTGTTCGGCGATGCTGCGGTCGTCGTGCATGACGGCGGCTCCAGGGGGCTGGCAGGTCGCGTGGGCGACTCGGGCAACGGACGGGCGACGGACGGGCGGGCGGGGAGCGGACGACGGACAGGGAGCGGACGACGGAGGGGGAGCCGGCGGATCAGGTCTTGACGGCTCCCTCGGCCACACCCTTGAAGAAGTAACGCTGGAGGGCGAAGAAGAGGAGCATCATCGGGATCAGCGCGGCCATGGCCCCGGCGGCGATGGTCCGCTGGTCGCTGGTGGTCGTGGCGCCGGCGAGGGTCTTGAGGCCGAGCTGGAGGGTGTAGTGCTCGCTGTCGGTGAGGACGAGGAGCGGCCACAGGAAGTCGTCCCAGGCGCCCATGAAGCTGGTGATGCAGACGACGGCGAGGGCACCCTTGGCGGAGGGCAGGAAGACGCGGGTGAAGCGGGTCCACTCGCCCGCGCCGTCGAGGACCGCGGCCTCCTCGATCTCCCGGGGCACGGACAGGAAGGCCGCCCGCATGATCATGATGTTGAGGACGGAGACGGCTCCGGGCAGCCAGACCCCGATGAGGGTGTCGACGAGGCCCATCCCCCGCACCGTCAGGAACATCGAGATCATCACGGACTCGAAGGGGAACATCAGGGTCGCCACGAGGACGGTGAAGACGCTCCTGCGGCCCTTCCAACCGGCCCGGGAGAGCGCGTATCCGCCCATCGCCGCGAACAACAGGTTGGAGGTGACGGACAGGGCCGCCACGGTCAACGTGTTGCCGACGTAATGGAGCAGCGGGAAGGACTCGGCGACCAGGACGTAGTTGTCGAGCGTGGGCCGGGACGGCAGCACGCCGTCGTACACGTTCTCGGTACGGCCTCGGATCGAGGTCAGGAACTGCCAGACGATCGGACCGAGCATGACCACGAGCATCAGCAGCAGGGTCGCGTAGCGGCCGGTGCGGCCGAGGAGGCGGCGGCGCAGGTCCGCCCGGACGCGCGGGTCCGTCAACTCTCGTCCCCCTTCGACAGGCGGTGGCCCAGCAGGCTGAAGACCAGGGTCAGCAGGAACAGCAGCAGGGAGATGGCCGAGGCGTAGCCGGTCTCGCCGGAGAAGCCGAGGCCCACCTGCCGGATCAGGAACGGCAGGGTGCGGGCGCCGCCCCCGGGACCGCCGCTCTCGCCGCCGAGGATGTAGATCTCGGTGAAGACGCGCAGCGCCGAGATCGCGGAGAGCGTGCCGACCAGCAGCATCATCGGTTTGACCTGGGGGACGGTGATGCTGAAGAAGCGGCGTACGGGCCCGGCGCCGTCGAGCGCGGCGGCCTCGTGGAGGGAGGCGGGGACGTTCCCGAGGGCCGCCAGGTAGAAGACCATGTAGTAGCCGAGGCCCTTCCACACGGTCACGATCATCGCCGAGACCAGCAGCATGGTGCTGTCCGTCAGGAACGGAACCGGCTCCGAGACCACGCCGAGCTTGCGGAACACCGTGTTGACGAGTCCGTCGCTGCGCAGCACCCACTGCCAGATCAGGCCGACGACGACGGCGGAGGCGATCACGGGCGTGTAGAAGGCCGAGCGGAAGAGCCCGATGCCGGGGAGCCTCGTGCGGACGAGGACCGCGAGGGCGAGCGGCAACAGGACCAGGCAGGGGACGACGACGGCCAGGTAGAGGACGCTGTTGCCGGTGGCCACCCAGAAGTCCGGGTCGCGGAGGGCGCGGGTGTAGTTGTCGAGGCCGACGAAACCGCCGCCGCGCAGGATCCGGGCGTCGGTGAAGGACAGGATCACCGTGTTGACGAACGGCCAGACGCTGAACAGGGCCACCATGGCCAGCCCGGGGGCGAGGAAGAGGTAGGGCGCCCACCACGTCCGGTGGGGCAGGCCCTCATCGGACGCGGTGCCCCGGGCGGCGGCGGCCCCCGCCGCCCCCTCCTTCACGGTCACGGGCGGGCCGCGGCGGACAGTAGCTCGTTCGCCTCCTCCTGGGCCCTGCGCACCGCCGTCCTCGGGTCCAGCTCCCCCTGGATGGCCTTCTGCATCTCGCGCACCACCGCGTCGCCGACCTGACTGGTCCACTGGACGGGGGTGTTGGCGTCGAGCGCGGCGGTCCTCAGCTGTTCGGCCCCGACGGCGCGGGCCACCGTCTCGGCGTCCTTGCCGTCGCCCCGGTCGGAGAAGTACGGGTCGGCCAGACCCCGGGCGTTGGACGGATAGATGGTGGCCTTCCGGGAGAACTCCACCTGGTTGGGCCCGTTGGTGACCCACTTCGCGAACTCGGCCGCCGCGTCGGGGTGTTCGGTGTCCTTCCGGATGCCGAGGGCCTGGGCGTAGATGCCGATGTGACCGAGCTTGCCGGTGACGGCGCCGGCGACCCGGGTGCGCTCGTAGACCTGCGGGGCGTTCTGCCGGATGTCCTTGACGAAGCCCGGGGAGCCGGGGCCGAAGACGAGCTTGCCGCCCCCGTAGAGCTGGTTGATGTCGTCGGACTTGAGCAGGGACTCCTTCGGCATGGCGCCCTTGGCGTACAGGTCCTTCATCCGCTCGACCCATTCGACGGCCTTGTCCGTGTCGAAGGTGAAGCGGTCCCGCCGCTCGTTGAGGATCGGGACGCCCATCTTCTGCCAGTCCCCGGGCAGGCGCCCCTTGGGGTCGGCCATGAAGGCGGCGTACCGGCCGCCGGAGCGGGCGGCGATCCGCTCGGCCTGGTCGAAGAACTGCTCGACGCTGGTGGGTGGTCGGCTCGGGTCGAGACCTGCCTTCTCGAAGAGTTCCGTGTTGAAGGTGAGGATCTCGGGGGTCACGTACCAGGGGTAGGCGTACACGCCGTCGCCCCGGCCGGGGAGTTTGAACTGCTCCCAGGCACCGGGCACGTAGTCCTCGGCGACCTCGCCGTCCAGCGCGGAGACGTCGGCGAGCAGGCCGCGGTCGCCCAGCAGTTGGAAGGAGTCGGTGGAGAGGTTCACCACGTCGGGAAGGGCCCCGGCCCGCGCGTCGGCGACGAGCTTCTCGTTGTACCCGTCGCCCGGGACGTCCTCCCACTTCACCGTGACGTCGGGGTACCGCTGCTCGAAGGAGTCGATGACGCCCTGGACGTAGCCGGTGAACTTCGGCTTCAGCTGGAGGGTGCGGAAGGTGATGCCGCCGGACACGGTCCCCGTCCGCTCCGCCTCCTTGCGCTCCGCCGCGCCCCCGTCGCCGCTCAGGCCGCACGCGGACAAGGAGAGGAGGCCACCCGCCAGCAGGGTGGTGAGGATTGTTCGTGCCGCCTGGGAACGAGTCATCTCCGCCACTTTCAGGGGAAGTTCCGGCCTCGTCGCCGGAGGGCGGTGCCCACGCTGTCCGCTATCCCGGAGCCCGTCAACGTGCCCGAAATCCCTTTGGCCGACGACGCGTACGTCCCCCGCCCCGAAGGGAACGCGAAGCACCCTCCGGAACACTGTCCCCCACCTGCCCCCATCTGGACTGATGCGCTTTAGTTCCGATCTTTCCCGGCACTGCCGCGCTTTGCTCGGGAGACCGATTGCCGGGCGGTCTTTGACTTCTTGTCGATGGTCGGAACGCTCCGCACCAATGCGGTTTATCGAAGCGGGCCGGGATACCCGCCGAGTCCGCGCGGGAACCCGCGGACGGCCGTTCGTCCACCGCCGCGCGCCGGAATATCCGTTGAACGCGGAGGGTCGTCCGGCTAGGTTCGGGACCGACACACCACGGCGTGTAGCTCAGCAGCAGAGCACCGGGCTTGCTTCCCGGGGGGCGCAGGGGCGGAACCTGCCACGCCGGCCATGAACGCCAACGCTGATCAGCAGCCGCCCGTCCCGTTCCCGTCCGTCTCCCCGTCGTACGCGGCGGACCGACTCGCGAGGGCCCGGCGCACCGCCGCGACCCACCCGGACACGGCCACGCGCGAGCGGGCGGCGACCCGGATCCGGCAGTGGCAGGACGTCCTGTCGGGCATGGCCCGGGGCACCCTCTCCGTCGGGTCGCGCACCCCCGTGGCCGGACTCCCGGCCTGGGTCACCCCCGTTGTGGTCACCGGCGGTTTCGCCACCGGCGCCCCCTCCGCGGGCGGGCCGCTGCTGCCCCACGAACAGGAGGCCGCCCGTCGCGCGGGCCTCCCCGCCACCCGTGCGGCCCTCTTCGCGCACTGCCTCACCGAGGACGGTCTGCGCGACCTGTGGGCCCTGCTGGACAGCGGTTGCTACGAGGTGCGCCTGCCGGAGGAAGCCGCGCTGGCGACCGTCGCGTGGCTGGTGCGGGCCGGGGACTTCGAGGCCGCCGCCGAACTCGTCGGCGTGCTGGAGCCCTTCGCCGACCGGCTGCGCTTCACCCCGCGGCCCGCGGAGCGTCCCGCGCCGGGAGCGGACTCGGTGCACCGGTGGACCGTCGGCGAGGCCTCGGCCGCGCTCGGGCGCCGCAGGCCGAAGGCCGCCGTGGAAACCCAGCGCGAGGCGCTGGCCGTCTGGCGTCCCTTCGAGGACGAACTGCTCACCCACCGCCTGGAGGCACACGGCGGCGCGCCCGGCCCGCACTGGCACGCGGCCGGAGCGGCCCTGCTGGCGCGCTACGGGGCACTCGCGGCCGAGCACACCCGCTGCACGAAGCACCTGGACCCGAAGTCGAACGCCGCCGTCCTACGACGCGCGTTGGAGGAGCAGGTGGCGGGCCGCGCCCTGACGCCCCGACTCGGCGGTCTCCTGGAGGTCGCCGTCACCTCGATGGTCGCCAAGCGCGGCCTGCCGGGTTCCCCCGGGCACGTCCGGCTGCGGCAGGTCCAGGCCCGCCAGGCGGGGCTGCCGGCGCACCACGCGCTGGCCGCCCTGGTGCTGCGCCGGATTTCCCGGCTCGACCAGGACGGCGGCACGCCCGACGTGGAGTCCCCGCTGGTTCCCGTGACCGCGCGGGAGGCTCGGGAGACGGGCCTGCCCGTGGGCGCGGCGATCCCGCCCGCGATCGGGGCCGCCGTCGCGGGCGCGCTCAGCGCGCCGCTGGAGGTGCTCGTGGAGCAAGGGGTGGTGCCCTCGGCCGAGGTGCTGGCCGGCCTCGTTCCGCAACTCGTCGCCGCGGTGACCGCCGAACGGTACGCCGACGCCTCACTGCGGACCCTGATGGCGGCGGCGTACCGCGCCTTCCGCAACCGCAGGTCCCTGCTCCTGCTCGACCTGGAGCACCAGGTACGGATCGAGGAACTCCCCTGGATCCGGGCGGTCTCCGGGCACCGCGGCGACGGCGAGGACGTCCGGGAGCCCGCCCACGAGGCGGTGCGCCGGCTCGGCGAACTGGCCGTCCGGGCCTTCCCCGCGACGCTGTTGCCCAACCCGCTGGTCCGTGAGCTGTCGCAGCTCGCGGAACAGGCGGAGCTGGGCGCCCCGTTCGTGGAGGAACTGGCCGCCGACATCTTCACGGGCTCGTTCACGCCCAAGTTCCTGGTGGCCGCGCGGATCGCCGCGGAACTCCTCGACGGCAGTCTGTACGCGCGCTACTACGGCATCGACTGCGCGGCGGTGCGCCGCATGGCGGTCGCCCGCGCGGCCGATCGGGCGGCGGGCGTCAACCGGGCCCGCACCGCGCCGGACTTCGCACGGATGTGCGTGGAGCGGGCGGGGAGCGGCGGCTCCTGGGGGACGGCCGTGAACGGCACGGTGATCGAGCAGGCTCAGATCCTCACGACCCACAACCTCGCCACCCTGGTCGCCCGGGCCGGCATCGCGCCGATGCCCGGCTGGGCGGGTCTGGCGGGCGACTGCTTCGACGCCGTGTGCCGGTCGGTGGCCCGGGTGGAGGGCAACCCCCGTCCGCTGTCCGCCGTCAAGGACGCGGCGTACGCCTGGCGCCAGATGCTGTTCCACCTCTCGCTGTGCGAGGAGGCGGACCGGCGTTCCGCGCTGGCCGGGATCGACGCGGAGGCAGCCCTGCGCCCGGCGCACGTCCGGGCCCGCCTGGCCCCGGCCCTGGCCGGGCTCCGGCTGGTGGCCGGCGGCGGCGCGTTCGGTCCGGACGGCACCGCCGACGGCGGCGCGGCCCGGCGGCTGTTGGGCTGGAGCACCGACGGGCATTGGATGTGCCGCGTCGAGGTGCCGGGGCGCCGGGAGGTACCGCGGCGTTGACACGCCGAGGCCCTGCGCGAGCGCCGGAGCGGATCGACACGCGGGTCGGCGGCCTCGCCGACCCGCGCCCGGCGGACTTCGGGTTCACCCCGGCGGTGGTCTACTTCATGCGGTAGGCGGCCTTGTCCGCGAGCTTCCCGTCCTTGAAGCACAGGCGCAGCACGTCGGAGCTGCTGTTGTCGGTGCTGGAGAGGTACCAGGCGCAGGTGCTGCCGGCGGGCTCGGCCGGGCCGCCTTCCTTCAGGGCCTCCTTGACGAAGCTGTCGCCCGACGGAAGTTTGGCGCGGACCTCCGTCTCGGGGTCGCCGATCCGGACGGCTTCGTAGACCTTCGGGTCGAGCAGGGTCTTGTCGGCGATGTCGAGGAGCTTCCCCGCGCCGAGGACGAGCGCCACGGCCAGGCCGATGCCCACCACCAACGCCACGCCGCAACCGATCAGACAACCCTTGCGCTGAGCCACGCCCGTTCCTCCGAGTCCACCGTGTCCGGTGCCCTTCACCGTGACGTACCGACCTTCGCAGCGGGTGGTGTCGGCGGGCTGTCCCCGAAAGTCTCGGGCCGCCGCAACGATCGTCGTTCGGGGTCGCCGTTCGCGGTCGGGCCCCCGGGGCCGTGTATACAAGAGGAGAAGGACGATCCGGACGAAACGAGAGGAACCCCCTGTGAGTGAGCCCGTCGAGCCTCTGATCGTCGTCGGTGTGGACGGTTCGAACCATTCGAAGGAGGCGCTGCGCTGGGGCGTCGCCCAGGCCAAGGCCACCGGCGGCCGCGTACACGCCGTCATGAGCTGGGACTGGAACACGAATCCGTTCGCGGTGGGCACCGCCGAGCAGGCCGACCTGGTGCACGCCGAGGACGCGGCGCGGCAGAAGCTGTCGGACACCGTCGCCGAGGCGGTCGGCACCTCGCCCGGCGTGCCGGTGTTCCGCCGTGTCGAGCGGGGCTCGCCGGGCCAGGTGCTGGTGGAGGCGTCGCGGGAGGCGGAGCTGACGGTGGTCGGCACCCGCGGCTACGGCGGGATCAAGGGCGCACTGCTGGGGTCGGTGAGTCAGCAGGTGGTCCAGTACGCGGCCAGCAGCGTCGTCGTGGTCCGTCACGACGCCTGACGGACAGTCGGCTCCCGGCTACGCCTCCCCGGACGCGGGAGCCGTCAGGTCCGAGGGGTCGGTGTTGGCCCCGCACAGGACGACGGCGATCCGCTTGCCCGGCGGCCGGGGTGCGGTGCGCAGCGCGGCGAGGGCGGTGGCGGCGCCCGCCTCGACCACGATCCGGTGCTCCTCCCACAGTTCCCGGCGGGCCGCGGTGATCTGCGCGTCGGTGACGAGCACCGAGTCGACGCCGCCCCGTTGGGCGGCGGCCAGCGCGTCGGCCGAAACCCTGGTGGCGCCGAGGGAGTCGGCGGCGACGGACTCGACCGGGACGTCCACCGGTCGGCCCGCCTCCAGGGCGGCGTTGAGGGCCCGGCAGTTCTCGGGTTCGGCCGCGGTGACGTGGACGCCGTGCTCGCGCGCCGCCGTGGCGATTCCCGCGAAGAGTCCGCCGCCGCCGACCGCGACGACGACCGCGTCCAGGCCGGGCAGGGCGTCGCGGATCTCGTCCAGCAGCGTTCCGGCGCCCGCGGCGATCAGCGGATGGTCGTAGGCGTGACTGGCCAGGGCTCCGTGGGCGGCCGCGAACTGCCGGCTCGCGGCGAGCGCTTCGGAGTACCGGTCGCCGACGAGGCGTACGTCGGCGCCGTAGCCGCGCAGCCGTTCCACCTTGACGGGGCGGGCGTTGACCGGCAGGAACACGGTCGCGGGCACGCCGTGGGCGCGGGCCGCCCAGGCGCAGGCGATGCCGGCGTTCCCGCCCGAGGCGATCGTCACGCCGGCGGCGGGCAGGGAGCCGGCGGCACGGTGCGCGGCGAGGAAGTTGTGGGCGCCGCGGGCCTTGAAGGAGCCGGTGTGCTGGAGGTACTCCAGCGCGTACCAGACGCCTTCGGCGGCGGGCACGACGGTCACGGGCCGGACGGCGCCGGCCAGTCGGTCGGCGGCGGCGCGGACGGCGGCGAGGTCGAGCTGCTGTTCCATGGCTGACTGCCTTTCCGGTGAAGGGACTTGGGGGGTGGGGCTGCGAGGTCCGCGGGGCGACTCGGCGGACCGGCTCAGCGGGCCCGCTCGGCGGGCGCGGCCGCCGCGATGAGCTGGCGCAGGGCGCCGTAGTACACCTCGTGGTCGGTCAGCGGGGGCAGTACGTCGGCCGTCGCGCCCGCCAGCACCGGGAACTCGGCCGGGTCCAGCGCGGCGAGCGCGGTCCGGGACGCGGCGATGGCGGCCGCCGGATCCCGGTGGTCCACGAAGGCGGCGCTGCCCAGGGTGAGGAGGTACATGCGGCGGTACACCGTCATCGCCTCGGCGGGGCTCATTCCGGCGGCGACGCTGTCGGCGAGGGCGGGCTCGACCAACCGGGCCAGCAGCTGGCGGCCGAGCCAGGGGCGGCCGCCGCGCAGCACGAGCAGCCCCGGGTGGGCGGTGAGCAGCCGGTACAGGGCGCCGAAGCGCAGCTCGGCGGCCTCGGCCCAACCGGTGCCGGTGGGGACGTCGGGGAGCTGCGCGGCGAGATGCTCGGTGCAGAGGTCCAGCAGTCCGGCGAGGTCGACGCAGCGGCGCTGGACGGTGGCGTGGGAGACGTCGAGCCGACCGGCGAGGGCGCGGAAGCTCAGCTGTCCGGGCCCTTCCTCGTCGAGGATCCGCAGGGCGGCCTCGGCGATGGCCCCGGGGGTCGCGCGGTCCAGGGAGGCTGATCTTCTCGGCATGAGATACACCGTATCAGCCATCGGCACATACGGCGTATCACCACTTTGGCGTGATGCCGACTACGGCCATATTGCTGGTCATCGAGCCATATCCGACGACTTGTGTTGACAGCGGGTAGTCACATCGCTGCACTGGGCGCACGACTGCCCGTCGGTACGCCCCCCACGTCAAGGAGACCCCGTGCCGCCTCGCCTGCGTGCGTCGCTCCCCTGTCTGACCGCGGCCGCCCTGCTCGCCCTGTGCCTGTGCCCCGTCCCGGCCTCCGCCGCGGCGGCCGGCGCCGCCCCGGCCGATCCCACCGCGACCTCGGACACCCCGCTGGCGCTCACCCCGCCCATGGGATGGAACAACTGGGCGCACCACATGTGCGACATCGACGAGGCCACGGTCGTCGCGAACGCCGACGCGCTCGTGTCCACCGGCCTCGCCGCCAAGGGCTACGACACCGTCACCATCGACGACTGCTGGATGCTCAAGAGCCGTGACGCGGACGGAAATCTGGTCGTCGACAGCGAGAAGTTCCCGCACGGCATGACCTGGCTGGGCGAGTACCTGCACGGCAAGGGGCTGAAGTTCGGTATCTACGAGGACGCCGGCTACCTGACGTGCGAGAAGTACCCGGGAAGCGGGTCCCCGGACGGCGGCGGCCCGGACAACTACGCCCGTGACGCCCGGCTGTTCGCGTCCTGGAACGTGGACTACGTGAAGATGGACGGTTGCAACCTGTGGGTGCCGCCGGGCAAGACCAAGGAGGAGGCCTACCGGGACGCGTACAACGCCGTCGCCAAGGCCCTGCGCGACAGCGGCCGGCCCATGGTGCTCTCGGCCTCCGCGCCCGCCTACTTCCAGCAGGGCGAATGGGGCGGCTCCGACTGGCACAAGGTCCTCGACTGGGTCGGCGAGACGGGCCAGTTGTGGCGCGAGGGCCGGGACATCAAGGTCTACAACCCCGCCGCTCCCGCCACCTCGCGGTGGAGTTCGGTCCTCGGCAACTACGGGTACAACCGCTGGCTCGGCCGGTACGCGGGCCCCGGCAACTGGAACGACCCCGACTTCCTGATCGCGGGAGCCCCCGGACTGACGCCGGCGGAGAGCCGCAGCCAGGTCGGACTGTGGGCGATGATGGCCGCCCCGTTCATCCTGTCCTCCGAGGTCTCGGAGTTGACCCCGGAGGGGCTGGCCGCGCTCGGCAACACCGATCTGATCGCCCTGGACCAGGACCGACTCGGCCGGCAGGGCGCGGTGGTCTCCTCCAACGCCACCTTCGAGGTGCTGGCCCGGCCGCTGGCGAACGGTGACCGCGCCGTGGCGGTCCTCAACCGCTCCGGCACCGCACGGAACGTCTCCGTGCCGCTGGCCGACATCGGTCTGCACTCCTGCACGGTGGACGCGAAGAACCTGTGGGACGGGGGGAGCACCGAGGTGTCGACCTCGCTGACCGGGCGGCTCGACGCGCACGACACGGTCGTGTGGCGGCTCACCCCGCGCGGCTGCGGCGACGCCGTACCGACCGGCCAGATCGTCGGCAACGGTTCCAAGTGCGCCGACGGGGCCAACACCACCGGCGTCGGCGCGGTCGTCCTGGCCGGTTGCACCGCCGGCGCGGACCAGCGCTGGACGCTCGGGGAGCAGGGGCGACTGCTGCTGGCCGGCGAATGCCTGACGGCGGGTGGGGACGACCTCGTCGAGCTGGCCGGTTGCGCGAACGGAGCGCGTGCGGACCAGCGTTGGAGCCACCGGCGCGACGGCGCCCTGGTCCACGGCGCGAGCGGACTGTGCCTGACGGCGCCGGCGGCCGCCGCGACGCCCGACGCCCCGGCCGAGCGGCTGCGGCTGGAGGAGTGCGGTGACCACCGGCCCGACCAGGCCTGGGCGTTGCCCGTCTGACGGTCCGGGCCGACGCGCGATCCGGCGGTGCCGGGTCGCGGCCGGTCCCGACCGGCCGCGACCCGTCGCGCTACACGACCCGTCCCCCGTCCGCACGCACCACGTGTCGCGATCACCCTCCCGGGGGAATCCCGCTCCCCGTGAGGGGGAGCCGCGACCGAACGGGCACCGTGCGGCGGAGGCGCTGGGTTCACTGGCCCGGCCATGGTCAGGGGCGGGCACCGGAGCGATCCGGTGCCCGCCCCTTTCCGACGTCAACGGGCCGCGAGGCCGACCGGCCGACAGGAGTGCACCCGACGTGACCGACGTGTCCGACGCGTCCGAGACCGGCCCCGAGCAGCCCGGGGCCGGCGATCTGTGGGACCGGCTCGCCGACGGCGTGGTGGAATTGCGCAAGCGGCGGCCTTCGGGCCGGGCCGACGGACCGGCGGACGGAACCAATCCGGCGGACCGGCGGCTCCGAATCGCCGTAGAGACCTGTGGATGCGAGGGAATGGGTGCGGATCCCGGAGGATCGGTCCGTGAATGACGCGACACGGGCCGACGAAGGCCTCGCCGTCCTGCTCGGCCGGGTCGCCGAGGGCGACGAGTCGGCCTTCGGCGCGGTGTACGAGGCGGTGTGCGGGCGCGTACTGGGCGTGACGCTCGCGGTCCTGCGCGACCGTTCCCAGGCCGAGGAGGTGACCCAGGAGGTGTTCGTCGAGGTGTGGCGCACCGCGGGGCGCTACCGGAGCGACCGGGGCAGCGTACGGACCTGGGTGCTGACGATGGCCCACCGCCGGGCGGTGGACCGGGTCCGGTCGGCCCAGGCGTCGACCGACCGGGAACGGCGTGCCGCCCGGCTGGAGTCCGCGCTGCCCGAGTTCGACGAGGTCAGCGAGGCGGCGCTGGAGCGCGACGAGGCTGCACGGGTGCGGCGGTGCCTGGGCTCGCTGACCGGGATCCAGCGCCAGTCGGTGACCTTGGCGTACTACCGGGGCCTGACCTGCCGTGAGGTGTCCGAGGCACTGTCCGTGCCGCTGGGCACCGTCAAGACCCGACTGCGGGACGGCCTGCTGCGACTGCGTGACTGTCTCGGGGTGAGCGGCTGATGAGTACGGAGAACGTGCACGAGGCGACGGGTGCCTACGTACTGGACGCGCTGCCGCCGGCGGAGCGCGCCGCGTTCGAGGCGCACCTGGCGACCTGCCCGGACTGCGCCCGGGAGGTGCGGGAGTTCGCGGCGACGGCGGCGCTGCTCGGCGCGGCCGTGTCGGTTGAGCCGCCGCCGGGACTGCGCGACGAGGTACTGCGCCGGATCCGGGAGGCACCGGCCGGGCCCGTCCCGGACGACGATCCGGTCGGGGCGACGGCTCCGAGGTCACCGGCCCGGCACGCGGCCCGGGCCGGGCGGCCGTGGGCGCGGTGGGCCCTGGCGGCATGCCTGGCGGCTGCCGCCGGTCTCGGCGGGGTCGCCGTGTGGCAGTTCCAGGAGGCCGAGGGTGCCCGGCAGGAGGCGCGCCGGGTCGAGGCGCGGGCGGCGGCGCTCGCGCAGGTGCTGTCCGCCCCCGACGCCCGGCTGACGAGCGGCCGGGTGGCGGACGGCGGGACGGGCACGGTGGTGGTCTCCCGGGACCGGAACCGGGCCGTGTTCGTGCCCTCCGGGATGGCTGCCCCGCCGCCGGGGCGGGTGTACCAGCTGTGGTTCGACGACCCCGGCAGGGGCATGCGTCCGGCGGGGCTCATGGACCCGGCCCGGCCCGACGCCCCGGCGCTGCTGGCCGGCCCGGTGGGCGGAGCCACCGGGATCGGCGTCACGGAGGAGCCGGCGGGCGGCTCGCCCGCGCCGACGTCGAACCCCCTGGTCGTACTGGCCTTCCCGACGGCGTAGCGCCGGTCGTCGAGGTCCCGTCGTGGCCCGGAGGGCGGCTCGCGGTGCCCAGGTGCGTGCTCGTGCTCCCGGCGTGCCGGACACCGCGAGGCGGACGGGACTTCGACGACAGGCCCGGGCCCGCGTGATGGCGCCGCGCCGGGCACCGGCGCCCGGTCCTACGCCCGGGCGGGGCGGACCGGCAGGGCCTCGACGCTGTTGCCGATGAAGCTCCGTTGGCGGGGGAGGTCGGCCTCGGGAACGGCCAGGTCGAGGTCGGGGAAGCGGGCGAAGAGCCGTTCCAGGGCGATGGTGGCCTCCAGCCGGGCGAGCGGGGCTCCCACGCAGTAGTGGGCGCCGTGCCCGAACGCGAGGTGGCGGGCGGCGCCGGGGCGTGTCACGTCGAAGCGGTCGGCGTCCGGGCCGTGGAAGGAGGCGTCCCGTCCGGCGGCGGTGTACCCGGCGAGGACGGGGGTCCCCCGCGCGATCACCGTTCCCCCGACGGTCAGGTCTCGGGCGGGGTAGCGGAACGGGAACCAGCTGATCGGGGAGTCCCAGCGCAGGGTCTCGTCCACGACGTCCGACCAGCCGGCCTTGCCCGACAGGACGAGGGCGAGCTGGTCGCGGTGGGTGCACAGGGCCCGGACGGCGTTGCTGATCAGGTTGAGCGTGGTCTCGTGTCCGGCGACGAGGACCAGCCGCAGGGTGCCGATGAGTTCGGCCTCGGTGAGCCGGTCCCCGTCCCCGTCGCGCGCGGCGATCAGGGCACTGGTGAGGTCCTCGCCGGGGTCCCGGCGCCGGGTGGCGGCGATGGTGCCCATCAGCTCGACGAGTTCGTGCACGGCGGCCGTCACCTGTGCCGGGGTGGTGTCCGTCGACACGATCACCGTGTTGGACAGTCGGTGCAGGCGGTCGCGGTGCTCGGGGTCCACGCCGAGCAGCTCGCAGATGACGCCCATCGGGAGCGGCAGGGCGAAGTGGGTGCGCAGATCGGCGACGCCGTCGGGCGAGGCGGCGGCTGCCCGGCCGAGGTCGTCGAGGAGGGTGTCGGTCAGCTCCTCCACGCGCGGGCGCAGGCGTTCCACCTGGCGGGCGGTGAAGGCGTTGCCGACGAGGGAGCGCAGGCGGCGGTGCTCGGCGCCGTCGGCGGTGTGCATGCCCCGGGCGTTGGAGAACACGCGCAGCGGCCAGTCGGCGGGGACGGTGCCGTCGTGCAGGCCGGGGAAGTGCCGGGGGTCCTTGGCCGTGTCGGGGTGGGCGAGGAACTCCTTGAGCGCCTCGTGGCCGAGGACGACCGCGCCGGGCACCCCACCGGGCAGGACGACGTCGGCGACGGCGCCCCGCGCGCGCAGCCGGGCGTCGAGCGCGTGCGGGCAGCCACCGGCCGGATCGATGACGTACGGGGCGTCGCCGGTGGAAGGCACGGCCGATGAACCGGGCGGCGACACGGGCGGGACGGACGGTTGGGTGGACGACACGCCGGCTTCTCCTGACCTGGTGGACGAAGTCGCGTCAACAGTGCTGCCTCCGGGGCGTGTTGTACAGGACCTGCCGCGGCGGGCGCGACGTAGGGTCGGGCCATGTCCGAATCCGAGCGGAACCTGGAAGGCAAGGTCGCCCTCGTGGCGGGTGCGACGCGGGGTGCGGGCCGGGGCATCGCCGTCCAGTTGGGCGCCTGCGGGGCGACGGTGTACGTGTCGGGGCGCAGCAGTGCGGCGGGCCGGTCGGAGTACGACCGGCCGGAGACCGTCGAGGAGACGGCCGAGCTGGTCACCGCGGCGGGCGGGCGGGGCATCGCGGTGGTCGCCGACCACCTGGTGCCCGCGCAGGTGGAGGCCCTGGTGGCGCGGATCGACGGCGAGCAGGGCCGCCTGGACGTGCTGGTGAACGACATCTGGGGCGGTGAGCGGCTCTTCGAGTGGGACAGCACCGTCTGGGAGCACGATCTGGACAACGGGTTGCGGCTGCTGCGGCTCGCGGTGGACACCCATGCCATCACCAGCCATTACGCGCTGCCGCTGCTGCTGCGCGCTCCGGGCGGGCTGGTCGTGGAGATGACCGACGGCACCGTCGACTACAACACGGACCGCTACCGGGTGTCGTTCTTCTACGACATCGCCAAGTCGGCGGTCCTGCGGATGGCGTTCGCGCTGGGGCACGAGCTGGGTACGCGCGGCGCGACGGCGGTGGCGCTCACGCCCGGGTGGCTGCGTTCGGAGATGATGCTGGAGGCCTTCGGCGTGACCGAGGCCAACTGGCGCGACGCGTTGGAGAGGGTTCCGCACTTCGCGATCTCCGAGACCCCCTCGTACGTCGGCCGGGCGGTCGCGGCGCTGGCCGCCGACCCGCGGGTGTCCCGCTGGAACGGTCGGTCGTTGTCCAGCGGCGGGCTCGCCGGGGTCTACGGCTTCACGGACCTGGACGGCAGCCGCCCGGACGCGTGGCGGTACATGGTCGAGGTCCAGGACCCGGGCCTGCCGGCGGACGCGACCGGCTACCGCTGACCGGGCGGCGGGGCCCCGCGTCGAGGGGCGGCGGCGCGGCTCACGGGGTGTCGGTCCCGATCCGGTGGGCGAGGCCGTCGAGCACGCAGCGCAGGCCGAAGGCCCAGACGGCCTCGGGGTCGAAGGCGCCGACGGTGCTGCCGACCCGGTCGGCGAGCGGGTAGCGCCGCGGGCCCATGGCCCGCTCCAGGAGGGGCGCGACGAGCGCCCACCACTCGTCGTCGCTCTGTTGCCGCTGGTGCTCGGCCACGTCGGCGGCGGCGAGGGCGTTGGCGTGCACGAAGCCCAGGAGGTGGGTGAGGGCGGCGTCCATCTCGGCGTCCGTGAGGCCGATGCCGTCGAAGGCCGCGAGCTCGTGCTCGTACTTGCCGATCACCCCGGGGCCGAGGGGCGGGCGGGTGGCGGCCAGGTCGGCGATCCAGGGGTGGCGTCCGAGCAGGTCCCTGTTGTCGTCGGCGATGCGGGTGACCTTCAGCCGCCAGGGCTCCTGGTCGGCGGGCTCGCGCCGGTCCATGTGCAGGTAGGCCTCGTCCAGCATCAGGTCGAGCAGCTCGGCCTTGCCCGGTACGTAGGTGTACACGGTCATCGGGGTGACGCCGAGGCGCTGGGCGAGGGCGCGCATGGTCAGCGCGGCCGCCCCCTCCTCGTCGGCCAGGGCGATGGCGGCCGAGACGACGGCGTCCACGGTGAGTCCCTGTCGCGGGCCGCGGCGGCCGCCCGCGGGCCCCTGTCCGGGCTCGCGCCACAGCAGTTCCAGCGTGCGGACGGGGTCGCCCGCGCCGCTGCGTTCCTTCGCCATGTCCGGTCCTTCCGCCCCGCCCATCAATTCACTACGCCGTATAGAATACAACGTATAGAGTAAGTCGAAGATGACCGGTACGGCAGCGATGCCACCGACGACCAGGGGGAACACGCGTGAATCCGGCCCGCCCCGCAGACGGCCACCAGGACATCCAGGTCCGCGGAGCCCGCGAGAACAACCTCGCCGACATCTCCCTCGACATCCCCAAGCGCCGACTGACCGTCTTCACCGGCGTGTCCGGCTCGGGCAAGTCCTCGCTCGTGTTCGGCACCATCGCCGCCGAGTCGCAGCGCATGATCAACGAGACGTACACCGCCTTCCTCCAGTCGTTCATGGCGAGCCCGAGCCGCCCCGACGTGGACGCCCTGCACAACCTGAGCGCGGCCATCGTCGTCGACCAGGAACGCATGGGAACCGGATCGCGCTCGACGGTGGGCACCGCCACCGACGCATCGACGATGCTGCGGATCATCTTCTCCCGCCTGGGCGTGCCGCACGTCGGCACCTCCTCCGCGTTCAGCTTCAACACCCCGGACGGCATGTGCCCGCGCTGCGAGGGGATGGGTCAGGTGTCCGACGTCGACGTCGACCAGCTCGTCGACCGCGAACTGTCGCTCAACGAGGGCGCGATCACGGTCCCCGGCTTCGCGGTCGACTCCTGGTACTGGCAGATCATGGCCAACTCCGGCTTCTACTCCCCCGACACCAGGCTCAAGGACTTCACCGAACAGGAGTGGGCCGACTTCCTGCACAAGCCCGCGGTGAAGGTGAAGGTCGGATCGAACAACTTCACCTACGAGGGGCTGATCACGAAGATCGCCCGGACCGTCCTGGGCAAGGACCGCGAGTCGATGCAGTCCCACATCCGGGCGTTCGTGGACCGGGCCGTGGTCTTCGCCGACTGTCCGGACTGCGGCGGCACCCGGCTCGCGGCGGCCGCACTGTCCTCGCGCATCGACGGGCTGAACATCGCGGAGTGCTCGGCGATGCAGATCAGCGACCTCGCCGCGGTCATCGCACGGATCGAGGACCCGGCCGTGGCGCCGCTGCTCACCGGCCTGCGCGAGCTGCTGCACTCCCTCATCGAGATCGGCCTGGGCTACCTGAGCCTGGACCGGCCGTCCGGCACCCTGTCGGGCGGTGAGGCGCAGCGCGTGAAGATGGTCCGCCACCTCGGCTCCTCCCTGACCGACATCACGTACGTCTTCGACGAGCCGAGCACCGGCCTGCACCCGCACGACATCCAGCGGATGAACGACCTGCTGGTGCGGCTGCGCGACAAGGGCAACACGGTGCTGGTCGTCGAGCACAAGCCGGAGGTCATCGCGATCGCCGACCACGTCGTGGACCTCGGTCCGGGCGCCGGCACCGCGGGCGGACGGCTCTGCTACACCGGGGACGTGGCGGGGCTGCGCACCTCCGACACGCTCACCGGCCGCCACCTGGGCCACCGGGCACGGCTGCGGGAGACGGTGCGCACGCCGCGCGGGCACCTGTCGGTGAAGGACGCGGACCTGCACAACCTGAAGGACGTCAACGTCGACGTGCCCCTCGGGGTGCTGGCCGTGGTGACCGGCGTGGCGGGCTCCGGGAAGAGCTCGCTGATCCACGGCTACCTGGCGGGACGCGAGGGGGTGGTGGTGGCCGACCAGTCGCCGATCCGCGGCTCACGGCGCTCCAACCCGGCCACGTACACCGGTCTGCTCAATCCGGTCCGGACCGCCTTCGCCAAGGCCAACGGGGTCAAGGCGGCCCTGTTCAGCGCCAATTCGGAGGGCGCCTGCCCGAAGTGCAACGGCCTGGGGCTGGTCTGGACGGACCTGGCGATGATGGCCTCGGTGTCCTCGGTCTGCGAGCAGTGCGAGGGACGCCGTTTCACGCCCGAGGTGCTCACGTACCGGCTGAACGGGAAGAACATCAGCGAGGTCCTCAGCATGCCGGTCGCGGAGGCGTACGAGTTCTTCACCACCGGGCAGGCGCGGACGATCCTGGGCCGGTTGGCGGACGTCGGGCTCGGCTACGTCCGGCTCGGGCAGCCCCTGAACACGCTGTCGGGCGGTGAGCGGCAGCGGCTGAAGCTGGCCATCAGCATGGCGGAGAAGTCCTCGACGTACATCCTGGACGAGCCGACGACGGGCCTGCACCTCGCCGACGTGGACAAGATGCTCGCCCTGATGGACCGACTCGTGGACGACGGGAACTCGGTGATCGTGATCGAGCACCACCAGGCGGTGATGGCCCACGCCGACTGGTTGATCGACATCGGTCCCGGCGGCGGTCACGACGGGGGCCGGGTGGTCTTCGAGGGCACGCCCGCCCAACTGGTCGCCGAAGGGGACACCCTGACGGCCCGGCACCTGCGGGAGTACGTCGGGGCGTGAGCGGCGCGCGGGCGGGCGCGCGGGCCGGTGCCGGCCGGCGGCCCGCCCGCGCGCACCGCGGGTGCGGGTCGCGCGCCCGTACGGCGGGCTGCCCGTACGCAGGCTGCGTACACCGTGCGCAGGACGTTAGGGTGGGGGCATGTCCTCACCCGAGCAGCAGACCCCAGCCGCCGTTCCGTCCGTCTGGACCAGGCCCCGTCGCCGCAAGGAACAGCCCGCGCTCAGCCGGGAGCAGATCGTCGCGGCGGCCGTGCGCCTGCTCGACGCCGAGGGCATCGAAGCGCTGAGCATGCGCAAGCTCGGGACCGAGATGGGCACCGCGGCCACCTCGCTCTACCGGCACGTCGCGAACAAGGACGAGCTGATCGAACTCGTCGTCGACGAGGTGTACGGCGAGCTGGAACTGCCGGAGGTCGGCGGCCCGGAGGGCTGGCGCACCGCCCTGTCCGGCAGCGGTCACGGCCTGCGCGCCATGATCCTGCGCCACCCGTGGGTGGCCTCGGTCCTCGGCCAGGTCGGCCTGGCCCACCTCGGCCCGAACCTGATGCGCATGTCGGAGCGGATGCTGGAGCTGACCCTGGGCGCCGGCTTCCCGCCGGGCGAAGCGGACCTCGCGATCAAGGCGGTCATCTCGTACGTCAGTGGCGCCACGACCAGCGAGGCCTCCTACCTGTCCCTGCTCGCCCGCAGCGGACGCAGCGAGGCGGAGTGGCTCCGATCGCTGGCGCCGGCGGACCGGAGCGCGCTCGCCGAGCACCCGCTGACGCAGGGCCACACCTCGATCCGCCACGACGACCCGGCGCGCGTGCGCGAGGAGAACTTCGACTACGGCCTCCAGCGGGTGCTGGACGGCCTGGCGACCCGGATCGCGCGGGACTGACGCCGCCCTACGGGAAGACCGGCCCGCCGATGCCGACGGCGGGGGCGAAGAACCGCTCCACCTGCGCCTGACGGACCTGGACCAGGGCGGGCGGCGACCAGCGCGGCGTCCGGTCCTTGTCGATGACCTGGGCGCGGATGCCCTCCACCAGGTCGGGGGTGGACAGCGCGGCGCCGGAGACCCGGTACTCCTGCTCCAACACCTCTTCCAGCGAGCCGAGTTCACGGGCGCGGCGCAACGCGGCCAGGGTCACCTTGAGGGCGGTGGGCGACTTGGTCCGCAGCACCTCCGAGGCCTCGCGGGCGGCGGCCACGCCGCTGCCCAGCAGCCGCGAATGGATCTCCTCGACGGTGTCGGCGGCGTAGCAACGGTCGATCCACTCCCGCTCGGCGGCGAGTTCGCCCCCGGGGACGGTGCCTCCCGCGTACGGGGCCAGGATCTCCCGGGCGGGGGCGCCGGTGAGGCCGTGGGTGAGTTCGTCGAGGTGGGCGGAGGGCACGTAGTGGTCGGCGAGCCCGCACAACAGGGCGTCCGCGGCGCCCACCGCGACGCCGGTGAGCGCGAGGTGGGTGCCGAGTTCGCCCGGAGCCCTCGACAGGAGGTGGGTGCCGCCGACGTCGGGGACGAAGCCGATGCCGGTCTCGGGCATCGCGACGCGGGAGCGTTCGGTGACGATCCGCACGCTGCCGTGCGCCGAGATGCCGACGCCGCCACCCATGACGATGCCGTCCATGAACGCGACGTACGGCTTCGGGTAGCGGGCGATGCGCGCGTTCAGCCGGTACTCGTCCCGCCAGAAGTCGAGCGAGGCCGTGCCCCCGGTGGACGCGTCGGCGTGGATGGCCCGGATGTCACCACCCGCGCACAGGCCCCGTTCGCCGGCACCGCGGACCAGGACCTGGCTCACGAGGGGATCGTGCTCCCAGACGTCGAGCGCCTCGGTGACCGCCAGCACCATGGAGTGGGTGAGGGCGTTCAGGGCGGCGGGGCGGTTGAGGGTGATCACCCCCGTACAGCCTCGGACCTCGGTCAGAACGGTGTCTTTTTCGGCATTCACACCGGTCAGTATGTAGCTTCCGCACACACGCGCAAGATCGTTCTTTTGTCCCCGGTGTCCCCCGAAGGCTTCTTCGACGGGGTACGGCCCGCAAATCGGCCGGCGGCCCGCCGGCGGGGAACCGCGCCGACGCCGGAGCGGCGAACTGCGGCTCATGGGTCGATTCCTCACCCGCCCCGGCACGCACCCGCTGATGACGGACGTCCGGCCGGCCTCGGACGCCGGCCGCGGCCCCCTCCGCACCCCGCTCACGAGGGTCGTCCGGTTCGCCCGGATCCGGCCGCGCACGCCCCGACGGGCCCGCTCCGGCGCCCCGGCGCGGTCCGACCGGAACTCCACCGTCGCCCGAGAAGACCCTCCGGGGCCGGACACCGCGAGGCGGACGGGAGTTCGACGACGGGCCCTAGGACCGCCGTCCGGAGGCCTCGGCGGGGGCGCCGGGGCCCGCCACGGGACAGGGCACCTCCAGCCAGACGCACTTCCCGGTGGCGCCGGGTCGTGAGCCCCACGAGCGGGCCAGCCGTTCCACGATCAGCAGCCCGTGCCCGCCGGGCCTGCCCGGGTCGGCCGAGCCGGTGGCCTCGGCCACCGGGGGGTGCGGATTCGCGTCGGTCACCTCTATCCGCAGCCGCTCGTCCGTGCAGTCCAGTACGAGGGCCCCGGGGCCCCCGCCGTGCAGACAGGCGTTGGCCACCACCTCCGACACCAGCAGCAGGACGTCCTCGGCGGCGTCGCGCACGGTCGGCCGTTCGGCCGGCAGCCAGTGCCAGGCGGTCAGTGCCCTGCGGGTGAAGTCTCGGCTGCGGGACACCGGGTCGGGCAGACCGTCGAGGACCAGGAGCCAGTTCCGGTCCCTCGGCGTTCGCTGCTCCATGGCCCTGTGTTCCCTTCCGCTGTTCCCTCCGCGCTCACGGGTCCGCCGCGCCGGCTACCCGGTCGGTGGCCGCAGCGCCTGCGCCACGTCGGCATGGACCGGGAAGACGCCGTCGGCACCGGTGATCCGGAACATCCGGGCGACGGGTCCGGTCAGACCGGCCAGTTCGAGGGTGCCTCCCGCCTCCTGGACCGTGATGCGGCTGTGCAGGAGCGCGTTCAGCCCGGTGGAGTCGCAGAATTCCAGGCCCGCCATGTCGACGAGCAGCCTCCCGCCCCGGGCGGCCGCCGTTTCCAGCGCGTCCCGCAGGGGCGCAGCCGTGTCGTGGTCCAGCTCCCCGGCGAGTGTGAGGAGGACCGCACCGTCCACCGCCCGTACCGCGACGGTGAAGCGTCCGTTGTCCGTTCCCAGCACCATCCGGCATCACCCTTTTCGTCCCGCTCGTGCTGCGCATGCCCGCGTCACCGCGGGATATGCGCGCCTTCCGACCGTGTCCGGCGTCCCGGCCCGCAGGTCACGTGGCGTCGGGCGGCCCGGTCACGCCCGCGACGGTACCCCGCCGCCCCCGGTGGCCGGCGCATCCACGCCACGCGGCCCCGCCCGGGCGCCGTCGCGGCAGCTCATTCGGGGTCGGGTTGCTCCGTGACCGGTGGCAGGCCCTCCATCCGCCGGTACCGGTCCATGAGGTCGGTGACGACGCGGAGGTTGTCCGTGCGCATCCCGTCCGCCCGCATCACCAGGGCCCGGATCCCGGCCTGCCGGAGCGCGTCGGCCTCGGCGGACCCGCCGCGGACCTCCCCGCGGGCCTCCTCGTCGAAGAAGTGGGCCACCGAGACGCCGAAGAAGCGGGCGAGGGCCGCCAGGAGGTCGGGCGACGGGTTGGACCGCCTCCCGGTCCGCAGCTGGGACAAGTACACGCCGCCGACCCTCAGTCCGGGATCGGCCCGCTTCAGCTCGTCCGCCACCTCGGTGTTCGTCCAGCGCCCGCCTCCGGGGCGGACGGTCCGGAACAGGTCGTCGAGTCGTGACGCGAGCAGGGGCCGCTCGTCGGTCGCGTCGTCGGTCGCGCTCATCGTGAAGCCCCCCGAGATAGCCGCTGGCTATTCGGGAGTTTCACAGATTAGCGGTCAGTTGACAATCGGCCTGGATTCAGCCACCGTGGAACCCGCCGATAGCTGTCAGCTAACTGGATGTACGGGGGTCATCTGGTGGGTTGCCGGCCGCGTCGGGGGTCGACCGACCTTCGGGGGCGCGCGGCCGGAAGGTCGGGACGGGAGCCACCCGTCCGGCCCGACGGACATCGGGGTACGGGGGAAGCGGGGGGACGGGAGATACCCGCCCGGTTTGACGGGGGATGCAAACCGGGCGGGAGTTCTCAACTCGCCTTGCGGAGCCTACTGTAGGCGGCCGCGACTTTCGTGAGCCAGGCGACTTCCGCGCTGAAGTTGTCCGTGTCGCGGTCCTCGAAATCGCCCGCGTCCTTGTTGTCGCGCGGGATGGTGCCCGCCCGCCTGGCGTGCAGGGCCTGCCTTATCTGGGCCGCTTCGGTGAACGCCTGCCGTGATTCCGCGGCGACGTCCCCGTCGATCCCGCCGCCGGCCGGGGCACCGCCGCCGGCCGGGGCACCGACGCCGCCCGCGGCGCGCTCGATGTACGGACGCAGGTCGCGCCACCCGTCCCGTATCTCCACCACCCGCCGGTGGAGCCGGTAGTCGAGGTCGCGGACCGAGGTGCCCGGCGGCTCCAGCGCGATGTCGGGGAAGGACTCGTACAGGTCCCGCCAGAGCGGGTGGAGAGCGCGGTAGGCGCGGTAGGAACGGGTCCAGTCGAGGAAGCCGCTCGCCACCGGCGTCCAGAAGGACATCGTCAGGCTGAGCGAGAGCGCGACGATGCCGAACGCGTCGAGGACGGAGGCGAGGGCCTCCCGCCAGGGACCGATCTCGACCCCTGCCGCGATGCTGAGGACGTTGACGGTCCGGACCAGGCCGTACACGAGGAGGATCACCGCCCCGAGGAACAGCATCCGCAGCCCTTGGCGCAGCGAGACGTTGTCGGTCATCCGGGCGTAGGGACCGCATTGGCGGACGATGGTGACGCACGGGACGGCCTGCGAGGCGATGAAGGCCAACAGGTACGCGAGGAGCAGCGGTTCGCCGCTGCCGTCGAATTCCGTGGGGCAGCGGGCCGGTCCGTCGGCGAGGAAGAAGAGGGCTGTCAGCAGCAGGTCGAGGGTGAGCCCGGTGGCCACCCAGAAGCGCGTCTTGCGCACCACCTCCTCGCCGACGGCCGCCCAGCGCAGGAAGATGACCTGCGCGCTGACGCAGAAGGCGACCGCCGCCAGGTGCATGACGAGGATCGCGAGGTTGCCCACCCCCAGGAAGCTTTCGCTCCGCATGGCGACGGCGCCCATGGTGAAGGTGAGGCACTGGAAGAACAGCGTGGTGATCAACGTGCGGTAGGCGCCGTCGCGCCAACTGCGCCGCCCCTGGCAGAGCCGGTAGGCGAGCGCGGCGTACGACGAGAGCGCCGCGATGACGAAGCACAGGGTCCTGATGGTGTTCACGGTGATGCTTTCCTACCGGTGCCGCGGGTGCCACGAACGGTTCGGCCGGGTTGCCCGGCCGGTGGCCGGCGCGCCGAGTTCAAGCGGAACCGTACCCGCCGGCTTTTCGGGCCCCCGCACCGGGCGGCCCGTGCGGACGTCGCGGTCCGCACGGGCCGCCCCGGCCGGCGCGGACCTCCCCTTCCACACCGGCCCGCCCCCCTGGGGATGGCTTCGCGTTACGCGACGGGCTGCTGCTGGGTGACGCAGTGGATCCCGCCGCCGCCGGCGCCGAGCCGGTCGATGTTGAGCTGCTCGACGGTGCGGCCCGGGTAGAGGCGGGCCAACGCGGTCTTCGCCGCGGCGTCGGGGCGGGTGTCGCCGAAGTGGGCGCTGATGACGGCGCCGTTGCAGACGTAGTAGTTGGCGTAGGAGGCGAGGAAGTCCGGGTTGGTGGAGCGGATCTTGTAGTAGTCGGGGCCCTGGAGCTGGTCGACGGCCATGCGCGCGCCGCCCGCGGTGGTGGCCGCGGAAAGGACCTGGTACTGCTTGCGCGCGTCCTTGGCGTAGACGTCGTTGTCGGATGCCAGGGGCATCTGGACGAGGGCCCGGCCGGGGGCGAGGAAGCGCGAGGTCGCGTCCACGTGGTCGTCGGTGATGTCCTGGCCGACGACGCCGTCGAACCAGATGACCTTGGAGGCGCCGTACGCGGCCAGCATGGCGGCCTCGATCTGCGCCTGCGACTTGTTCGGGTTGCGGTTCTTGTTGATGAGGCTGCTGCGGGTGGCCATCAGGGTGCCCGCGCCGTCCTGCTCGATCGCGCCGCCCTCGCCGACCAGCGCGGCGGAGGTGAAGGGCACGCCGACGTGGGAGGCGATCCGACCGGCGACCAGGTTGTCCCGGGCGTGGGCCTGCTTCTTGCCCCACCCGTTGAAGTTCAGGCCGACGGCGTCCAGACCGCCGGATCCGTCGGTGCGGAAGACCGGGCCGGTGTCGCGCATCCAGCAGTCGTCGACGGGGATGGTGCTGACGACGGTGACGGAGGGTCCGCACATCGAGCGGGCCTTGGCGGCGCTGCCCGAGTTGGCACAGAGGTACACCGGCTCGTACTTGGCGATGGTGCGGGCGATGAGCGAGATGTCCGACTGGACGCCGCCGAGCTGGTTGCCCCAGATGGAGGTGCTGTCCGGCCAGGCCATCCAGGTGCGGGTGTGACGGACGTCCTCGATCGGCACGCGGAAGGCGCCCGCCGCCTTCGGGGCGGGCAGGGATGCGGCCCGGGCCCGTCCTTCCGTCGCCGTGATCGCGGCCGCGGCGGCGGTGAGTCCCGCCGCCGCGAGGAACCTTCTTCTGCCCATGCCCCCGCTTGCGGGCCGGTTCACCACGTGATCGTTCATGGGGTTCCCTTCGATGGTCAACTCCCCGCCAGAACAACGGGGTTGGCCGGAAAGCTAAAACTGACCAAGCGCTCGGTCAATAGTTTGGACGAGGTCGTTCCGGCGGATCGGGAGAAACCGCAGGTGACGCACCGGAGTCTGATTAGAGTGACGCCATGGCAGCTTCCGCGAAGGACTCCGGGGACGCCCCCGTCCCCCCTGCCCGGGCCGGCCGGCCACGGGCCTCGGCGAAGGGCGAGCAGACCCGGGCACGGCTGATCGCCGCCGCGCGGACCCTCCTCGCCGGCGAGCAGGCGGAACGCTTCACCACCCGCAACGTCGCGGCGCTGTGCGGTGTTTCGCACGGGATGTGCCACTACCACTTCCAGGACCGGACCGATCTGGTCCTGGCGGTCATCGCGGACATCCGCCCCGAGTGGATCGCCCCGCTGGAGGCGGCGGTGGCCGCCCCCGGCTCCTTCGCCGAGCGCGCCGAGCGGGTGGTCGACCTGCTCGGACGGCCCGAGGGCGCCGAGCTCTCCCACCTCCACGCCGCCCTGCACTGGCAGGCGTTGAACGACCTCCGGGTGCGGGAGAGCCTGGAGGCGGAGTACCGCCGCTGGCACGCCTGCTTCATCGCCCTCTTCCAGGTCCTGGCCGACGAGCGCGGCGGCCGGCTCGACCCGCGCCCGCTCGGACTTGCGGTGGCCGCGGCCGTCGACGGCCTGGCGGCCATGGACTCCCTCGGCGCCGGATCCGGTACGGAGCAGGTACTGCGGACCCTCGTCCGCGCGCTCGCCGCCGGAGCCTGAGCCGGGGCCCGGCCCGGGAGCGGCGGGACCGCCCGCCGGGTCCCCTCACAGCTCCCGGCGGGCGGCGGAGATGGCCTCCGGGTCCCAACCCGGGCGCGGCACGGACTCCAGCAGCAGCCGCGTGTAGGCGTGCTGCGGCGCCGCGAGCACCCCGGCCGTGGCGCCCGCCTCGACGATCCGGCCGTGGCGCATCACGACGATCTCGTCGGTGACGCACCGGACGACGCCGAGGTCGTGGGTGATGAAGAGGTACGCGACGCCGGTCTCCTCCCTGATGTCGGCGAGGAGGTTGAGGATCTGCGCCTGCACGGAGACGTCGAGCGCCGCGACCGCCTCGTCCAGGACGAGGACGGACGGTTCGACGGCCAGGGCCCGGGCGATGGCGACGCGTTGGCGCTGGCCCCCGGAGAGCAGGCGCGGCAGGGCGTCGGCGGCCCGGGTGCCGAGGCCCACCTGGTCGAGGAGTTCCCGTACCCGGGTGGTGTGGTCCCGGCCGGGGAAGTGCAGGCGCAGGGTTTCGCGCAGGGCCGCTTCGACGCTGGTGCGCGGGTCGAGGGAGAGGTACGGGTCCTGGAAGACCATCTGGACCTCGCGGGCGCGGGCCAACCTGCGGGCTCGGCCGCGGCCCGCGGCGCGCGCGGTACGGTCGCGGCCGCCGACCAGGACCTCGCCCGCGTCGGCGCGTTCCAGGCCGACGATGATCCGCGCGGTGGTGGTCTTGCCGGAGCCGGACTCCCCCACGATCCCCAGCGAGCCGCCCTTGGGGAGGACGAAGGACACGTCGTCCACGGCGCGGACGGCTCCGTAGGAGCGGTGCAGCCCCCTGACCTCCAGTGCGTTATCGGGCATCGACGGCGCTCCCTTCGAGCCGGTCGCTGTGGTGGCAGGCGGCAAGGTGGCCGGGCCGGTCCGGGGCGGCCACCGGCAGCGGGACCTGCTGGTCGCAGACCTCGGTGGCCAGCGGGCAGCGGGCCGCGAAGGCGCAGCCGTGCAGTTCCTGGCGCAGGTCCGGCGGCTGGCCCTCGATGGCGGCGAGCCGGCCCCGGGGGCCGTCCATGCGCGGGGTGGAGGCAAGCAGGGCGGCCGTGTAGGGGTGCCGGGGGTGCGCGAACAGGGCCTCGGCGGGCCCGCTCTCGGCGATCCGCCCGGCGTACATGACGTACACGCGGTCACTGATGGCCGCCGCCAGGTCGAGGTCGTGGGTGACGAACAGCAGGCCGGTGCCGAAGCGGGCGCGGAGTCCGGCCAGCAGGGCGATGACCTCGGCCTGGGAGGTGACGTCGAGCGCCGTGGTGGGCTCGTCGGCCAGCAGGAGCGCGGGGTCCCCCATGAGGGCCGCCGCGATGACGACGCGCTGGAGCATGCCGCCGGACACCTGCCCCGGATACTTGCGCAGCACGGATCCGTCCAGGCCCACGGCCCGCAGGAGTTCGATGGCCCGTGCGGTCGCCTCCGTGGGGCCCATGGTTCCGGTGAGCGTGACGCCCTCGGTGAGGAAGTCCCCGATGCGGCGCAGCGGGTTCACGGAGGCGCGGGGGTCCTGGAAGACCATCGCCACGGCGCCCGCGCGGACGGCGCGCAGTCGGTCCGCGTCCATGGTCAGGACGTCCTCGCCGGCCACGTTGACGCTGCCTTCGGTGACGGCGCCGGGCGGCAGCAGCCGCAGCGCGCTGCGGCTGGTGATGCTCTTGCCGGAGCCGGACTCCCCGACGAGGGCGACGGTCTCGCCGGCGGCGACGGTGAGGTCGATGCCGTCGAGGACGGGCCGGGCGGTGCCGGGCAGGGTGATCCGTAGCCCCTGGATGTCCAGGGTGGGCGCCGGATTCGTGGGTCGTGGCGGTCTCATCGCGCCCTCCTGGCTATTCGGTCGGCCCAGCGTTCCCCGACCACGTTGAAGGCGACCACGGTCAGCACGATGAACACGCAGGGCAGGATCGCGGACAGCGGGTAGCCGTGCTGGACGGCGGTCTGGCCGTCGAAGACCATGCGGCCCCAGTCGGGGGTGAGGGCGGGCACGCCGAGTCCGAGGAAGGACAGGCCCGCGAGGTCCATCAGGGCGTATCCGAAGTTGATGGTGGATTGGGCGAGGACGACGGGTGCGATGTTGGGCAGGATGTGGCGCAGGCAGATCTGGAGCGCCGAGTGCCCCTGGACCTGGTAGGCGCTGACGTACGGGCGGGCCCGTTCGGCGAGGACCAGGGAGCGGGTGAGGCGGCTGACGTAGGGCAGGTAGGCCACGGAGAGGGCGATGACCGGCGCGATCAGCCCCTCGCCGTACACCGAGATGATCAGGATGGCGAGCAGCATGCCCGGGAAGGCGAAGACGAGCTCGGTGCTGCGGGACAGCACGGAGTCGAGCCAGCCGCCGCGCCAGGCCGCCGCCGTCCCGACGGCGATGCCGGCGACGGTGGAGAAGGCGACGACGCCGAGCGGTCCGAGCAGGGAGGTGCGGGCGCCGAGCAGCAGCCGGGAGAGGGTGTCCCGGCCGGCCGCGTCCACGCCGAGGGGGTGTGCGGCCGACGGTGCGGCGAGGGCGTTGCCCAGGTCGACGGCGTTGGGGTCGTGCGGCACGAGCCAGGGCGCGAACAGGGCGGCGAGCACGACGAGGGCGACGAGCGCCAGACATGCCAGGTGGAGCGGGGAGCCGGTGGCCCGGATCCGGGAGAGGCCGGGCCTGCGGGTCAGGACGGTGGTCATGCGGCGCTCCTCGTTCCGAGGGTCACCCGGGGGTCGACCAGGGGCAGCAGCAGGTCCACGATCAGGTTCACGATCATGAAGAGGGCGACGATGATCAGGGAGATCGCCTGGACGGTCGGGAAGTCCTTGGTGGTGGTGGACAGTTCGAGGAGCTGGCCGATGCCGCCGATGCTGAAGGCGGTCTCGACGAGGATCGTGCAGACCAGGAGGGTGGAGACGATGAGGCCGCCGGTGGTCAGGACGGTGCCGAGCGAGTTGCGGAAGACGTGGCGCCGGATGACCTGGCGTTCGGGGACGCCGCGGCTGCGGGCGACGGTGACGTGGTCGCCGTCGAGGGCTTCGAGCATGGCGGAGCGGGTGACTCGGGCGAGCATGCCGATCAGGTAGAGCGCGAGGGCGACGGAGGGGAGGATGAGGTGCCGGACCAAGTCCACGAGGCCCCCGTCGCCCGCGCCGCTGCTGGGGAACCAGCCCAGGTTGACGGCGAAGAGGCCCTGCAGCAGGACGGCGGCGACGAACGAGGGCGTGCCGACGGCGAACGTGGTGGCGACGAGGATGGCGGAGTCGGTGGCCCCGCCGCGGACGGCGGCGATCCGGCCTAGGAGGAGTCCGACGGCGACGACCACGGCGAGCGACATCGCGATGAGCATCAGAGTGGTGGGCAGGCGGTCGGCCAGCAGCCCGGAGACGTCGGTGCGGTAGGTGATGGACCGGCCGAAGTCGCCGTGGAGCACGTCGCCCAGCCACCGGAGGTAACGGACGAGGAAGGGGTCGTTCAGGTGGTACTGGGCGTTGATCGAGGCGAGGGCCTCGGGGGAGGCCGAGCGGCCGGCGAGCAGGAAGCTCGCCGGGCTGCCGGGCGCCAGGTACATGGCGCCGAAGACCACGAAGGACGCGGCCAGGAGGGTGGCGGCCATCTCCGCCACCCGTCGTACGGCGAATCTGACGAAACTCACTGAGCTGCCCCCACGTCGGCGGCCCACGGGTAGTACATGTACGAGATCGTGGTGGGGGCGCCGGTGATCCGCTTGTTCATGAACAGGGCGGTGGGCCACTCCGCGACGGGGATCCACAGGAGCTTCCCGGAGGCGTGCTGCTGGAGCTTCGCCTCGATGTCCATGCGCTGTTCCGTCGGGTAGACGGCGGAGGCCTCGTCGACGAGCCGGTCGTACTCGGGGTCGCTGTAGCCGGCGAAGTTCATGTAGGCGCCGGTCTTGAAGTTCGTCAGCAGGTCGAGCGGGTCGGTGATGGAGTCGTAGTAGGTGAGCGGGAACATGTCGATGCCCTCGCGTGCCTGCGGGTCGGTGAACAGCGCGGTGAAGGCGTTCGGGGCGATCGTCTTCAGTCGGATGTCCAGGCCGATGCTCGTCCCCGCGGCCTGGACGGCGGTGGCGAGGAGGGAGACGTCCTGACCGATGGAACTGGTGGCCACGGTCAGGGACTTGCCCGTGGCGCCGGCCTCCTTGATCAGGGCCTTGGCCTTCTCGATGTCCTGCCCGGTGGGCGGCAGGCTGTCGAAGGCCGTCTTCAGGGTCCGCTCGGGGGCCGCGGCCCAGGCGGCCCGGGTGGTGAGGGAGTTGGTGACGGTGCCGGACCCGCCCAGTCCCGCCTTGACGAACCCGGAGCGGTCCAGCGCCAGGGACAGGGCCTGGCGGACCCGGAGGTCGCCGAGGGGGCCCTGCATGTTGGTGATGTTGACGTTGACGGTACTGAGGCCCTCACCGAAGTAGAGCGTGCCGGCGTCGGCGGCCCGCAGCCGGGCGTAGCTCTCGGTGGGGATCAGGTATCCGCCGTCGGCCTCGCCGCTGAGCAGGGCGTTCGTCCGTGCCGAGGGGTCGGTCAGGATGCGGAAGACGGCCTTCTTCGACTTGGCCTTGGTGCCCCAGTAGCCGTCGAACCGTTCCAGCTCGATCGACTGGCCCTTGTTCCAGGTGCCGAGCTTGAAGGGACCGCTGCAACCGAGCCCGCCGGTGGTGCCGTAGTCCTTGCCCGCCGCCTCGACGGCCGCCTTGGAGGCCACGACCCCGGCGGCGGTGGCCATGTACTGGGGGAACTGCGAGTCCGGCTTCTTGAGTTTGACGGTGACCTGGAGCGGGCCGCTCTTGGTGATCGAGGCGACGTTCTGGAACACCTGCGCCCAGGCGGCCGCGTTGTCGGGGTCCGTCTGCCGGCCGAGGCTGAAGACCACGTCGTCGGCGGTCATCTCCTTGCCGTCGTGGAAGCGCACGCCGGGCCGCAGGTCGTAGACCCAGGTGGTGGGGTCCGGGTTGGTGGCCTGTCGGGCGAGGCCGGGCTCTGTGGTGAGGCCCGGGGTCCAGCGCATGAGGCTCTCGCACACGTTGGACAGCACGGTGTTCTGCGGGTAGTCGAAGGCCACCGTGTAGTCGAGGGTGGGCGGCTCGGCGTAGACGGCCCAGGTGAAGGAGTCGATCTCGCCCCGGGCCTCGGGCGTGGTGGTCGACAGCTTGACGTCGGTGACGGCGCCACCGGCCCCGTCCTTCGGCGGACCGGAGCAGGCCGCGAGGAGGGCGAAGGAGGTCAGGACGGCCGTCGCGATCCCGGCCCGGGAGGCGGGTCGGCCGGGGCGGAGGCGTCTGCGGGTGAGGGGTGGGGAGGTGGTCATCGTCGCGCTCTCTGTTCCGTGAGGGTTGCGGTGGAGGAGCGGGCGGTCCGCCGGGGCGGACCGCCGGGAGCGGCCGGTTTCCCGGTTCAGACGGTGGGGTGCGGGGCGGGTTCCTGCCGGTCGGCGGCGGGCACCTGCTGGGTGATGCAGTGGACCCCGCCGCCGCCGAAGGCGATGGCCAGCGCCCGGACCCCGACGACCTTGCGGCCGGGGTAGGCCGTCGCGATCACGGCGAGGGCGTCCTCGTCCTGGGGCACACCGGCCACCGGGACGACGACGCCGCCGTTGGCGACGTAGTAGTTGAGGTAGGACACCTCGATCTCGCCGTCGGCCAGGTCGGCGAAGGCCGTCTGCGGGACCTCGATGATTTCCAGGCGCCGGCCCCGGGCGTCCGTGGTGGCCTCCAGGACGGCCCGGTTGGCGCGCATCCGGGCGTGGTCGGGGTGGGCCGGGTCGTCGGGCAGGGAGATGACGACCGTGCCCGGGGCGGCGAAGGCACAGACGCCATCGACGTGCCCGTCGGTCTCGGTGTCGAGCAGGCCGCCGTACGGGAGCCACACCACCTTCGTGACGCCGAGGCGGGCCTTGAGCTCGCCCTCGATCTCGTCGCGGGTCATGCCCGGGTTGCGGTTGGGGTGCAGGAGACACTGCTCGGTGGTGATCAGGGTGCCCTCGCCGTCGACGGTGATCGCCCCGCCTTCGAGGATCATGTCGGAGGCGATGCGGTCGACCCCGAGGTGCTCCAGCAGCAGGGCGCTGACCCGGTCGTCGGAGTCGTACGGGTGGTGCTTGCCGCCCCAGGCGTTGAAGCGGAAGTCGACGCCGGCCCGGTTGCCGTCCCCGTCCAGCACGAAGAGGGGGGCGGAGTCCCGGAACCAGGAGTCGTCGAGCGGCAGCTCGATGACGGTGACGGCCTCGCCGCAGAGCGCGCGGGCGTCGTCGCCGAAGCCGGGCGGGGCGACCATGGTCACGGGTTCGAAGGCGGCGATGGCCCTCGCGACCTGGGCGTACTCCTCCTTCACGTCGGCGAGCACGCTGCCCCACAGCTCCAGGCGGGTGGGCCAGGCCATCAGACATCCCTCGTGGGCGGACCACTCGGCGGGCATACGGAATTCGGTCATCAGGTGTCTCATTTCTTGCGTGGGGTGGAGTCTTCCATTCGACTGAAAATTCAGTCAAGAGCGAAGTCGTTATGCGGGGCCGGGCGGGAGGTGGAGCCTCAGAGGAAGTACGGGTGGTGCGGGCGGTCCGGGGAGACCCGCTCGGCCGGTTCGGACCGCGGGAAAACCCCGGCGAACGTCGCGACCCCGGCCCGGGTGCCGACGTCGACGACTCCCCGTCGGAAAGTGCGGAGCTTGCCGGCGGACCCGATGTCGCGGGAGCCCCGGCCGGTGACGACCCACCCGGGCGCGACCACCATGTCCGCGAGCACGGCTCCGGCGGAGGGGCCGGTCGAGAGCGTCATGGTCATTCCTTCCTCCGGAAGGGCGGGCGGGGGGCGCCGGGGCCTCGCCGTCCGGATGCGTGGTGCGCGAGGCGGCGGCCGGGGCCGGTGGCGCGGCGGCGACGCTTCGAGATGCGCGTCGACCGGGTGCCGGGGCCGGGCGGGGCGTGGGGTGACACGCATCCGGCCGGCGGTCCGACGATGCGGGAGGCCGGCCCCGCCCTGCCGAGAGCTTCACTCTGGCATTGACTGAAAATTCAGTCAAGAGGCTGAACGGAGATGGTCGCCGAGGGGAACGGGCGAGTTCATGGAGGTGCCTGCGCGCCGGGGCGGATGCGCGGGGAAGCGGCGGGGTCCGGCGCCGGCCCGGGGCCGCGGCGGGCCCCGGGTGCGGTGGGCGTCAGCCCCGCCCGAGCCCCGCGAGCTCGGCCTCGACGGCGCCCCGCATCAGGTCGCGGGCATGGCCGATCCGGATGCCGCCGCTCAGCCAGCGCATGCTCAGGCCCTCCAGGAGGGCCGTGAGCCGCTCCGCGGCGGCGGCCAGCGCGGAGGCGGGCGCCATCGGCCGGACCTGGCCGAGCAGCGCGGCCACCTCCTGGACCCACACCAGGGTCGCCCTCGCGAGGTCCTCGCGCAGGACCTCGTCGAAGACGGCGCTCGCGCGCAGTTCTCCCCAGGCCGAACTGTTCTCCCGGACCTCCACGGTGTCCTGGAGTTCCAGCAGGAGGGTCTCCTCCAGCTCCTCGCGCGCGGTGAGCGGCGGGTCGTCCGGGTCCCGGTCGGTGGTGTAGCGCTCGGCGCGGTCGTTGATGAACTCCAGGGTGTGCCGCAGGACACCCGTACGGTCCTTGAAGTGGTAGTAGATCAGGGCGGTGGACACGCCGGCCTCGGCCGCGAGTTCCTCCACGCGCAGCCCGCGCACGCCGCGCCGGGCGATCACCCGGGCGGCGGCTTCGAGGATCTGAGTACTACGAGACGCCATGGTCCGCACCCTACCCGGGTGATCCCGTACGCCGGTACGCGGCCCGTCACCAGGAGTACCGGAGGCGGGTCCGCGGGACGCGGCGGTCCCGGAAGACCCGGTGGGCGCGCGGGGCACGACGGGCGTGATCGGCCCACCGGGCGCGGGGGCCGCCCCGACCGGTGGGCCGGACCGGGGCGGCCTCGCCGGCCGGGGCGGCCCGGCCATCAGGCGGCGGGGGGAACGGCCGGGTGCGACTGGGTGGCGCAGTGGATGCCGCCGCCGCCCGAGGCGATGCCGTCGATGGCGAGCTGCTCGACGCGGTGGCCCGGGTAGGCGGCCTGGAGGATGGCGTGGGCGACTCCGTCCGCGTGGGCGTCCCCGAACTGGGGTGCGATCACCGCGCCGTTCGCCGTGTAGTAGTTGGTGTAGCTGGAGAGGAACTCCTCCCCTCGACCGCGGATCTCCCGCCGGTCCGGACCGGGCAGTTCGGTGATGGCCAGTGGGCGGCCGTGGGCGTCGGTGGCGCTCCGCAGGACCCGCTTGGTCTCCTCGTACACGGCCACCCACTTCTTGTCCGCGCCGGGGCCGGGCTTGTCGAGGATGACGCGGCCCGGGGAGACGAACCGGGCCAGGCAGTCGATGTGGCAGTCGGTGATGTCCTGGCCGGCGAGGCCCGGCACCCAGATGACCTTGTCGATGCCGAGCGCCGACTTCATGGCCTGTTCGACCTGGCCCTGGCTCAAGCCCGGGTTGCGGTTGGCGTTGACCATCGAGCTGACCGTGACCATCAGGGTGCCCTCGCCGTCGGTCTCCAGCGAGCCGCCCTCGCCGACGAAGCCGGCCCGGATCCGGTTCACCTCGTACTCGGCGAGCAGCGTGCGGGCGGCCGCCGCGTCGTTGGCGAAGGGCTGGGCGTAGGTGGTGCCGGTCTTGCCCCAGCCGTTGAAGTTGGTGTCCACGCCGGCGACCGCGCCGGGGGCGACGACGAAGGTGGGGCCGAAGTCGCGGATCCAGAGGTCGTCGTTGGGGATGTCGATGACCTGGATGCCGTAATAGGCGCCCAGTCCGCACTGGTGACGGGCCTCGGCGACCTGGCCGGGGCGGGCCAGCACCACGACCGGCTCGTAGCGGGATATCGCGTGCGCCACTTCGGCGATGTCCCGGCGGACCGCTCCGAGCTTGTCGTCCCACACCGAGGCGAGGGCCGGCCAGGCCATGTACGTACGGACGTGCCGGTCCGTCTCGGCGGGCATCCGGAGCGTCCCCGCGCCGTACTGCGCGGCCGAGGCGGCCTGCGTCAGGGGCGGGAGGGCGGCGCCGAGGGCCGCCAGCGGCACGGCCGCCGCGCCGATCCGGAGCACTTGGCGGCGGGAGGTGCGGGGGTTGGTATCCATGGTGACTCCCTGATGAGGAGGGGCGGGATGCACGGCATCCTTCCCCTAACTGAAAATTCAGTCAACCTCTTCGTCATATTGCCGTTACCCGTCGGGCCGGTTCCACTTCGATGGATCAGCTACGCCCGAAGTGGTCGACCACGATCGTGACGGGCCCGCCGGCCACCGCCTCCACGAGCCGCACGATCACGATTTCGCGCTGGTCAGGGCTTCGCACGCAGAACGGACGCTCGTTCGCGAGCGCCTTGAACGGCAGGGCCGTCACCGGCCGGGTCTCGATGCCCCGCGCACAGTCCTCCGGGGTGGGCGATCCGTTTCCGTCCGGGACGAAGGCGTCCGACTCCTCGGACAGCAGGAGGCCGTCGGCGCCGCGCGCCAGGTACCAGGGAGCCGTCTCGGCGGGAACCACCTTCCCGCCCCGCAGGTCGAACTCGTAACCGGAATCCGGTGCGGTGAGCCGGGCCCGCGCATAGCCGGGGACGTACGCGGCTCCCGTCGGCCGGGGCGGGGCGCTGCCGCCGGGGCCGGTGGTCGCGGGGGCGGGGCTCGTGGCGGGCGCGCCGGGGTTCGTGGCGGAGCCCGTCGCGGCGGGACCGGGCCCCGCGATCGGGTCCTCCCGATCCTGCTCGGGGTCGCCGAACCAATACGCGGCTCCCCCACAGGCCAGCAGGGCGGCGACGGCCAGCGCGGGCACGGCCGACCTCCGCCCGCGCCGCCGGGTGCGGCGGTCCGGGGCGGGGCCGACGGCGCGGGCCGGCTCCGGCTCCGCGGGGGCCGCCGGGTACGGACCGCCGGGGGCGTTGCCGGCGGTCGCGGGGGCGGAGTACGCCGTCGCCGTCACGGTCGGCCGGAAGTCCGGGGAGGGCGGGCCCGGCGGGGACGGCGGCCCGGCGTCGGCGGGGCCGCCGACCTCCGCCAGGACCGATCGGGGCAGCCACCCGTCCGTGAATTCCGGCCGGGGGCCCACGAGGGGGTGGGCGTGGACGGCCGCGATCAGCTCGCCCGTCGTCGGGCGGTCCTCGGGGCGCTTGGCGAGGCACCAGGACACCAGGTCGTGGAGCTCGGGCGGGACCGGGGCGAGGTCCGGCTGCTCGTGGACGACCCGGTACAGGGCTCCGGATTCCGGCCCGTTCCCGAAGGGCGGGACCCCGCACGACACGAACCCGACGAGCGCCCCGAGCCCGAAGACGTCGGTCGCGGAGGTCACCGCCCGGCCCAGCGCCTGTTCCGGGGCCATGAAGGCGGCGGTGCCGATCCGCACGCCCGTGCCGGTCAGGGCGGCGGCGTCGGCGGCCCGCGCGATGCCGAAGTCGATCACGCGCGGCCCGTCCCCGGCGATCAGCACGTTGGCCGGCTTGAGGTCCCGGTGCACGACGCCCGCCCGGTGGATCGCCTGGAGCGCCTCGGCGATCCCCGCGACGAGCAGCAGGACCGAGCGGACCGGCAGCGGGCCGTGGCGCTGTACGACCTGATGCAGGCTGGGGCCCGGCACGTAGGCCGTGGCGAGCCACGGGGTCCGGTCGTCCTCGCCGGAGTCGACCACCTGCGCCGTGAAGAGGCCGTGGATCCGGCGGGCGCCCGCCACCTCCTGGGCGAAGCGCTCGCGGAACTCCGGGTCCGCCGCGAACTCCCGTCGGACGGCCTTCAGCGCGATGGGCCGGCCACCGGGCGTGTACGCCAGGTACACCACCCCCATCCCGCCCGCTCCGAGCCGGGCGTGGAGGCGGTAGCCGCCTATTTCGTGGGGATCGTCGGCGGACAGGGCCGTGTGGGCCGGCTGTACGCCGGGGGGCTGAGCGAACATGCGGTGGCTCTTTCAACGATGCGGCAATGACCTGGGGCGCATCGTGCCGCTAACTAAAGTTTCAGTCAATGTGTGACAATGCGAGACGCACACCGCCAGGAGGAGGATCACCCCATGTCGGATCGCAGACGGGCCATCCTGGAGGGCGCCGCCCGGGTCATCGCCCGACGGGGGGTCCGCGGGCTCCGGGTGGGCGAGCTCGCGGCCGAGGCCGGCGTGTCGACCGCCTTGATCTATTACCACTTCAAGGACCGGACCGGCATCCTGCGGCACGCCCTGGCCTTCATCGGGGACCGGGCCGACCGCTACACCGGAACCGGTTCCGCCACGCCCGCGGCCGCGGCGGAACCGGCCGCCGAGGACCCGCGACAGCTCCTGGAGCGCACCCTGCTGCTCGAATTCCAGGACCTGCCCGAGGTGCGCGAGAACAGCACCGCCTGGGGGGAACTGAGGGCCCACACGATCTTCGACCCCGAACTGCGCGAGGAACTCACCGCGGCGGGCGCCGCCTGGGTCGAGGAGGTCGCCGGACTGCTCGGCGCCCTGCATCCGACGGCTCCCGCCGCCGCCGTCACCGCCGCGGCGGAACGTCTGACCGCTCTCCTGGAGGGCCTCAGCGGCCGATGGTTGAGCGGATTGCTGCCCGTCGGGCACGCCCGTGACCTCATGCGCGGCGCGATCGGAGTCGAAATCGGCCTCCTCGGTTCCCGGATCCGGCAAATTGACTGAATTTCCAGTCAGTGTCAGAGTGGACGAACATGGCCGCACCACATTCCGTGCGTAGAGGCCGTTCTCGGTGCAAAGCGTGCACCCTAGTCGTAGGGCCCGGCGCGCCGGCCCCGTGCCGCGCCTCCCGTGCCCGTCCTGGCCGGACGCCTTCGCTCCGCCAGCACACGATCGGAGTCCCCCGTGTCGTTCACTCCCCCCAACCGCCGGAGCGTCCTGCAGACCCTCGCCGGTCTCGGCGCCGCCGTCTTCGGCGCGGCGGCCTGCGGTCCCGCCGCGTCCGGGGCGCAGCCGGGCGCCACCGGCTCCGCCCGGCCCTCCGGTTCCCCCGGCCACGCCGCGAAGCGGCGGCTCGGCGCCGAGTGGGAGAGCCACACCCGCACCTTCATGTCCTGGCCCGCCCTGACGTCGGTCTGGGATCGGGACCTGCCCTACGTACGGGAGGACATCGCTCGGATCGCGCGGGCCGTCGGCGAGTTCGAGGCCGTGGTCATGATGGCCCGTCCGGACCAGGTCGGCGCGGCACAGCGGGCGTGCGGCTCGCAGGTCGAGGTCATCCCGCTGGCCGTCGACGACCTGTGGGCCCGCGACACCGTCCCCGTGTTCGTCGAGGAGGGCAGCAAGGTCGTCGGCGTCGACTTCAACTTCAACGGTTGGGGCAACAAGCAGGAGCACAAGAACGACGGCCAGGTCGGGCGTCTGCTGCTCCAGAAGTACGGCGTCCCCCGGGTGCAGGCCCCGCTCGTCGCCGAGGGCGGCTCCTTCGAACCCGACGGCGAGGGCACCCTGCTGATCACCGAGAGCTCGATCGTCAACGACAACCGCAACCGGGGCAAGTCCCGGGACGTCATCGAGGCCGAGCTCAAGCAGACCCTCGGTGTGGAGAAGGTCATCTGGCTGGCGGGAGTGCGCGGCGAGGACATCACCGACGCGCACGTCGACAGCCTCGTGCGTTTCACCGCGCCCGGGGTGGTGCTGCTGGACCGCGCCCACCCGAGCACTCCGGCGGACTCCTGGTCCCGCTCCGCCGACCAGGCGAAGTCCGTCCTGTCGAAGGCGACGGACGCCCGGGGTCGCCGCTTCGAGGTCGTCGACCTGCCGCAGCCCGACCTGAACCGGATCACGGGCGAGGGCGACGACTTCGTCTCCACCTACGCCAACTTCTACGTCGCCAACGATTCGGTCTTCATGCCGCAGTTCGGGGACCGCAAGGCGGACGACCGGGCCCGGGGCATCCTGCGGGAGCACTTCCCCAAGCGGGAGGTGGTTCCGGTGAAGATCGACACCATCGCCTCGGGCGGCGGCGGGATCCACTGCTCGACCCACGACCAGCCGGGCAAGCCCGCCGCCTGACCGGCCCGTTCCCGTACGGCCCGTGGCCGTCGGCCGGATCCCCCGTCCCCGTACCCCGGAGCCACCGTGACCGAGTCCCCGCAGCCGCCCGCGCCCCCGCGCCCGTCACCGCCGGCGCGCCGCCTCAGGCCGTTGCCCGCCCTGCTCGTGGCCGCCATCCTGGCGGCGGTGGCCGTGGGCGCGTGGCTCCAGTTCGGGGAGCGGCAGGCGCTGGACACGGTGTACACGGCCGGGCGCGACGACCCGGACCGCGTCGACATCGGCGCCACCATCCAGCGCGTCGACGCCGCCGGCCGGGAAATGGTCCTGCGGGTGCTGGTCACGCCCCGGGGTGCCCTGGCCGAGGCGGGCGGCATCTCCCCCGCGGAGGACCTCGTCGTCCAGACGTCGGCGGCCACCCGGGGCGACCTGGCGTTCAAGGCGCACCAGCGGATCGCGACGACGGACGTGCCGGTCGCCCTGACGGGCGGCTCGATCACGGACTATCCGTTCGACGCATACGAGGCGGCCGTCGAGTTCGGGGCGACGGTGGGCGGGGAGAGGGTGCCGGTCCGCGTCACGCTCTCCAACAACGACGTGCTGTTCTCGGCGGCGGTCGACGCCTCGACGTCGCAGGACGTGGCCGTCCTGGACGTCGGGTTGGCACGGTCCAACAGCGTGCTCGTGTTCGCGGTGTTCATGATGCTCGCCATGTGGGCGCTGGCCGTGTCGGTGCTGATCGGCGGCTGGTACCTGGTGACCCGCCGCAAGGGCCTGACCTGGCCCGCGCTGGGTTGGATGGCCGCCACCCTGTTCGCCCTGGCGGCGTTCCGCAACACGGCCCCGGGCGCCCCGCCCATCGGGTGCCTGCTGGACTACATCGCGTTCCTGTGGGCGGAGACGGTCATCGCCTTCTGCCTGATCACGGTGGTCATCGCGGGCATCCGCGCCGAGCCGCCGGTACCCGTACCGGCGGCCGACGGGGAGTCCGTCGCGCCCTGAGTCAGACGACGAGCTCGGGCTGCTGCTCGCGGCGCTGTTCCGGCACGCGTACGGTGGCGACGGCCGAGGCCGCCTCACGGTCCCAACGCCGGGTGGTCCGCACGTAGACGAGGATCACCGACGCGGTCGCGAGGACGAGCAGCGGGCCGAACAGCCACGGGAGCTCGGCCATCCGGACCGGCAGGTAGCGGTACGACGCCAGCATCGCGACGAACACGACCGTGCCGTGGACGACGACCCGGGTGGCCGACCGGTCCCAGCCACGGGCCTGCGCCCGCAGGCCCGCCTCGATCGTGAGCGTGAACACGATCCCGGAGATGATGTCGGCGCCGTAGTGGTAGCCGAACCCGAGCGTCGCGCCGAGGGTGGCGACGAGCCAGAAGGTGCCCAGGTAGCGCAGGGCCCGCGGGCCCTTGCGGGAGTGGATGAAGATCGCGGTGGCCCACGCCGTGTGCAGACTGGGCATGCAGTTGCGCGGGGTGAACTCGTCGAACGGCATCGGGACGGGCACGCCGATGGGCGGCGCCGTGTGGGGCCACAGGTTGGCGAGGGCCCACTGCTCGCCGTCGGCGCCGTACGCGAAGATCGGCCCGACGACCGGGAAGATCATGTAGATGCCGGGTCCGAGCAGGCCGATGACCAGGAACGTGCGCACCAAGTGGTGGCTGGGGAAGCGGCGCTCGGTCGCCACGTTGCGCAGCTGGTACAGCGCGACGATGACCGCGCCCACCGCGAGCTGGATGTAGACCCATTCGAGGACGTGAGCGCCGACCGTGCCGGTGGCCTCGACGATCCGGCCCACGACCCACGAGGGGTTGCCCAGCGCCTGGTCGGCGGTCGCCACGTACTGGTCGAGCACCATCGGACGGGTCTTCGAGGTGATCAGCAGCCAGGTGTAGCCGGTCTTGCGGCCGGTCACGAGCAGCAGGGCCAGTCCGACGCCCATGAGCAGCAGCCGGCGTTCACGGCCGGTGCGGCGCGTGACGGCGATGACGGCGCAGCCGAGGGTCACCCACAGCGCACCGCTGCCGAACATCATCTGGGCGCCGACGATCCACCGCACGAGCCAGAACACGAGGTCGATGCCGATCGCGGCCCCGACGGCGATGAACCGCTGCCGCCAGGTCAGCACCACCAGCATCAGCGTCATGCTGGCGTACAGCACCGTTCCCGACTGGGGTGCGACGATCAGCTCGCGCCACTGGACGGTGATCGGTCCGGGCTTGCCGTACCCGCGGGCGGCGATCTCCAGGGCCACGAGGAACCCGAGGCCCACCACGCCCACGGTGGCCCACAGCAGGACCTGCGGCCGACGCCATGCAGCGGGGTCGGTGCCGCTTTCTGTTCGCGAGAGAAGTCGCGACACCTTAGATATCAATTTCCAGCCGCTTTGTCTCATGTCAACATGCCTGCCACCTACCGTTGGCTCGAACATGTTAACGGAGCGACCGTGTCGCCTCGCTCGTGGGTGCGAGGAACGGCCTGCGGCTGAGGTGGTTGGCGCGAACCCGACGGGTCACCGGCCGGTCGGCGTTGCCCGGACGGGCCGCCTGCAACGTCGCCGTAACGCACGAAAGGCCGCCCTCCCGTAAGCGGGAGAACGACCTCCGACGTGCTTCATGCACTGTCGGGACGACAGGATTTGAACCTGCGACCCCTTGACCCCCAGTCAAGTGCGCTACCAAGCTGCGCCACGTCCCGTTGTGCCTTCCACCTGGGGTTTTCCCCCGTGCGGCGGGCACATGCAGAACATTACCCCACGCTGAGGGGTGTGCGTGCACGGGTAATCGGCGAGGTGGAGGATGGCCGGGTGAACGCAAGGGACCGGGACGGTGAGGGACGGGCGCGCAGCGCGCGGCCGAGGGACGGACTGGGGCGGCCGCTGCCCTACGGGGCTGCCGGCGTCCAACGCCAGCCGGAGGGGGTGGTGCGCTCCCCCGCGGGGACGGTCGCGGAGGCCCAGCGGCTGTTGGACGCCGGGATGCCGTTCCACGCGCACGAGGTGTTCGAGGACGCCTGGAAGTCGGGTCCCCCCGACGCGGCGCCCTTGTGGCGGGGGCTGGCGCAGCTGGCGGTGGGGCTGACGCACGCGGCCCGGGGGAACGCGCTCGGCGGGGCCCGACTGCTGCGACGGGGCGCGGCCTCGCTCGACGGGGTGACGCCGACGCACGGACTGGACCTGCCGGGGCTGGTCCGGTGGGCCGGGGAGTTGGCCCACCGGGTCGACGGCGGGGCCGTCGTGGACGCCGCGCGGGAGGCCCCGCGGCTACGCGGTGGCGGGCTGCAGTAGGTCCCAGCGGTTGCCGTAGAGGTCCTCGAAGACCGCGACGGAACCGTACGCCTCGTGTCGCGGTTCCTCCAGGAAGCGGACGCCCTCGCCTGTCATCCGGGCGTGGTCGCGCGCGAAGTCGTCGGTGTACAGGAAGAAGCCGACGCGGCCGCCGGTCTGGTCCCCGACGCGGGAGCGCTGGGCGTCGTCCTTGGCGCGGGCCAGCAGGAGGGCGCTCTCCTCGGCGCCCGGCGGGCGGACGACGACCCAGCGGGAGCCGTCGGGACGTGCGGTGTCCTCGGCCAGGTCGAAGCCGAGGGCGCGGGTGTAGAAGTCGATGGCCTCGTCGTAGTCGTGGACCACGAGGGCGGTGAGGGCGATGTGCGAGGGCATGGGCCCTATTGTGCGCCGAGGAGGACGACGTCCAGGGTGCGGGGGCCGTGCACGCCCTCCACCCGGTCGAGTTCGATGTCGCTGGTGGCGGAGGGCCCGGAGATCCAGGTCAGCGGACGGGTGGGGTCGAGCCGTTCGAGGGCCTGCGGGACGGAGTCGACGACCTGGTCCGGGACACGGACGACGCAGACGTGGTGGTCGGGGATCAGGCTGATGCGGCGCCGGCCCTGGTCGGGGCCCCCGTCGAGGACGATCGTGCCCGTCTCGGCTATGGCGAGGGCGCAGCCGGTGACCACGCCCGCGACCCGGTCCAGTTCGTGCGCGGTGGACGCCGCCCGGTCGTGAATGCGGGTGGGACCTGCGACGGACAGCCAGTGCGGGGGCAGGGCGGGCGGTACGAGGACGCTGTCGTGCCGGGACAGCAGGCGCGCCAGGAGCGGCGGCAGGCCGTCCTCGTCGGTGCGGTGGACCGTCGCCCGGTACTCGGTGAGGTTCGCGGCGAGCAGGTCGGCGGTCTCGGCGGGGGTGCGGGCGCCGTGGACGCGGAGGTAGTCCCGGGGGACGTCCGGGTCGGGGCCGGAGGCGGCCCGACGGATGCGGGCGAGGATGCGGTCCTTGCTGCTCACGGTCGCGGGGTCTCCCGTTCTCGGGTCCACCAGTCGCGGAAGGACTCCGCGGGGATGTCGGGCAGGTCACGGGTGTCGGTCCAGGCGCGGCCCGGTCCGGGGAGTCGGCGCGGGCGCAGCCGGCGGGCCCGGGACAGCAGCCGCTCCGCCGCGCGCAGGGCGCCCGGGCGGTCGAGCAGGAGGCGGGCCGCGCGCAGGGCGGCGCGTTCGGCGGTGTGGCCGCGGACGGGGCGGATCCGTACGCGGACGCCGTCGCGGGTGACGGGGCCGCCCTGGGCGACGCGTTCACGGAGGTGGACGAGGACCTCGGGGATGTCGATGGCGACCGGGCAGACCTCGTAGCAGGCGCCGCACAGGGTGGAGGCGTAGGGCAGGCTCGCGTCGATGTCGCTGCCGGTGCCGCGGAGCTGGGGGCTGAGGATGGCGCCGATCGGGCCGGGGTAGACGGATCCGTAGGCGTGGCCGCCGGCGCGTTCGTAGACCGGACAGACGTTGAGGCAGGCGGAGCAGCGGATGCAGCGCAGGGCCTGGCGGCCGGTTTCGTCGGCGAGGGTGTCGGTGCGTCCGTTGTCGAGGAGGACGAGGTGGAAGGCGGAGGGGCCGTCGCCGTCGGCGCCGTTGGACGGCCCCGTTCCGGTCCACATGGTCGTGTACGGGTTCATGCGTTCGGCGGTCGAGGAGCGCGGCAGGGTCTGGAGGAAGATCTCCAGGTCGCGGAAGGTGGGGACCACCTTCTCGATGCCGACGACCGAGATCAGGGTCTCGGGGAGGGTGAGGCACATGCGGCCGTTCCCCTCGGATTCGAGGACGACCATCGTCCCCGTCTCGGCGACCATGAAGTTGGCCCCGGAGACGGCCACCTTGGCGCGCAGGAACTTCTCGCGCAGGTGCAGGCGGGCGGCCTCGGCGAGTTCGCGCGGGTCGTCACCGAGGTCCGGCGGTGCCGGACGGCCCCAACGGCCCATCTCGGTGCGGAAGACGTCACGGATCTCGCCCCGGTTCCGGTGGATGGCGGGGACCAGGATGTGGGAGGGCCGGTCGTGGCCGAGCTGGACGATGAGTTCGGCGAGGTCCGTCTCGTAGGCGGCGATCCCGGCGGCCTCCAGGGCCTCGTTGAGGCCGATCTCCTGGGTGGCCATCGACTTGACCTTGACGACCTCCCGTTCGCCGGTGGCCAGGACGAGGTCGGTCACGATCCGGTTCGCCTCGTCGGCGTCGACGGCCCAGTGGACGGTGCCGCCCGCGGCGGTGACGGCGGCCTCCAGTTGCAGCAGGTACTGGTCGAGCCGGCGCAGGGTGTGGTCCTTGACGGCCTTCCCCGCGGCACGCAGCCGGTCCCAGTCGGACAGTTCGGCGACGGCGCGGGCGCGTTTGTCGCGGATGGTGTGGGTGGCGTGCCGGAGGTTGCCGCGCAGCACCTCGTCCCGTACGGCTTCGCGGGCGGCCGCGGGGAAGGCGGGGAAGGCGGGGAAGGCGGGCATGCCGAGGTGGGTGGCCGGGGGGCGGGTCATCGCAGCGGTTCCTCCTCGGTCGAGGCCAGGATCTCGGCCAGGTGCAGGGCGCGCAGGGGGGCTCCGGCGCGGCGGAGGGTGCCTTCGAGGTGGGCGAGGCAGGAATTGTCGGCGCCGCAGAGCACCTCGGCGCCGGTGGAGCGGGCGTTGCGGATCTTGTCGGCGCCCATGGCGGCGGAGACGTCCGCGTTCTTGACGGCGAAGGTGCCGCCGAAGCCGCAGCATTCCTCGGCGCCGGGCAGTTCGACGAGTTCCAGGCCCTTGACGGCGGCCAGCAGCCGGCGGGGGCGCTCGCCCAGGCCGAGGGTCCGCAGGCCGTGGCAGGAGGGGTGGTAGGTGACGGTGTGCGGGAAGTGGGCGCCGACGTCGGTGACGCCGAGGACGTCCACGAGGAACTCGGTGAGCTCGTACACGTGCGGTACGAGACCGGCGGCGAGTTCCGCCAGGGCGCTTCCCCGGCCCTCCCGGGCCGCCTCGCGGCCGATGCGCGGGTAGTGCTCGCGGATCATCGCGGCGCAGGAACCGGAGGGGGTGACCACGTACCGGTGGCCTGCGAAGGCCTCGGCCGTACGGCGCAGGAGCGGTTCGCTCTCCCGTCGATGGCCGGTGTTGTACTGCGGTTGGCCGCAGCAGCTCTGGGCCGCGGGGAAGTCCACCTCGACGCCGAGGCGCTCCAGGAGACGGACGACGGCGATGCCGGTCCGGGGGTACAACGCGTCGTTGACGCAGGTGACGAACAGGGCGACACGCATGACGGGCAGAATAGCCGCGTGAAGAAGTTCTCAGTGATCGGCATCGGCGCGGGCGACCCGGACCACCTGACCCTCCAGGCGGTCAGGGCGATCGGCGCGGCGGACGCGTTCCTCATCCTGGAGAAGGGGGAGGAGAAGTCGGACCTGACGGGGCTGCGGCGGGCCATGCTCGACGCGCACGCCCGTCCGGGGCACCGGCTCGTCGAGGGTCGCGATCCGGACCGCGACCGGACCCCCTCCGACTACACCCCGACCGTGGACGGCTGGCGCAGCGCGCGGGCCGAGATCTTCGAGCGGTTCGTCGCCGAGGACCTCGCGGAGGGTGAGACGGGGGCGTTCCTCGTGTGGGGCGACCCCTCGCTCTACGACTCCACCCTCGCGATCCTCGACGAGGTGCTGGAGCACGGGCGGGTGACGTTCGACCACGAGGTGGTGCCCGGCATCAGCAGCGTGTCGGCGCTGCTGGCCCGGCACCGGACGAACCTGAACCGGGTCGGGCGGCCGGTGCAGATCACCACGGGCCGCCGGCTGGCGGAGGGCTGGCCGCAGGACGTCGACGACGTGGTGGTGATGCTGGACGCCCGGCACGCCTTCACGGCCCACCTCGACCAGGACCTGTTCATCTATTGGGGTGCCTACGTCGGAACCCCGGACGAGATCCTGGTCTCGGGGAAGCTGGCCGAGGTGGCCGGGCGGATCGAGGAACTGCGGACCGAGGCCCGCGCCCGCAAGGGTTGGATCATGGACACCTACCTGCTCAGGCGCCCCTGAGGTAGGCGGGCAGCGCCGCCGCGAGGCGTTCGTACTCCTCGGCGCGGTTGTAGATCTGGCCGCAGACGCGCATGCCGCCGCCGCCCGGCCGGGCCCAGATCAGGACGCGCGTACGGAGCTTGGCGGCGAGTTCCTCCCGCATCGCGCGGGCGTCGTCCTGGGTCTCGGCGGTGCCGGGCGGCAGCAGAAGCGAACGCAGCGGGAGGCCCTCGGTCCACGGCAGCGGGGTGAGCCCGGGAACCTCGGCGAGGAGCCCGGCCCCGTAGGCGGCCAGGGCGTGGTTGTGGGCTCGTACGCCGGCCGCGCCGAGCCGCTCCAGGAGGTCGAGGCCCTCGGGGGCGGCGAGCCAACCCGTGTAGTCGACGGTGGCTCGGTACTCGACGGACAGCGGGAAGCCCCGGTGGTCCTCCCAGGACGGGGTGAGGGACCGGACCCGGGAGCGGTGGGCGGGCGCGACGGCGAGGACGGCGCTGCCCGAGGGGGCGTACCCCCACTTGTGGAGGTTCCCGAACCAGAAGTCGGCGCCGGAGGCGATCGGCCGGGCCAGCATGCCGGGCGTGTGGGCGCCGTCGACGACGGTGGTGACGCCGCGGGCGGCGAGGTCGGCGAGGAGCCGGGGGCCGGCGATCAGCCGGGCGGTGGGCGAGCTGACGTGGTCGAGCAGAGCCACCTTGGTGCGGGGCGTCAGAGCGGCGAGTACCGCCTCGCGCACGGCGTCCTCGTCGGGCAGGAACGGATCCAGGGCCACGGTGGTGACGCGGGCCCGTCGCGCGGCGGCCGCGACGACGGTGCCGTAGCCGTGGTCCGTGACCAGGACCTCGTCGCCGTCGGCGAGCGGGATCGCGTCGAGGGCGAGGTTCGCGCCCTCGGTGGCGTTGGAGATGAAGGCGATGCCCGCGGGGTCCGCCCCGAGGTGCGCCGCGATCCGGGCCCGGGCCGCGTCCAACCGGTCGGGGACGGAGGCGAAGAACGTGTCGGGGTCGGCGTGGGCCTCGGCGCGCAGGGCCTCCTGGGCGTCCAGCACGGGGATCGGGACCGCGCCGTACGAGCCGTGGTTGAGGTGGGCGACGGCCGGGTCCAGTCGGAAGAGGGCCGGGCCGTCGGGGAAGGCGGGCGGGGCGGACGGCTCGGTCACGGGTACCTCCGGTCGGGTGCGGCGCGCACGGCGTGCGCGGCATCCGGATCATGCAGGGGATCCGCCCGCCCGCGAAAGGCCAATACCGGCAAAGTGGCCCGGGGCGCCCCGGCCGGACGGCCGCGGCGCCCCCACCGGACGGCCGGGCTACGATCCCCGGCCGCTGGTCGCCGCGTAGTACTGGAGGTCCTGGACCTCCACCTTGTGCTCGACCGGGTAGGGCAGATCGACCTCCGTCACGGCCCGGCCACCGCGGACGACCTCCGCCGAACTGGTGCCCGGCTTCAGCGGGAGCAGCTCGGAGTGGACGCCGGCCGGTGCTTGGTGCTCGTCGCGGGCGGAGCCGACGGAGGTCCGGACCGTCGCCGCGTCCTTCAGGAAGCTGAGCACCTCCACCGTGTCCCGAGGGGCGGCGCTGCCCTTGCGCAGGTTCATCACCAGCGACTGGTCGCCGCTCGGGTCGGCGGAGGCGAACTGGGTGCGGGAGGTGAGGTACAGGGTGTCCCTGACGACCTGGGGCCAACTGCCCGTCTTGAACCGGGTCAGGTAGTACGAGGTCAGGTCCAGGTAGGTGTGGCCGTTGTGCAGGGACGGGGCGAACTGGCTGCCTTCGGAGTAGTCGTTCCAGGTGGTCAGCTGGACCCAGTCGGCGCCGTCGTCGATGGCGTGGGTCCAGGTGGATCGCAGGGTCGCCGTGTTGCCGGCCTCGTCGTAGATGCCCTGGTTGGGGCGGGCGTCCTGCACCGACACGGGCTGCATCCAGATCTTGCCCAGGTCGTGGGCGCGGTCCACGTCCCGGCTGGAGCTCTCCTGGCCGACGTACGAGCGGCTGCCCCACTCGGAGAAGCCGTAGCTGATGGGGGCGAACTCACCGTTGTGCGCGCCGAAGTCGAGGAAGAGCGGGACGAAGGCGGTACGGACGCCGTGCTTGGCGCGGAGGGTTTCGATGAACCTGGTCCACCAGCCCACGTCCTTGGCCTCGGCCTTGAACGGGGACACGACCAGCCGGCCGTCCCCGAGGCGGTGCGCGGCGGGTGACTTGCCGAGGGCCGCGACGGCGTCGGCGAGCACGGCGGGGTCGTCCGTCTTCAGCGAGGTCATGTCCGGCATCAGCATGATCTTGAAGCCGGGGTCCACCGAACGGGCCGCCTCCATCAGGAGGTTGGACCGCTCCCAGTTCTTTCCGCTCAGGGAGAGCATGTCGAGGGTGAACCCGTCGATGCCGGCGTCCCGGGCGGTGCGCACTTCCTGCCGGAGGTTGGCCAGTTCCCAGTCGCCCTCCTTGGGTTGGACGGGCAGCGGGCGGTCGCGGAGCAGGCCACCGTAGCGCTCGTGCTTGCCGCTCTCGCCGTCCGGGTTCAGGTAGTTGCGCGTGTAGTAGTCGCCGTCGGCGCTCGCGTTGTCCAGGGAGAGCGGGTACGGGGTGAAGTAGTGGGCGAACACCAGCTTGCGGCCCGCGGCGCCCGTGCGCAGTGCGGCGGGCCGCGGCAGGTCGAAGGGGAGGGCGCCGGGGGGACGCGCGCCCGTCCCGTCGGCCCGTCCCCCGGTACCGGCGGACGGTGTGGCGCCCGCGGCGGCGTCGTCGCGGGGTTCGGTGCGCTCGGGCTCGGGCGTGGCGGAGGCATCGGGGCCGGCCGGACCGTCGGGCCCGGTGGACCAGGGCACGTTGATGTCGGGCGCCGCGTTCCGCTCGGTGGCGCCCGCCGCGAAGGGGTCCCAGGCGATGCCGGTGGCGGCGCAGACGCCGACCAGGAAGAAGGCGGACAGCAGCAGGGCGAGGAGGGCCTTGAGGCCCCGCCGGCCGCGGCGCCGCCGGTGCCCTAAGGGTCGTGCCCGCCCGTCCGTGCGCCGGTCCGCTCGCCGGTCCGCTCTCATGGTGGGCCCCTCCCTGGAATATGCCCCGCCGACGGGGCTGCACAGCAGTAGAGCCGATTCCCGTCGTCCGGACAACCGTTCCCCGGAAGCCCGGGCTCCGTACGTACGTCACCGGGACCACGGGAACTACGCCGACCGCTTTGCCGGGGCTCATGCACGCCCGGCTCCGGCGGCCTTGGCGCGCCCGAGCGGTGGCGCCCGGGCGGGGTCGCGCGCACGCGTCCGCAACGCTTTGCACCGCTGCCGGCCGGCCGGTGGGGGCGGCGCTCCCACGGGTGGTCCGGCCGGTGGTCCGGACCTACGGAGGGAGCCGGCCGGACGGTGTCCCCGGACCCGTCGAGGGGCCGTCTACGGGTGCTCCACCATCAGGCCGACCGGAGGCACGTACGGAATCCGGAGCGCGTCGTGGCGGTCGGGAACGCGGAACCGTCCACCGACCCGTGCAGCGAGCCGGGCACCGCCCGCGCACGGGCTTCCGCACACACCTTCGACGGAATGCGACATTCCCCTGGTGATGCAATGGAATTGGCGCATAATCGTCGACATGCGGCTCGAAGCATCCCTGTGGCCGCACCTGGTCACGCATGCAATGGGGGGCATCGTGCCGATGGGGGAATCCAGGGCGTCCGGCATGGCCGGATCCGCCGGAACACTGCTGCCTGCCACGTCCACCGAGCTGTCCGTCCTGCTCACCGCCGTGCGCCGGGGCCGGGTCCTCACCGTCACGGGACGGTTCCGCGAACCGCGGAGCCTGCTGGTCCGGGACATCGCCCTGAGGCTCGCCTCGAACTTCTGCGACGGAACCGCCGTCATCGCCGTCCGGCACGACGGCAGCGTCCGCGAACTCGTGGACGCGCTGGGTTGCCTGCCCGGGATGCCCTTCCTGCCGTGCGGCACGGCGAACGCCACCTCGTGGCTCGCGGAACGGGACATGCTCCTCGTGCTGGACGACTGCGACCGGCTGGCCCCGCGGACCCTGGTGTGGCTCCGCGCACTGCTCGACGTCGCACCGGGACTGCGGGTGCTGGCCGCCGGTCGTCAGCCGCTCGCCGTCGGCCAGGGCCGGGTGCACCGGCTCTGACGGGAACCGCGTCCACCCGCCGGCCAAGGCGTTCACCCTGCCGGCGACGGCGTTCACCCGCGCGGTACACCCGCGCCACACTGCCGCCACAGCACTGCCACGGCACCGACATGCGGGGTCCATTGAGTGCGGCGACCTCGACTCCTAGGGTCTGACCTGCGGGTTTCGGCGCGGCTTCGGCCTGCCCCGAGCCCCGGTACGTACGTCATCCCGCCCCGCACGTACAGGAGACCCTCGTGAGCGAGCACCCCAGCACGCCCCGCGCCGGCGCGGTCGGCCGGCGCGGCTTCCTCGCCGGAGCCGCCGCCGTCGCCGCCTCCGCGGCGGCTCCGGCCGGCCTCGCGCAGGCCGCGCCGACCGGTTCCGGGACGTCGGCCGCCCGGCCGAACATCCTGCTGATCGTCACCGACGACCATCCCAAGCACACCGAGTGGGCGCTCCCGAAGACCATCGCCTGGCTCGGCGGCCAGGGCGTCACCTTCACCCACGGCCACTCGGCGACCCCGCTGTGCGCGCCCTCGCGCTCGTCCGTGTTCTCCGGCAAGCACGCGCACCACCACGGCGTCCGCAACAACGCGGCCTCGCACAGCCTCGACCAGTCCACGACCGTGCAGCGCCACCTGAAGCAGGCCGGTTACCGCACCGGGCTGTTCGGCAAGTACCTCAACTCCTGGGCGCTGGAGGACAATCCGCCGCACTTCGAGGAGTGGGCGCTGCTCCAGCCCGGTTACAACGACGCCCGCTGGAACGTCGACGGAACCGTGCGGCGGATCGACGGCTACACCACCAACATCATCAAGAACCGGACCCTGGACTTCATCGACAAGGCGGCCACCGACAACCGGCCCTGGTTCGCGTACGTGACCCCGTACGCCTCCCACGCGCCGAACGTCCCGGCGCCCAAGTACGCCGAGACGCCCGTGCCCGCCTGGAACGGCCGCCCCTCCGTCCCGGAGGCGGACCGCTCCGACAAGCCGGCGTACATCCGCGACGCCACGGGCACCCTCGACGACGCGCGGGAGCTGCGCACGCGCCAGCTGCGCAGCCTGCTGTCCGTGGACGACGCCGTCGAGGCGATCCGTGCCCGGCTGGCCTCGACGGGTCAGTTGGAGAACACGCTCGTCGTCTTCACCGGTGACAACGGCTACACGTGGGCCGACCACGGCTGGCTGAAGAAGTCCGTGCCCTACTCCCCCGCCCACGAGGTGCCGTTCTACCTGTCCTGGCCGGCCGGCGGGCTCGGCTCCGGAACCACCGACGGCCGGATCGTCGCCAACATCGACATCGCGCCGACCCTCCTCGACGCCGCAGGTGTCCCGCGGCCCGCCGGGCAGGACGGCCAGTCCCTGCTCGGCAACGCCTCCCGCGACCACCTGCTGGTCCAGTGGTGGAAGCAGGGCACGGGCGGGACCGGGCCGAAGACCTGGGCCTCGTACGTGGCCAAGGACAAGCAGTACACCGAGTACTACGACCTGCACACCGACGCCACCGGCGCCGTGTCCGGCACGGGGCAGGTCACCTTCCGCGAGTACTACGACCTGGCCGCCGACCCCCACCAGCTGCGGAACCTGCTGCACCAGGCCACTCCGCAGCAGGAACAGGCCCTCGGAATACCGGCCCTGGCGGCCCGGCTGGCCGCGGACCGCGCCGCCTGACGCCTGGCGCCGGTTGTCGGGAGTCGGTGTCGGGCGTCGGTGTCGGGCGTCGGTGTCGGGAGTCACCGGTGTCCGGCCACCGCGCGACGCCCGGCTCCGGCTCGGACCGGGTGGGGCGCCCGGATCCGCCGCACCCGAACCCGACCGCGTGAACACGCGTGCACCCGCATGAATCCTTCAGGAGAGACCTCCGCATGACGCCGAAACCCTGCTGCACCCCCGTCCGGGAAGCCACCGCCGCCGTCACCGCCGCCGTCACCGCCCCGTCGCGGCCGCGGCCGCTCGCGGACCCGGCGGCCGGGCGGGCCGCGCGCGGTCTCGTCGACCTCCCCGGAGGGCGCTTCCTGATGGGTGCCGAGGACCCGGACGGCTTCGCCGCAGACGGCGAGGGACCCGTCCGGGAGGCGGTGGTCGGGGCGTTCCGCATCGCCCCGACCACCGTCACCAACGCGCAGTTCGCCTCGTTCGTGAAGGCCACCGGGCACGTCACGGAAGCCGAGTCCTTCGGCTTCAGCTTCGTCTTCGCCGGTTTCCTCGACGCCGAACTCGCGGCGCTCTCCCCGGCGGTGGCGGGAACGCCCTGGTGGCGGGCGGTGTCCGGAGCCGACTGGCGCCGCCCGGAAGGGCCCGGCACCTCCTTCGCCGCCCGCCAGGAGCACCCCGTCGTGCACGTGTCCTGGAACGACGCGCAGGCGTACTGCGCCTGGTCGGGGACCCGGCTGCCCACGGAGACCGAGTGGGAGTACGCGGCGCGCGGTGGTCTGGAGCGGCGCCGCTACCCCTGGGGTGACGAACTCCGCCCGGACGGCCGGTACATGTGCAACATCTGGAACGGCGACTTCCCCCGGCACAACACCCGGGCGGACGGCTACGCGGGCACCGCGCCGGCCAAGTCCTTCCGGCCCAACGGGTACGGGCTCTACAACACGGTCGGCAACGTGTGGGAGTGGTGCGCCGACCGGTTCGCTCCGGCGGGCCCGGAGCGGTCGATGCGGGGCGGCTCCCACATGTGCCACGACTCGTACTGCAACCGGTACCGGGTCGCCGCCCGCACCCGCAACACCCCCGACAGTTCCTCCGGCAACATCGGCTTCCGGGTGGCGGGCTCCCGAACGGCTTAAGTCGCAGGTAGGGGGTGCCTTGATACCTCGGACCGATTGACGCCCACCGGGGGCCGAGCGCGATGATCGTGGGGTCGGCTCGACCATCGAGGGGGGCGGTTGCGCATGTGGGGAAAGTGGATCGGTTGCACGGTGCCGGTGGCGGCGCGGGGCAGGTTCGGGTCCGCTCAGCGGGCCTGGGCGGCGATCGGTGACGAAGAAGGTCTGATCGGGCAGGTGGGCGGTTGGGACCGGGAAACCGGTGAAGCCCGGATCCTGGGGCTGTGGAGCGACTCCGAGTCCTACGCACGCTTCATGCGTGAGCGGCACGACGAGGTGGCCGCCCTGAGCGGCCGGGGCGGCGCCTCCTACAGCGCGATCGAGACCGCCACGGGTGGGACCGTCCTCGAAATGGCCGGCGAGGCGGCGGACCTGCGCCGCGCCTTCGAGGGCGCGGGACTGCTGCGGGTCGCCGACTGCCGGGTGCTGCCGGGCCGGGCGGAACGCTTCCTGGACGCGCAGCGCCGCGTATGGGGACCGGGCATGGCCGCGGCGGGCGGTATGCGGGCGGGAGTGGTCACCCGACTCGCCCCGGACCGGTACCTGGTCACCACCCTCTGGTCCGACCTCACCGCTCACGACCGCTACCGCACGGCGCACTTCCCGGCGCTGCGCGCTCGCGCCAGGCCATCCGACCAGCTCCGCTCGATGACCGGGCACCTCATACCCCTGGAACGGGACTGGTGCGTGGTGGCCGCCGCCCACCGCTGATCCGTCGGGCGGGCGTCCCGGGACCGCAGCGGCGGGGCGAGGGGGGGACGGCCCGCGGACCCGGAGGCGCGGGAGGGCGCGCCGGCGCGGGATCCGGGGCCCGGGGGCGCCGATTCCCTGCCGGGTGTCACGGTTGCCGGGGCTCGGGCCGCCACTCCTCGGCCGGCAGCCCGAGGATCACCTCGTCGACGAAGGCACCGCTCACCCACGCGGAGCGTCGTAGCGTCCCCTCCAGGACGAAGCCGGACCGCAGGGCGGCGCCGATCATCGCCGCGTTGTCGGCGAGGGTGTCGACCTGGAGCCGGTGCAGTCCGCGCACGGTGAACCCGTACCGGCACAGCAGTTGTACGACCTCGGCGCCGAATCCCCGGCCGCGACAGCCCGGGCGCAGCGAGATCCCGAGGTGCGCGCCGCGGTTGTGGGTGTCGATGCCCCACAGGAGGGCGTCGCCCGCCAGTTCGCCCGAGGCCAGGTCGACGACGGAGAAGACCACCGCGTCGTCGGTGGGCGCGGCCGGTTCGTACGGGGAGTGTCCGCCGGAGGCGCTCAGCGGGCGCCAGGGCCGGGAGTCGGCGCGCGAGCGGGTCGCGACGTCCTCGTGGAGCTCCGCGTGGAGCACGGGTACGTCTTCGGGGAGCCGGGCGCGCAGCCCGGTCAGCTTTCCTCGGATCATCCGGTCTTACTAGCCGCAGGACCCTCCGGTCCACAACCGGGTTTGCGGGGCGCGGCGGGTACGGGTCCGCCCCGGCCGGGCGTGGTGCCGGCCGGGGCGGTTCCGTGTGCGGGGGTCCCGGGGTGAGCCGGGATCCGGACTCAGCCCAGGATCGAGAGCGCCTGGTTCAGGGTCGCGGACGGCCGCATGATCGCCGCGGCCTTGGCGGCATCGGGCTGGAAGTACCCGCCGATGTCGGCCGGGGAGCCCTGGACGGCGATGAGCTCGTCGACGATGGTCTGCTCCTGCTCGGCCAGCGTCTTGGCGAGGGCGCCGAACGCGGCGGCCAGCTCGGCGTCGTCGGTCTGCTTGGCCAGCTCCTGCGCCCAGTACAGGGCGAGGTAGAAGTGGCTGCCGCGGTTGTCGATGCCGCCCAGCTTGCGGCTCGGCGACTTGTCCTCGTTGAGGAAGGTGCCGGTGGCGCGGTCCAGGGTGTCGGCCAGCACCTGGGCGCGGGCGTTGCCGGTGGTGGTCGCGAGGTGCTCGAAGGAGACGGCCAGCGCGAGGAACTCACCGAGGGAGTCCCAGCGCAGGTAGTTCTCCTTGACGAGCTGCTGGACGTGCTTCGGGGCGGAGCCGCCGGCGCCGGTCTCGAAGAGTCCGCCGCCGTTCATCAGCGGGACGACCGACAGCATCTTGGCGCTGGTGCCCAGCTCCAGGATCGGGAAGAGGTCGGTCAGGTAGTCGCGCAGCACGTTGCCGGTGACGGAGATGGTGTCCTCGCCGCGGCGGATGCGCTCCAGGGAGTACGCGGTGGCCTCGACCGGGGACAGGATCTCGATGGTGAGACCGTCGGTGTCGTGGTCGGCGAGGTACGTCTTGACCTTGGCGATCAGCTGCGCGTCGTGGGCGCGGCCCTCGTCCAGCCAGAAGACGGCCGGGACGCCGGTGGCGCGGGCGCGGGTGACGGCGAGCTTGACCCAGTCCTGGATCGGCGCGTCCTTGGTCTGGCAGGCGCGGAAGATGTCGCCCTTGGCGACGTCCTGCTCCAGGACCGTGTTGCCCGCGGCGTCGACGAGGCGGACGGTGCCCGCTGCGGCGATCTCGAAGGTCTTGTCGTGGCTGCCGTACTCCTCGGCCTTCTGGGCCATGAGGCCGACGTTCGGCACCGAGCCCATCGTGGACGGGTCGTAGGCGCCGTTGGCGCGGCAGTCGTCGACGACTGCCTGGTAGACACCGGCGTAGCTGCTGTCCGGGAGGACGGCGAGGGTGTCGGCCTCGGCGCCGTCCGGGCCCCACATGTGGCCGGAGGTGCGGATCATGGCCGGCATCGAGGCGTCGACGATGACGTCGGACGGGACGTGCAGGTTCGTGATGCCCTTGTCGGAGTCGACCATGGCGAGGGCCGGGCCCTCGGCGATCTCGGCGTCGATCGAGGCCTTGATCGCGTCGCCGTCGGGCAGGGCGGCCAGGCCGTTCAGGACGGCGCCGAGGCCGTCGTTCGGGGACAGGCCGGCGGCCGCGAGGGTCTCGCCGTAGCGCGCGAAGGTCTTCGGGAGGAAGGCGCGGACCACGTGACCGAAGATGATCGGGTCGGAGACCTTCATCATCGTGGCCTTGAGGTGCACGGAGAACAGGACGTCCTCGGCCTTGGCACGCTCGATCTGGTCGTTGAGGAAGGTGCGCAGGGCGTCGACGTGCAGGACGGACGCGTCCACGACCTCACCGGCGAGGACCGGTACGGACTCGCGCAGCACGGTGGTGGTGCCGTCGGCGGCGACGTGCTCGATGCGCAGGGTGCCGGCCTCGGAGATCACGGTGGACTTCTCGGTGGAGCGGAAGTCGTTCGCGCCCATGGTGGCGACGTTCGTCTTCGACTCGGAGGTCCAGGCGCCCATGCGGTGCGGGTGGGCCTTGGCGTAGTTCTTCACCGAGGCGGGGGCGCGGCGGTCGGAGTTGCCCTCGCGCAGGACCGGGTTGACGGCGCTGCCCTTGACCTTGTCGTAGCGGGCGCGGATCTCGCGCTCCTCGTCGGTCTTCGGGTCGTCCGGGTAGTCCGGAAGGGCGTAGCCCTGGGCCTGGAGCTCGACGACCGCGGCCTTCAGCTGCGGGATCGAGGCCGAGATGTTGGGAAGCTTGATGATGTTGGCTTCGGGGGTCTTCGCCAGTTCGCCGAGCTCGGCGAGGGCGTCGGCGATCCGCTGGCTCTCCTCAAGGTGCTCGGGGAAGCTGGCGATGATCCGACCGGCCAGGGAGATGTCACGGGTCTCGACATTCACACCGGCCGTCGACGCGTACGCCTGGATCACAGGCAGGAACGAATACGTCGCGAGGGCCGGGGCCTCGTCAGTGTGCGTGTAGATGATGGTCGAGTCAGTCACCGGATGCTCCGCTCCACAGTCTGCGTCTCTCGTCTGCAACATTGCTCGACATCAAGATATCTCGTGATCGGGCCGGCCTGGACAGCCCCCTGCCCCAAGTCGGACGAGACGCGTATCACCTTCGGAAGGAACGGGGACGGAACGGGGGCGGAACCGCCGCTGAGCGCCGCCGAACGGCTCCGGAACGGCTGCGGACGGGCCGCGGAGCGACGAAGGCGCCGCCGTCGACCGTGACCGGTCGGCGGCGGCGCCGGGAGAGCGGGTCGTTCAGGCGTGGATCTGCTTGGGGCTCGCGCCGTACACGTTGGGTCCGGCGTCGCCCTCGGTGGCCATGAGGACGATCATCCAGATCCAGCCGACGAACGGGATCAGGCCGACCAGGTACCACCATCCGGACCTGCCGGTGTCGTGCAGCCGCCGGACGCTGAGGCCCAGCGTGGGAAGGAACACGGCCAGGGTGTAGATCCAGGTGATGACCGGGTAGCTGCCCAGGGCGAAGTCGATGACCGTCAGGACGATGACGACCGGGATGGTGCACAGGACGAACATCCAGTATTCCTGGCGGCGCGATCGGCCGTTGAAGTCCGCGTAGCGCTTGATGACGTCGACGTAGTAGTTCACGAGTCCCCCCTAAGGACGGCATCGACGGCCCCGCCCACCGGAAGGGGCCGGGCCGGATTTATGCCCTCGGGGCGATGCACCCAAGCCACTTCCGGGGAGCAAAATTTGGCCACCACCCTTGGTTTCGAAGGGAGTTGGGACAACCTTCGGCGGCCGGGGCGGGTGGTGCGGAGGTGGCTCGGGTGGCGGCTCAGCCGATGTGGAAGGGGTCTCCGTAGACCTTCCAGTCGAGCGGGGTGTTGAGGTTCAGGTTGCCCTTCTTCAGGAAGACGCGTTGGGCGGTGTCGACGCGGCTGGTGTCGCTGTGCGCCTCCTCCTGCTTCATCGCCCGGACGCGGGCGTCGAGGAAGGCGTTGAGCCAGGTCGTCTCGTTGCCCCCCTGGGCCGGGGGCTTGGCCTTGGTGAGGGCGCGCTTGCGGATGTTGCGGAAGCTGGTGGAGTCGGTGCCGTCCCCGTGCATGACGATGGCGTCGTAGTAGATGAACTGGCCGAGGGTTCCGACGCCGTCCGTCTTGCCCTGCTTGACCGACGGGTTGAAGTAGACCCGGTCGCGCTCGTGGTCCTGGGCCTTCTTGAACTCGGCGTCCTGCGCCGCCCTGGCCCAGTCCTTGGTGAAGTTGGGGTCGAGGCCCGCGTGCGAGTCGCTGCCGTCGACGGCGCGCAGGGCCGGCAGGTACTTGGCGAGCACGTTGCCCGGCTTGACCTGGGTGTAGTGCTCGACGAGGTCGAGCATGTCGCCGGTGCCGGAGCAGAAGCCGATGATCCCGGCGGTGTAGCCGCGACCGTCGCCTATGTCCTCGATGTACTTGTACTGCGCCTGCCAGTCCAGCGAGGAGTTCTCGGCGCTGGAGACGATCCGCATGGCGATGTCCTTCTTCGCCGGGTCGTCGAGCCCCGTGGCGGCGGTCGCCACGGCCGTCGCGGGGGCGGGTGCGGACGCCGGGGTCGCGGTGGCGTGCGCCGCGACCGGGGCCGTGAGCAGGGCCGCGCCGAGCAGGGCGCCGATCGTCATCGTCTTGCGGTGAGGGGTGAACACAAGGCCTCCGTACGGTGGTTGAGGCTTCCCGATTCCGTTAGGAAACTTTCCTACCAGATATCCGAGGGCGCCGACACCCCCTGCGGACCATCTGCGGAAGAAACCAATCCGCACGCGCCCCGGCTCCGAAGTCCTTCATGACCGCCGCCGTCAGCCACCCGGAGGACCCGCCATGACCCGAACGCGACCGCGCCCCGCACGGCACGGGCGGAGGGGAGGGGCGTGAGGCAGTCCATCCCCTTCGGCGCCCCGCAGGAACGGTCCGCCCCCGACCTCCCGGCCCTGATGGAGCTGGTCGCGCGCGGTGACCAGGACGCCTTCGCCGCGCTGTACGACGTGATCGCGGGCCCCGTGCACGGCATCGTCGTCAAGGTGCTGCGGGACCGGGCGCAGTCCGAGGAGGTCGCCCAGGAGGTGTTGATCGAGGTCTGGCGGCAGGCCCCGCGCTATCGACCGGACAAGGGCGGCGTCATGACCTGGGTGCTGACGATCGCGCACCGCCGCGCCGTGGACCGGGTGCGTTCCGCGCAGGCCGCGACGGCCCGCGAACAGGACACCGCGTCGCGCGAGCACGCCCGCCCGTACGACGAGGTGAGCGAACAGGTGGAGACCCGGCTCGAAAGCGAGCAGGTACGGCGCTGCGTGCGCGGCCTGACCGACCTGCAACGGCAGGCCGTGAACCTGGCCTACTACGGCGGCCTGACCTACCGCGAGGTGGCCGAGACGCTGAACACCCCGCTACCCACGGTCAAGACTCGGCTGCGCGACGGACTGATCCGGCTGCGCGACTGCATGGGGGTCACGGCATGAGCCGCACCGGCACCGACTCGGAACAGCTCCACGCGCTCTCCGGGGCCTACGCCCTGAACGCGCTCGACCCCGGCGAACGGGACGCCTTCGAACGGCACCTGGAACGTTGCGCGCTGTGCACCCAGGACGTACGGGAGTTCTCGGCGACGGCGGCCCGGCTCGGTTCCGCGGTCGCCCTGCCCGCCCCGCCCGGGATGCGGCGAACGGTCCTCGCCCGCATCGACGGGGTGCGCCAGCAACCCCCGGCGCGGCGGAGCATCGTGGCGCTGCGCCGCCGGGCCCTGCCGCTGGCCCTCGCGGCCTGCCTGGCGGGGGCGCTGGCCCTCGGCGGGGCGGCGCTGCGCGAACACGAGCAGGCGCAGCGGACGGCGATCGCCCTCCAGGACCTGACCGCGGTGCTCTCCGCCCCGGACGCCCGTACGGTGAGCACCCGCCCCGGGTCCGGCATGACGGGGAAGGTGGTGGTGTCCGCGTCGCGCGACCGGGCGGCCTTCGTCAGTTCCGGGCTGCCCGCCGCTCCGGCGGGACGGACGTACCAGCTGTGGTTCGCCGACGGGTCGGTGATGCGGCCCGCCGGGCTGGTCCGCGCGGACGGCGCGGCCGTGTTGACGGGCCCCGTGGGGGGCGCGACGGCGGTCGGCCTGACCCTGGAGCCGTCGGGCGGATCGGCGCAGCCGACCACCCCGCCGCTGATGCTGCTGGCCCTGGGCCGCTGAGCCGGCCGCGGGGCGGGGCCTCCGGGGCCCCGCTCCGGCGGGCTCCCCTGCCGCCCCGCGGGGCCGGCGGCTCCGTCAGAGCCAGCCGTTGCGCCGGAAGCCGCGGTGGATGACGAAGCAGGCGACGGCCATGACGCCGAGGACCAGCGGGTAGCCGTAGGTCCAGCGCAGCTCGGGCATGTGGTCGAAGTTCATGCCGTAGACCCCGCAGACCATCGTGGGGACGGCGACGATCGCCGCCCAGGCGGTGATCTTGCGCATGTCCTCGTTCTGGGCGACCGTCACCTGCGCGAGGTGCGCCTGGAGGATGGAGTCCAGGAGGCCGTCGTAGGCGCCGATCTGCTCGGTGGCGCGCGTCAGGTGGTCGGCCACGTCACGGAAGTAGGCGCGGATCTCCGGCGGGATGACCGGTATCGGCTGCGTGGCCAGCTGTTCGAGCGGCCGGCCCAGCGGGGCCACCGCCCGCCGCAGTTCGAGGAGTTCCCGCTTGAGCTGGTAGATGCGGCCCGCGTCGCCCCGGCCGCCGTGCTCGCTGAACACCGCCGTCTCCACGGCGTCCATGTCGCTCTGCACCGCGTCCGTGACGGCCACGTAGTCGTCGACGACGTGGTCCGCCATGGCGTGGAGCACCGCCGCCGGGCCCTTCGCCAACTGCTCCGGCTCCGCTTCGAGCGCTTCGCGGACGGGGCCGAGGGTGCCGCGCCCGCCGTGCCGGATGGTGATGACGAAGTCCGTACCGACGAAGGCCATCATCTCGCCGGTCTCGACGACCTCGCTGGTCGCGGTCAGTTCCTCGTGCTCGACGTAGCGGACGGTCTTGAACACGGCGAAGAGGGTGTCGTCGTAGCGCTCCACCTTGGGCCGCTGGTGCGCGTTGACGGCGTCCTCGACGGCGAGCGGGTGCAGGCCGAAGAGACCGGCCAGCCCGGCGAGCTCCTCCTGGGAGGGTTCGTGGAGGCCGATCCACACGAATCCGTCGCCCGCCTTGCGGACCCGGCGCAGGGCCTCGTCGGCCTCCGCGCAGCCGTCCTGACGGATGCCGTCGAGGTAGACCACGCAGTTGACGACGGCGCTGCCGAGCGGGGAGCGGGCGGGGTGGCTGAGGTCGACGGCCCGCCGGTAGCCGCGGCGCACGGCCCGGCGCAGGCTGCTGAACATGGACAACGGCGTACTCCCCTTCGGCGGATCAGCGGCCAGTCTGCCACCGTCACGGCCGACCTCGGCGCAGCCCCGCGTCCGGCGCCCCACGAACCGGGGCCCCGCGCCGGCCGGCGGCCCGTCGGTCAGCCGCGGTCCACGAAGACGCTGGTGGACTTGACCCGGGCGGTGGCCCGGGCGCCCACCTCCAGGCCCAGTTCCTCGACCGCCTCCCGGGTGAGGAGGGACACGATCCGGTGCGGTCCGGCCTGGATCTCGACCTGGGCGTCGACGGTGCCGAGCAGTACGCCGGTGACGATGCCCGGGAAGGAGTTGCGCACCGAGGTGGACGCGGCCTCCTCGCCCTCCGTGCCGTCCTGCGCGGCTTCCACGCAGAACGCGGCCAGGTCCGGCCCGTCCACCATGCGCCGGGTTCCCTCGCGCCGGGTGGGGAACCGGTCGGCGTCGGCCCACCGGCGGGCGGTGTCGACGCTGACGCCCAGCAGCCGGGCGGCCTGGCCGATCGTGTAGGACTCCATGCCGGAAGCCTAGGGCCTGTCGTCAAACTCCCCTCCGCCTCGCGCCGTCCGGCGGGAGCAGGGATTCCAGGGCGGCCTGCGCGACGATCGACGCGACCGCGGCCAGCGCCGGCGAGTCCAACTTCCACTGTTGCCAGTACAGCGGGACGTCCAACGGCGGCGCGGGTTCCAGCGGCACCAGCGCACCCGTCCCCAGCAGGGGCAGGGCCTGCGGCTCGGGGACCAGGCCCCACCCGAGTCCGGCGACCACCGCGTCGCGGAACCCCTCCGAGGTCGGGATCTGATGGCGTGCGGCCGAGGCCCCGGCGAAGCCCCCCGTCAACGTGCGCACGTAGCCGTCCTGGAGCTCGTCGCGCCGGTCGAAGACGATCACCGGCGCCCCGCCGAGGTCCCGTGCCCGCGCGCCCGTCAGGTGTCGGGCGACGAAGGCGGGGCTCGCCACGGGGAGGTAGCGGGCCAGGCCCAGGGTCCGTACGGTGCACCCCGCGACCGGGTCGGGCGAGGAGGTGACGGCGGCCATCACCTGTCCCTCCCGCAGCAGCGCCGTCGTGTGTGCCTCGTCCTCCCGGTACAGCTCGAAGCAGACCGGCGGGTCCTGCGGCACCCGCGTCAGCGCGGGCAGGAACCAGGTGGCCAGCGAGTCCGCGTTGACCGCGATCGGCAGGCGGATCGGGCCCTGCCCGTCGGCCATCCCCATCCCCAGTTCGGCGCGGGCGTCGCGTTCCAGCCGGGCCAGCTGCCGGGCGAACCGGATGACCACTTCCCCGGACTCGGTGGGTCGCACGGGCTTCGTCCGCATGAGCAGGACCCGGCCGGTGCGCTGTTCCAGGGCCTTCACGCGCTGGCTGACGGCGGACGGCGTCACGTGCAGGGCCGTGGCCGCCGCGTCGAAAGTGCCCTCGTCGACCACCGCGAGGAGGGTCCGTACCTGTTCGAGGGGAAGTTCATCCATCACGAACGCTAAGGGTACGTAAAAATCTTTAGCTGTACTGACGCCGCGCCGCTGCCTACCGTCGCTCACATGAACCACGGCATCACCACAGCAGCCCTGGCCGGCTTCGGCACCGGCCTCTCCCTCATCGTGGCCATCGGCGCGCAGAACGCCTTCGTCCTGCGCCAAGGCGCGCGCCGGCACGCCGTGTTCCCCGTCGTCGCCATCTGCGCCGTGTCGGACGCCCTCCTGATAGCCCTGGGCGTGGCCGGGGTCGGGGCTTTCGTCACCGCCTGGCCGGCCGCCCTGACGGCGGTCGGGATCGCCGGCGGCACGTTCCTGATCTGCTACGGACTGCTCGCCGCCCGCCGGGTGCTGCGCCCCGACCCGGGCGCGGCCCTCGGAACGGGCGGCGGCGCCTCCACCGGATCGGCCCGCGCGGCGGTGCTGACCTGCCTGGCCATGACCTGGCTCAACCCGCACGTCTACCTGGACACCGTCCTCCTGGTCGGCTCCCTGGCGGCGGAGCGCGGCGACCTGCGCTGGGCCTTCGGTACCGGCGCGATGGTTGCCAGCCTGACCTGGTTCGGGGCGCTCGGCTACGGCTCCCGGCTCCTCAGCCGTCCGCTGTCGAGGCCAAGCGCCTGGCGGGCGCTGGACGGACTGGTCGCCGCGACGATGGTCACGATGGGCGGAATGCTGCTCGCGCGGGCCTGAGGCCGTACCGCGCCGCCCTCCGCGGTCGTCACCGCTCCGGTCCGCCATCACCGTTCCGGTTCGCCGGGGCCGTTCCGGTCCGCCGGGGCCGATCCCGTCCGCCGTCACCGCTCCCGTCCGCCGGGGCCGTTCCGGGACTCCCGGCCGGCCGCCGGCGGCGCCGCGGCACCGATGCGGTAGGTACTGGTGATGTACCGATGCGCGGACCCGCCGCGCCCCGCGCGATCCCAGGAGCAGCAGCCGTGCACGACCGCCCGTCCTCGAATCCGGCCCCCTCCCCGGCGCCCCGGCGTTCGTCCGAGTCCGTGCGCGCCCACTACGCGCACCTGCCCTCGCCCCTCCTGGCCGCCACCGGCATCGTCCTGGACTCCCGCGGGAGGGTCCTCGTGCTGACCACCTCGTACAAGGAGGACCTCGAACTGCCCGGCGGCTCCGTCGAGGACACCGAGACCCCGGAACAGGGGCTGGCCCGGGAGCTGAAGGAGGAGCTCGGCCTCACCGTCCCGGTGGGCCGGTTGCTGGCCGTCGACTCCTGTCCGCCGGGCGCCCAGGGCCGCTCCCTCGTGGCGCACGTGCACCTCGTCGGCCCGCTCACGGACGCCGAGGCCGATGCCCTCGGCTTCCCGGACGGCGAGGTCACCCGGGCCGACTGGCTCACGCCCGAGGAGGCCGCCGCCGAGCTCCCCGCGCGGCTCGTACCCCGGCTGCGCGCCGCGCTGGCCGCCCTGTACTCCGGATCCCTCGCGCACCTGGCCGACGGGGTCCCCCAGCCGGGCTCCCCCGCCGGCCTCGACCCGGTCGACCGCGCCGCCCTGGAGCACGCGGGCCGGTTCGACGCGGCCGGGCACCGCGCGTCCCGCCCCAAGGCCCTCACCGCGGCGAACGTCCTGTTCACCGACGGGGACGGCCGCATCCTCCTCGTCCAGCCCGGCTACGGGGCCCCGGACCGTTGGCTGCTCCCCGGCGGCGGTGTCGACAGCGATCTCGGCGAAACCCCCCGGGAGGCCGCCGCGCGGGAGGTCCGCGAGGAGATCGGCCTGGACCGCGCCCCCGGCCGTCTCCTCGGCGTCAACTGGTCGCACCGCCCCGGCTACCCGGCCCGGGTCCGGTTCCTCTACGACGGCGGCGTCCTCGACGCCGACGAACTCGCCGGGATCCGGCTGCCGCCCGACGAGCTCGTGCGCTGGCGGACCGTACGCCGCAAGGAGTTGCGCGGCCTCGTCAAGGGTTCGCTGCGCCGCCAGATCAAGGCCTGCCTCGACGCCCTCGCGGACGGCACCGGGCCGCTGGAACTCCACGACGGGCGGCGCGTGCAGCCGGGCTGACGGGCAGCCGGCGTCCCGACCCGGCGTCGCGCCGCGCGGGGGCGCCGCCTACGATGCCGACATGCGTACGTGGGCGGGGCGAGCGGAGGGCGCCTTCGGTCTGCGCGCCTCCCTGCTGCTCGTCCTGGCGGTGCTGACCGGCCTCGTCGCCATGCACGGCCTGGGCCCGGCCCCCCTCGCGGTGGCCGCCCATCACGCGCCGGCCCACGCGCCGGGCCCCGGGGGTTCCGGGCACGGCACCCCGAGGGTGGACGCGGCGGCCGACCCGTGCGCGTGCGTCCACGCCGGTGATCCGCAGGACGGCCCGGGCGGTCACGCCGAGCACGCGGACGCCACCTGCGCCGCCCCCGGCACCAGCGGCGCGCCGGTCCTGCCCGAGCCCGCCGCCGCGCCGGGCGGGACCAGCGCCACCACGGCCGACCCGTTCGGCGTCCTCATCGGGGCGACGGCCTGCGGGCGCGCCCCTCCCTCACTGAGCGAACTCCAACTCCTGCGCGTATAGGGCTGCCCCGGCATGCCCGGCCCCGGGCCGCGTCGTCCCGCGACGACCCGGTCGTCCTCGACGACCGCCCCCGTGGCCGGTGTCCCCGCCCCGTGAGCCCCCATCCACCGAGCACGCCCTCGCGCGCGTGCCGCAGCACAGGAGCACCACCACCATGACCGCTCGACGTTCACTGTCGCACCGTACGTCCGTCGTCGTCGCCGCCACGGCCGCGGCCCTCGCCCTCACCGCCTGCGGCGGCGGGGACGGCGACCCGGCCCACGCCGGCCACGGCTCCGCCGCCACGGCCTCCGTGACGCCCTCCGCGTCCGCCGGAGCCGGTTCCACCGCCCGCAAGGGCGAGCACAACGCCGCCGACACTGCTTTCGCCCTCGGGATGATCCCCCACCACCGGCAGGCCCTGGAGATGGCCCGGCTCGCGCCGACCCGCGCGGGTGCGGCCGAGGTGAAGAAGCTCGCCGAGGAGATCGAGAAGGCCCAGGACCCTGAGATCAGGACCCTGTCGGGTTGGCTGACCTCCTGGGGCGAGCAGGTTCCCGCCGAGGGATCCGGGCACGGCGGGCACGACATGGCCAGGATGATGACGACCGGGGAGATGGACGGCCTGGCGAAGAGCTCCGGCGCCGCCTTCGACAAGGCGTTCCTGGAGCTGATGGTCAAGCACCACGAGGGCGCCGTGGCCATGGCCCGGACCGAGCAGGCCGGCGGCGCGTACGGACCGGCCAAGGAGATGGCCGGGTCCATCATCGGCTCCCAGAGCGCCGAGATCGCCCGGATGAAGTCGCTCCTCGGCACCGGCTGACCCTCCCCCGTGAACGGACGGACGCGGCCGGTCCCCGGACCGGCCGCGTCCCCGCCGGATTTCGGCCGTCGGGCGCCCGCAGCGGTCTCCACACGATCGCCCTGGGTCCGACGCGGCGGACCGGCTCGCTCCGCGTCCGGAACCGGCCGCTCCGCCGCAGGGGTCGTCGGTCGACCGGCCGCGGCATCTCAGCCCATGATCCGGGTCTGGCATATGCGATGCACTTCGGTGCATCCTTGCGCGGATGCGGCTCCGATCGGCCGTCTCCATTCGGATATGAGGAGGAGCTGGGTGACGGTCGTGATCGTGCGGCAGGTCCCGGAGGAGGAGCTCTCCCCGGTCATCGCGGCCTTCGCGTCGGCCGGACTGGACACCCGGACGGTCCGCCCCCTCGACGGGGAGTCCGTACCGCGGGAACTCACCGGCATCGACGCCCTCGTGGTCATCGGCGGCGCACCACCCGACCCGCCGATCCACGGCACCGGACCGGACGCCGGGCTCGCCCTCCTGCGCGAGGCGTTGGCCGCCGAGGTGCCCGTACTCGGGATCTGCGGCGGCGCCGAGCTGCTCGCGGTGGCGGCCGGCGGAACGGCCACCCCGGTTCCGGGCGGCCCGAGCGGCTGGGCGGAGGTGGACCGGCGGGTCGCGGCGGCCACCGACCCGCTGTTCAGCGGCGCGCCCGGGCGGCAGCGGGTGCTGCACCGGCACGGCCGGACCGTCGACCTCCCGGACGCGGCCGTGGTCCTGGCCTCCTCCGACCGGTACCCGGTGCAGGCCTTCCGCCTCGGGGGCAGCGCCTGGGGCATCCGCTTCTCCCTCACGCCGGAAACCGTGACCGGAACCCGGCCCCTCCCCGGGGCCCCGACCGGCGCCAGGGCCCCGTCGCCCACCGCCACACCCTGGCGGGACCGGCTGCTGGGCCGCTTCGCCGCCCTGGTCGCCTCGCGCGCCGAACACACCGCCACCCGGGCCTTCTTCACCGGGCGGGCCGCCGCCTGGGAGGGCCGCTTCGCCCACCAGACGCCCGCGTACGAATCCGCCGTCGCCCGGCTGGGGCTGCGGCCCGGCCAGTGCGCCGTGGACCTCGGCTGCGGGACGGGGCGGGCCATGCCCGCCCTGCGCGCCCGGGTCGGCCCGGCCGGCACCGTCCTCGGCATCGACGTCACCCCCGCGATGTTGGCGGCCGCCGCCCGCCGCGGCCGGACCTCGCACGGGCACCTCCTGGCCGCCGACTGCACCCGGCTCCCGCTGCCCACGGCCTCGGTGCACGGCATCTTCACCGCCGGACTCCTCGACCACCTGCCGGATCCCGCCGCCGCGCTGCGGGAGTGGGCGCGCGTCAGCGCCCGCGACGGCGCGCTGCTGCTGTTCCATCCCTCGGGCCGGGCGGAGCGGGCGGCCCGGCACGGGCGCCTGCCCGGCCCGGACGACCTGCTGGCCGAGGCCAACCTGTGGCCCGCCCTGCGTGCGGCGGGCTGGCGGCCCGCCACGTACGACGACGCCCCGGACCACTTCCTCGCGCGCGCCACCCGCGACTGACCCGGGTGGTCCGTCGCCACCCGAGTCGCCCGTCCGGGGTCACGGCGTAGTGGTCACCGGTTGAGCAGGTGGGCGAAGAAGCCGATCGTCGGGTCCTCCGGGGTGCCGACGAGGAGCGCCCGGTCGAGGAGGCCGTTGTTGTACTCGCAGCTGGTCTCGGGGAGCATCACGCAGGCGTGGCAGGCGGCCAGGTTGGTGCCGCCCGCGCCGGAGGTCTCGGTCTCGACGCACAGCGGGTCGGCCGAGCACCATTCGGCGCGGTGGACGGCCGAGCGCACCGCCTGGGCGAGGCGGTCGGTCTCGCCCTGGGCGACGAGCCCGCCGAGGCTGCCGGCGGAGTCGCTGGTGGCCGTGTAGATCAGGACGCCGGCCATGTCGTCGCCCGAGTAGACGCGCTCGCGGAGCGAGGCGGACGGGTAGCCGGAGTCCAGGCTCCATTCGTCGATCATGACGTGCGCGAAGGTGTGCAGCAGGGCCATGCGCGGGGTGGCCGGTGAGATCGGGACCCGGGTGGGGTCCGAGGCCCGTTCGGTGAGGACCCGTTGGTGCCGGTGCCGGATCCGTTCCACGCGTTCGGCGACGGCGGGCAGTGCGGCCCAGGCGTCGATCCGGTCCTCGTCGAGCCGGAGGAAGACCCCTTCCCCGTGGACCTCCATGGCGGGCAGCCAGTCGGTGGGGGTGAGGGACAGCGCGGCCTCGTGGCCCTCCGAGGAGGTCTCGGGGTCGATGACGCGGGTGAAGGCCTTGAGCGCGCGGACCTCGCGGAGCTTCTTCACCAGCATCGGGGTGGCCAGGCCCAGTCCGGTCAGCGGCTTCGCGTCGCCGGTCGGGCGCTCGCAGACGAACTGCTCGGTGCGGTGGCCGGATTCCTCCGGGTGGCCCTCGCACAGCCGCGCGTACTCAAGGTCGCGCAGGGCGCGGTAGCGCTCCTCCCGGTCGACGTCGGGGTGGTCGTCCCCGGTGGTGTCCTCGGCCTCCATCGCCGCGAGCAGCGTCATGACCTCTTCCGGGGTCACCGGCGGCGGGGACCCGTCGAAGATGTACTTCAGGTGGATCTCGACCTCGGCGAGGGAGGTGCAGGTCCGGAGCTTGTCCCAGTGCTTGTCAAGGGCGTGGGCCCGGGTGTCGCTCCACGGCGGAATCGACAGGGCCGAGCGGAGGACCGGTTGCCACACCGAGGAGGAACCCCGCTGGAGGGTCCGGGGCGTCCGCGAGCAGGGGAGGTCCGGGGCGTTCCCCAGCCAGGGGCGCTTGCCTTCGCAGCGGATGTTCAGGTCCTTGAGGGCGCCGCGCCGGAAGGAGCCCTCCATGGACACTTCCGGTACGCCGCAGGAGCAGGAGAGGACGACCGATCGGAGGGAGGAGGTGCGCCCCGAGGACGCGAGGGTCATCCGGCCCCCGCAGAATCCGGCCTGGCCTTCGCCGCGCCGGCCCCGGTGCAGCCACTTCCAGTACGGGAAGTCGGCGAGGTGCCCGTCCTCGCAGGCGACCACGAACCGGGACGGCACCAGGGGCTCGGAGCACTCGGCGCATTCGTTGCGTCCGGGCGGCGAGTTGAACTTCCGTACGTGGTCCAGGGCGTGGCACTCGGGGCAGTGGTGCCACAGCGGGAACCTGCGCACGCGGACGCCGTCACGGCTGTCGTCGCCGGAGGCGGGCGGGAGGCGGAACCTGCGCACGCCCAGCACCCGGGCGAGGCGCGGCTCGTGGATCACGGGGGCCTCGTCGCGGGGCCAGTACTCCTCCGCGGAGTCGATGCCGGAGACGATGAACGACTCCTGTTCCACCGCGATCAGCGATCCGACACCGTAGGTGGTGATGGCCTGGGCGCGGCGGACGGCGCCCCGGCGGGGCAGGCTTCGGGCCGCCGTGGCGGAGCCGTCGGCACGGCGCCGACTGCGGGAGGGGGGCGGGGTCATCGGGATGCCTCCATGAACAGGGCGGACTCGGCGTCGACGTCGCGCAGGGACCACAGGGTCTCCCACGCCTCGACGTCCTCCATGGCGTCGTTGTAGGGCTTGAGCAGGGAGGGGGCGTTGCGGCCGCGCTTCGGTTCGTAGTGGAGGCCGCCGTGGGCCTCGGCCTCCGCGTACCACCAGTCGACGAACTCGTCGAAGGCGGCGGCCACGTGGGCGACCTCCTTGGCCGCGGTCCTTTCCGGGGAGACCCGCGCGACCCGTTCGAGGATCCTGGGGCGGATCTTCTCCCGCAGTTCGTCGACGAAGAGGTCGATGTTCCCCGCGGCGTCGTCGGCCCGGGCGGCGGGGATGAGGATGCGGGCCAGGGCGACGATCACCGCGTGCAGGCCGCGGTCACGGGCGCGGGCCGAGAAGGGCGTCACCGAGGTGGACTCGACCTCGCGGTAGAGGGCGGAGTGGAAGTGCTGGAAGTTCTCGTAGTGGGAACGGTCGCGGGAGCGGCCCGCGTTGAGCATCACGGCCACCAGGCCGGGGTGCGCACGGCCCACGCGGCTGGTGGCCTGGATGTACTCGGCGGTGGTCTGCGGCTGGCCCATGACGGCCATCAGTCCGAGCCGGTCCACGTCGACGCCGACGGCGATCATGTTGGTGGCCAGGAGCACGTCCACCACGTCGGCGCCGGGGAGCCGGCGTTCGATCTGCTTGAGGCGGGTCGGGATGTCGCTGGCGTCGACCCGGCTGGTCAGCTCGGAGTGGTTGGCGACGGCGCGGGCTCCGCAGCCGTCGCGATCGGCGAGGTGCTCCAGGTGGTCCACGACGTCGTCGTGGACCTGGAGTTCGGCGGCGGACAGCAGGCGCAGGCTGTTGAAGTAGCCGACCAGCGTCCAGTACGCGTCGCGCACCTCCTCGGTGGTGTCGGTGCGCATCGCCTGGTGGAGCAGGGTGGCGTAGGTGCGGATCAACAGGGTGGACTGGCTGGTGCCGGGGGCGAGCAGGCCCACGTAGCGGCGGGACGCCTTGTCGCGGGCGGGGGTCTCCACGGCGAACCAGGAGTCGCGGGAGTCCAGGCCGGCGGGCGGGAACTGTCGTACGTCCCGGGAGAACAGGGCCATGCCCTGTTCGGCGGCGCGGCGGATGGTCGCGGTGGAGGCGATCACCTTGGGTCGGTCGGCGAGCAGGTCGACGGCCGTCTCGTACAGCCCGGTCAGGGTGCCCAACGGACCTGAGATCAGGTGGAGTTCGTCCTGGACGATCAGCTCCGGGGGCGGGGTGGCGTCCTCGCGGTCGCGGTTGAAGAGGGATGCGGTCCGCGCGCGCCACGGCATCGAGGCGAACTTGTCGACGGTGGCGATCACCAGGGTGGGACGGGCGTGGTAGACGGTCTCGTCGACGAGGTGGACGGGCAGTCCGTCGGAGAACGCGCAGCCCGGGCCGGGGCAGCGCACGTCCATCCGGACGGCCTCCCGGTCGACGGCGTAGTGGTGGGCGTCGAGGGCGGTCCCGCACCAGGGGCAGGCGTGCAGTTGGACCGGGTTCTCCTTCTGGAGGACCTTGCCGGAGCGGGCGGCCCCGAGTTGCGCGGCGGTCACTTCGAGGGTGTTCGGGGTGGCGGAGCGGCCCACCCACATGCCGACGGAGATCTCCTCGTGGCCCAGTTCCTCGGGGTTCTCGCGGCGCATCCGTTCCATGGCGCAGATCAGGATCGCGGCGCGCTCGAACTGCTGGAGGGTGAGCAGCCGCAGCGTGTACCGCATGAGTACGGTGACGCCCGCTCCGGCGGCGCCGAGGCGCATCCGCCGCAGGAACGTGGTGAGGGCGATCAGGCCCAGGTACGCCTCGGTCTTGCCACCACCGGTGGGGAACCACAGCAGGTCCGACACGCCCCGGTCGGGGTGGCTCGGGTCGTCCACCCCGGCCAGGCACAGCAGGACGAAGGCGATCTGGAACGGGCGCCAGCGCGCCGAGGCCAGGTCCGGTTCGCCGCCGCGGCCCTCCTTGACCCATGCGCTACGGGCACGCTGGGTCGCCATCGCCCGGTTCGCCAGCCGGAACGCCCGCATCAGGTCGGGCTTGTCGCGCAGGAGCGCGATGCCCTCGCGGAGCCGTTCCAGGGCCTGCTCGCAGGCCGTGACCTGGGCGGACGCCGCCTCCTCGTACGAGGTCGCGGTCAGCGCGGCGGCTTCGGCGCGCTTGCGCGCGATCCACCGCTCGTATCCCCCGGCCAGCCCTTCCAGGGCGGCGATCACCTCGCTGTCGGGTGCTTCGGCGAGGCCCAGCATGGTCAGGGCCCGGTCGTCGATCTCCGGGTTGGAGTCGGTGAGCAGCACCTCGTGCGTGGGGACGAACTCGGTGCGGACCTCGGCCACGCCCGCGCGCTCCACGTCGGTGACGCCGACCGGGGGCGGGGTCCAGTCCCACACCGCCGCGCAGCCGTGACCGGTGGCGAAGGTCGGTGCGTGCCGGTGCAGCAACCGGCTGGTCTCCAGTTCCGGGTCGACGGCGGACAGGGTGACGGGACGCTCCACGAACGCGCTCGACCCGTTGGCGGCACGGACCGTCAGCCCGGTCTGGAACAGGGCGAAGGCGTCCTGGAGTTCCCGCTCGCCGACCTTCTGGACGTTGACCAGGGTGACGGTGACGGTGACGGTGCCGGTGTGCTGCGCCGGGCGGCGCACGTGCACTTCGAGCCGGGCCGTGCCGTCCATCAGGTCGCGTGAGGCCCCGCGCCCCGGGTGCGTCACGTCGACGGGGGTGTCGGGCAGGTCCAGCTCCACCCGGCGCCAGCGTTCCCGCTGGTCGGAGGTGGTGCGGGCCTCGCTGCGGCGGGCCGATACGGTACGGCCCTCGGCGTCGTGCGGCTCGTAGGCGGCGGCGCGGGCGGAGACCACGATCTCCCGGCACACGGCGAGGTCGACCGCGAAGGTCAACCCGACGGTGGACGGTCGCCGGTCACCCGCGTTGGGCCGCTCGACGGTCGGCGCGGACTCGTCGAGGCGGTCCGCCCCGGTGACGGGTTCCTCGTCCAGGCCCTCCTCCTCGGCGGCGTCCTCCTGGAGGCGGAGGCCGGCGGCGGCGTCCGCGGGTCGGGGGAAGAGCACGCCCATGGGGTAGCGGGTGATCGGGGCGTCCTGCTCCAGCACCTCGGCGCGGTCCTCGGCGCGGTCGTGCCCGTCGGGGCCCAGCAGTTCCCTGCGGAGCCGGGCCACGAGGTCCTCGCGGACCTCGTAGTGCGCGGCGTGCCGCCCTGCGTGGATGGTCATCGCTACTCCTCCTGGGCTCCGGCGGGACGCCGGAACCGTCCGATTCCACTGATGCGCGGGGCGATCCACACCCCGTGGGCGCCCAGACCCGCGTTGGCTCCGGCGGCGGTGCTGCCCGCGACCGACTCCAGGCAGTCGACCCGCAGGCCGCAGATCTCCGCGGGCCAGCGGATCTCCCAGTTCGTGCCGACCTTCAGGGTCGAGTAGAGGTCGCTCCTGAAGGCCTCGGAGGCGTCCCCGATCTCCCGTCCCTCGTGGAGCAGCGCGTACCGGGGGCTCTGCCAGGGGCCCATCGGAAGGTCGTCGCGCAGCCGCAGCGTGACGGCGTCCCCCGGCCGTACCCGCTCCAGCAGGTACCTCTGGGCGCCGACGGCGTCGTTGGGGGCGTCGGCCGGTTCCACGGCGGACACGTCCGCGGCCCGCACCTCGACGCCGTCGCGCCGCCACTTGTGGTGCTGGTTCGGGACGCCCCGGTACCAGCGGCCGGTCGGCTTGTGCTTGAGGACCGTCGCGGTATCGGGCGGGGCGACCCGGTACAGGTCCTCCCGGGCCCTGGTCATCGCCACGTGGAGGGCGCGCGCCTCGGCGGGCACGTCGAGATCGGCGGTGCGGCGGCGCAGCTCGGCCACGGTGGGCGGGGTGAGCAGCACCACCCGGTCGAACTCCAGGCCCTTGGAGCGGTGCACCGTGGAGACGACCAGTCGGGCCGGTTCCGGGTCGGCGAGCTCGTCGGGGAAGCGGCGCTCCACCACCAGCCTGCGCAGCCGTGCCACGTCGAGCGTGCCCCGGCCGGTGCCGCGCGCCGCGGCCCGCAGGGCCCGCCAGGCCCGGTCCGGGTCGGTGCCCGCGGGCAGCGGCATTCCGGCCAGCAGCTCGCGCAGCTGCGTCTCGGTGAGGGTGGCGGCCGCCGTGCGGCGCAGCAGTTCGGCGGCCCAGTACGGCACCGGCCGGTCCTGGAGGGAGCGGCGCAGGGCGTGCGGTACGCCCCGGGTGTGCAGGGATTCCGAGACGACCAGCGCCTGCCGGTTGTCGCGGGTCAGGATCGCGCAGGTGCCGGGGTAGGACCGCAGCGAGTCCAGGGTGAACGAATCGTCGAGCGGGCCCAGGTCGGGGACGTCGAGCAGCAGCGCGCGGAGCTCGCCGTGGAGCCGTTCGGCGGCCGCGTCGGGGCCCTCGGGGGCACTGCCGATGCCCTGCAGCGCGTGGCCGAGCGGGAGCGCGGTGCGCGCCTCGGGGGTGACGGCCCTGAAGTTGCGCGTCAGCCGCAGTTCCACCAGGTCATCGGCGTACGAGGCGCGCACCCAGCGCAGGAAGAGGTCGGCGCGGTCGGCGTACTCGTCGGGGTCCTCGATCTGGAAGTCGTAGATCGCCTGGGCGCTGTCGCCGACCAGGGTGAACCCGCAGGATTCCTGGAGGCGGTCCAGGAGCGACTCCACCATCTCCCGGCGCGCTCCGACGAGGTCCTGCACCTCGTCGACGATCACGTGGGCGGGCGGGCCGGATTCCACGGCCTCCAGGGCGCCCTTCTCGATCGCGTCGGTGGCCGCCCGTATCCGCTCGTCGAAGGAGAGCGCCGACCACTCGCCGTCCGGATGGGCCTGCACCAGCAGGGAGTACGCCCAGGAGTCGAAGGTCTGCACCCGCACCCGTCGGGCGTGCTCGCCGTGGCGGGCGATCCGGTCCCGCAGTTCGCGGACGGCCGCCCGGGAGAAGCTGAGGACCAGCAGGTCGCGGGCTTCGAGGGCCTCGTCCGGGTCGGTGTGCCCCACGAGCGCGTCCATGCGGCGCACCAGTGTGTGGGTCTTGCCGGCGCCCGCCCCGGCGGTGACGAGGAGCCGGGTGTCCCAGGGCTGCTCCACGACGGCCCGCTGCTCCGGGGTGAGGACCGGACCGTCCTCGGAAGAGAGGGTCACTTCTTGCTCCACAGGTGCTCGAACTTGGTGAAGGCGAGGTTGGTGTCGAAGTTCCTGATGTTGTCGCGGACGTTGAGGATGAGGCAGGTGTCCTTGCCGCCGTTGCGCGGGCCGCGCAGGCCCCGTCCGATCATCTGCTGGTAGACGTTCGGGCTGTAGACGGGCCGGGCGACGACCACCGCGCGGGTGGCGGGGGCGTCGAATCCCTGGGTGAGGACCCCGTAGTTGGTGAGCACCCGCACGCTGCCGTCGCGGAACTCGCGGACGCGGGCCCGTCGGTCGTTGTCGGAGGTGGTGGAGTCGACGGAGGAGGCGGAGATGTCCTGGTCCTTCAGGCGGGCCGCCAGGTACTTGGCGTGTTCCACCGAGGTGGCGAACACCAGCACCGGCCAGTCCGCGGGCATGGCCGCGATCTCGGCGACGATGCGGCGACTGCGGTCGTGGTCGTCGGCCAGGCGCTGTTCGGCGGCCTTGGACAGCAGGCTGAACTGTTCGGTGCTCTGTCGCTCCTCCCGACTCAACTCGATCGTGCCGCCGGTCAGTTCCCGGTGTTCGACCTGGGCCAGCACGCCCAGTTCCTGGAGGTGCCGGTAGGGGTCGCCGGAGGGGAAGACGCCCTCGTCCAACCGGCGCGCCCCGAACCGGTTGACGAGGCGGGCGGTCTCCTCCTCGTTGTGGCCGCGGAACGGGGTGGCGGTGAGGCCGAGCAGGTGCCGCTCGGTCCGGTGCTGGGTCAGGCCGAGCAGGGTCAGGATCTCGGTGTAGCGCGGGCCGGTCGCCACGTGCGCCTCGTCGACGACGACCAGCGCCGCGGCGCGCAGCCAGGCGTACCGGTCGTTGTCCAGGCACGACTGGAGTTTGGCGTCGGTGGCCACCACGAGCTGCGGGCCGTCGGTGACCGGGGCCGCCTCGTTGGAGGTCCAGAGCCGGTTGATCGTCAGTCGGGTGCGGGCGCCGGCCTTGCTCCAGACGAACTGCCAGCTCTGCACGGCCTGTTCGCACAGTTCCTCGGTCTGCGCGATCCACAGGATCGGGCCCTTCAGTTCGCCCGTCTGCTTCACCCAGCGGATGACGGCCTCGGCGGTGACGCGCGTCTTGCCGGCGCCGGTGGGCAGCGACAGCATGGCGCGCTGTGGTGCCAACCGGTCGAGCATCTCGAAGATGTTGAGGGCGAGTCGTTCCTGGTAGTCGTGCAGGCGCGGGAAGTCGCGGGGGCCCTCCACCGCGAGGCTCTGGTCGAGGGTCGGGGCCCGGTGTCCGGCGAAGGGCGCCGGCAGGCCGAGGTCGGCGACGAAGGAGACGGCCGCCGAGCCTCCGGTGTAGGACGACGGGGCGGTCGGGAAGCGCTCCTGGATGTCGCGGGCGTGGGTCTTCAGCACGGTGTCGCCGTGCGCGTTGAACGCCAGTTGCGCCGTCCGGCGTCCCGTGGGTTCCCGTCCGCCCAGTTCCTGGGTCTCGGCCTCCATCAGCCCGGCGGGCAGCCTGTCGCGCAGGGCCTCCGCGCCGATCAGCAGCTCCAGCTTGGCCGTCACGTCCGAGGCCTCGCGGATCGCCTTGAACGCGGACCGCACCTTCTCGTCCTGTTCCTGGCGGACCTGCGCCTCCAGCACCGCGCGGCACCCGGCCTCGCCCAGCCTCAGGCCGATCTCACGGTCGACGGCCCGGAGCGCCCCGAGCCGGTCCAGCGAGTCCAGGACCTTGATCACGTTGCCCTGGCGGGCGCTCTCCAGGGACCTCGGGCGGGCTCCGTTCGGGGTGCGGACGACCTCCTCCAGGGTGGAGCAGCGCAGCAGGGAGTAGGTGCCGACGGAGGCTCCCATCCGCTGGCGCAGCGTCGGGTACTCCTCGGACAGCGGGACCGCCGCCACGCTCGACTCGTGGCGGGTCTCGCGGCTGACGACGTCGTCGTGGCGGAGCATGCCCCACTGTTCGACCATGAGGTCGGCGGAGCCCTCGTCCGGCATCAGCAGCGCGGGGACCCGCTCGGCCCGCAGCGAGCGGTACTCCTCCGGGTTCGCGGCGACGGCGATCTCGCCGTCCTCCCGGGTGTCCCAGGCGGCACCGACCCGGCAGCGGGTCAGGGATCCCTCGGGGAAGTCGATCTCCAGACGGGTCAACAGGGCGTAGGTGGATCCGACGAAGGCGTCGTCCTCGCTGGCCTGGAGCTTGTCCAGGAGCTGCTCCCACTGTTCGGAACGGACCTTCTCCACACTGTCCGCGAGGCGCAGCTTCCGGGCCTTCTCGACGCTGAGCGTGGTCACCGGGAGCACGTCGCGGTAGGCCGAGAGCTGCGGACCCACGGCCTCCTTGAGCGACTTGACGCCCTGTGAGGTCTCGACCCTGCCGTGCCGGGACAGCATCCAGCGGATCGGGGACGGGGCCTGCTGCCGGGTGGCGACCTGCGCGCCGATCTGCAGCGTCCAGTTCTCGATCACGCCGTCGTCGGGCAGCACCCGCAGGAACGCGGCGCGGGCCTCCTCGGAGAGTCGGGGAAGGAGGTGCAGGGGGCCGCCGACGGCCGTCCCCTCGACCTTGGTGCGGGTCAGCGTCGGACGGTTCGCCCGGTTGTCGAGCTTGCGGCAGTACGCCGCGTGCATGGCCTCCCGGTACTCCTCGAACCAGTCCTCGCCCTCCGGGCGGTGGCCGGCGCTCGGGCGTTCGCGCAGGCCCACCTCGCGGAAGAAGCCCGTGTCGTCGGAGTGGAAGGACATGTCCACCGCGATCGAGGGGTCGCTCTGCGCGGTGACGACGGCGCCGGGCAGCATGCAGTCGCGCATCGTGTGGAACCGGCCGTCGGCGGTGCGCACCCTGAGGGTCCGCCGCGCGTCGGGCACCCGGCCGATCACCTCGTGTCCCACGGCGAGGGTGCCCGCCTGGTGGAACAGGTCCCAGAACCGCTGCCATTCCTGCGGGCCGTAGGAGCCCAGGCCCTGGTCCAGGACGCTCAGGAAGCGGCCGCGGACGTCGGCCTCCTGGATGCCGAGGACGGTCAGCGCGGACGACAGCGAAGGGTCCTCGGACAGCGCGCGGTCCACGTAGACCAGCGATTCCGGCAGCCCGTCCTCCTCGGTGCGGCGGAACACCTTGCCGCGGACGGGGGCGACGAGGCCCTCCTCCTCGGTGAGGACGATCCGGGCCGTGCACGCCGACGGGGCGCAGGCGGCCTTGGATTCGACCATGTCGGCGACGATCCGGATGGCGGTCTCCGACGCCGCCGCCGAGCCGTCGGACACCAGGGCCTCCAGCCATTCGCGGACCGTGGCCCGCGGCCGTCCCGCGGCGGCGAGAACGTGCTGGATCTTGCCCGATCGCAGGTCGGTCGCCTCGACCGAGGGGTGCACCCAGTTCCGGGGGCGGCCGGCGTAGGAGTGCCAGTCGCGCAGCCAACGGTTCTGCGCGGTGCTGTCCGGCCCCAGGTCGGGGTGGATGTGCAACTCCCCCGGGGTGCGCAGCACTCCGTCCTGGTCCGGCAGGGACGGGTTGACCGCGGCGGCGGCCCAGATCTGCTCGGTGAGCAACCGGTCGGCCCAGCTGATCACCTCGGCCCCCTTGGCGCGGCCCGGCAGCAGCGGGAGGTACGCGCCGGGGTCCTCGGCGGGGGCCAGCTCGGGCAGGGAGGCGACCACGAGCCGGGCGGCGACCTGGATCATCTCGGTGTTGAAGGGCGAGGAGTCCAGCAGGTTCTGCCGGTCCTCGTTGGTCTTCCAGGCGCCGTTGAGGATGCCGCTGAGGGTCATCTCGTACTTGGTCGGGAAGAAGGACCAGAACCTGCCGCGGCCGCGGGCGTCGGCGGCGCTCAGCAGACCGGAGCGCTCGTCGCGACGGTACTCGGGCACCGCCCAGGCCACGTCGATGGAGAGGCGGTCGTGCAGTTCGCCCGCGTCGCGGCGGGCGGCGGCGGTCGGCTCGTGGGTCCGGGCGAAGACCCGCCACTTGGAGTCGACGGGCGGCCTGCCGGTGCGCTCCTCGTGGATCGCGCGCCTGCTCCCGTCCCGCTCGCCGCGCAGGGTCCGGCGGGCGATCGGGCGGGGGCGGCGGTCCTCCAGGGTGACCTGGCCGACGTGCGGGGAGAACAGGTGGAAGCCGGCCGGGAACTCCTCCCGGCTCTCGTGGCTCACCTTCGCCCGGTGGCCGTGCATGTCCTTGCCGAGGTGGTCGGCCGCGCCGTCCAGCAGCGGCAGCCGGACCACCGTGGTGGCCCATCCCAGGAGTTCGTCCAGCACCTGGTCCTGGAGGCGTTCGGCGTCCACGTCCAGCTCGCGGGCCATGCGCAGTACGGGGGCCTCGAACCCCTCGCCCAACCGCTCGCGCACTCCGGGCACGTTGTGGATCTGCGCGTACGACCAGGTCCTGTCGAAGCCGAAGCTGCCGGTGCGGCTGAAGAACTCGGGGGTGTCGGTGACCACCAGGACCGACTTGACGCCCACGCCGAACCGGCCGATCTGACCGCCGCGCTTGCGGGACATGCTCATGCGCAGGATGGTCTCCGCGCCCTCGGCGGTCACCGGGTTCCCCTGGTTGGCGCAGTAGAGGTGCCGGTCGGTGAGGACGACCTGGATCCGGCCGCCGGGCTCGTCACGGATCTCGTCGGCGGCGTTCTGGACCAGCTCGAACAACTGGCGGTCGCCGTATCCGCCCTGGGTGATGCGGCGCTCGCCGTTGGCGTGCTCGGGGATCAGGCCCGGGTCGACGCGGTAGGTCTCCAGGACGCGAAGGGACTGTTCGGTGACGGTGCGGATCACGGGGGACTGCGAATCGGCCACGAGTGGTTCCACTTCAGGACGAAGGGGTGGGCGGGTGAGGAGAGTGGTCGGTGCTTTCAGCAGGCAAAGCGCATGGGAAACACAACGATGGCGACGCGCTGGCGGCTGATCCGGTTCCGGTTCGGTCCGGGCCGCGGGCGGGGAGCGACGAGGGCACAACTGTGCTCAGGGAGAAGGTGGTTGCACCCGCCGTTGCCGGGATGACCGAGATCAACTCAAGCATGTCGCAACGCCGTTGGGCAAGGGGCGTTCTTCCAGCGGCACGCTCCGCGACGCCACGAACTTTCACGGCATTTCCCCAAGAAACAGGACAGCCCCAACTCCCTTTTCACACAGGCCGACAGAACCCGAGCCGACCGACCACCCCACCTGTCAAAGAGAAATTGACAAGCCGGCCCGCCGTCAACAGCCGTGCGGTACGGTGACTTCCACCCAGTGGATCAAGCGGAAGCAGGTGGCACGTGAGGGCGGCTGAGGAGTTCGGCCCCTGGCTGGCACGCCAGCTCAAGAACGCCAGGAAGAGCCAGACCGAACTGGCGGACGAACTCGGCATGAGCCGGGCCGCCGTCTCGGCATGGATCGTCGGCCGTTCCGTCCCGCGCGACGACGCCATCCGGCGCATCGCCGAGATCCTGCGGACCGACCTGGAAACCATCCACACCCGCAGCACCGACGCCCAGGCCGGGTTGCCCGTCTCCTGGTACCACCGGCCCGGTCACCGCGACGGTGGCCGCGAGTACGGCAACGCGGCGGCGTTCGCCTTCGAGGCCGACGTCTCGGTCCTGGCCCGCGAAGCCACCCAGAACAGCCTCGACGCCCGCCTCGACCCGGCCGAACCCGTCCGCGTCCGCTACACCCTGCACGAACTGACCGGCGAGGCCCTCGCCCGCTTCCGCGAGGCCATCGACTGGGAATCGCTGCTCCCCCACTACGAGGCGCTCACCGACGGCAGCGTCAAACAGGGCAAGGTCTCCCGGACGGTCTCGGCCGGACTGCGTGACATGTACCAGCACGACCGGCTGCTGCTGCTCCGCGTCGACGACTACAACGCCACCGGCCTGACCGGCGGCGACTACGACAACGGGCTCTTCGCCGCCGTCGTCCGCCGACAGCTCGACAGCCACAAGAAGGACGCCGGAGCGGGCGGCTCCTACGGCCTGGGCAAGGCCACCCTCTGGGCCGGCAGCCGGCTCGGCCTCGTACTGATCAACTCCACCCTCTCCACACCGCACGAGGGGCGCACCGAACGCCGCGTGATCGGCCGGCTCGACCTCCCCTGGCGCGAGGTCGGCGGCGAGGAGTTCGCGGGCCCGGCCTGGTTCGGACGCCCGGACCCGGACGCCAGGGCCGCCGACGTGGCGCGCTCGTGGTGGGCCGACGAGGAGACCGTCGAGCAGCTCCACCTCACCCGGGAGAGCGCCGCCCCCGGCACGTCCTTCCTCGTCGTCGGCGCCCACGACGTCGCCAGCCTGGCACCCGTCACCGGCAGCGCCGACGACGAGGAGAGCACCGAGGACGACGACTCCCTGCACCGCATGCACGCCCGTCTCGTCGAGGCCCTCGGCCGCAACTTCTGGGCCGCGATGACCGGGAGCGGCGCCCACAAGCCGCACCTGGAGGCATCCGTGCGCAGCTGCCGCAACGGCGAGGTCGTCATCGCGGAGGAACGGGTGGATCCGGTCGTCACCCAGCCCTCCCGCACCCGCGCCCTGCGCGCCTTCCTGGAGGGCGACACCGTCGAGCGCCTCACCGCGCCCGGTCAGGTGGCCCGCGCCACCGTCCAACTGAACGTGCCCCTGCACGGCGGCCAGGTCCGCGGCGGGGTGCCCCACGAGGCCGTGCTGCTGGTCACTCATGCCGAGGACGCCGACGGCCGCCCCAACCGGCTGGTCTCCATGCGGGGCAACCGCATGACCGTCAAGGACAGCGCCGTCACCAACGTTCCGATCGGCACCAACGCCTTCCAGGCCGTGCTCCTCACCGGCCGCGCGGCGGGACCGGACGCCCCGGGCGCCGAGTGCGCCGAGGAGTTCCTCCGCGCCTCCGAGCCGCCCGAGCACAACAAGTGGGGCCAGACCGAGGAGCTCCGCCTCGCCTACTCGTCCTCCGCCCACCGCCGCATCACCGCCCTGACCACGGCCGCCAACAACACGGTGCGCGAGCTGGTCGCCGTGCCCCGGGCCAAGCGCCGCAGCGGCGGCGAGGCCAAGATCGCCGGGCGGCTCAAGGTCGGCGGCGCCGCGAAGAAGCCGCGCCCGACCGGGACCGCCGTCCTGCCCGAGCTCGACAACGTGGACGCGCTGATCGACGAGACCGGGGCCTGGTCGGTCACCGTCGACCTCCGGGTGTCCTCGGGCGTCGACACGGACCGCCCCGTCACCCCGGTCGCCAAGTTCGACGTGCGCTCCGGCCCCCGTCCCGGCGCGCACTGGAAGGAACTCGTCGCCGTCAGCGGTTGCGAGGTCGTCGACGGGGCCCTGCACCTGACCCCCGGCATCCGCAAGGCCGTCTTCCGGGGCGTGACCGACGAGGCCCGCCACCCGGTCCGGGCCCAACTCACCGGGCTCATCGTCGAACTCCGCACCGGAAAGGGGGAGCAGGCGTGAAGGTCTACCCCTACCGGCGCCTCACCGGCAACGTGTCCTGGCGCGTCGACAGCGCCGCGATCAAGTCCGAGGGCGAGCCCTGGGAGGAGGTCGAGAGCAAGTACGTCTCCGCGGTCGAGCGCGTCGTGGCCCTGGGGCCCGACGAGGACCGCCCCGACTGGGCCCAGGCCCGACTGCGCCTCTCCGTCGGCCTCCCGGCCAAGGCCGTTCAACCCGACGGGCCGTGGCAGGACGTCGCGGTCGTCGCCGTGCTCACCGAGCGCGCCACCAACACCCGCACGGCCGTGGAGTTCTCCGCGGGCCCGGACGACGGCCGCGAGCGGACCGCGGAGCTCTACCTGCACCGCTGCGACCTGCTGGACCGGGCCTCGCTCGACGTCCACGTCGTCGCCACCGTCGACGGCGTCCGCGGCCGGGTGATCGCCACCTCCGACGCGCCGTGGTTCGTCGACGTCATCGAGGCCGCGCCGTCCCTCGCCCGCGAACTGGACGTCAGGATGGTCGGGTTCGCCTCGGGCGCCAGCCGACTCCAGCGCTACAAGGACTCCCCCTGGGTCGTCGACACCACGGGGCGGATCCCCGTCGTGCGCGTCAACACCGACTTCGACGGGCTCGGCGACCTGATCGGCGCGGACGGCGGGAACGGGGCGGAGAAGACCGTTCGGGAACTCCTCCTCGCCCAGATGTGCTCCGACGTCTGGACGGCCGTCTTCCATTCCGCGGTCGGCGAGTTGGAGGTCGAGGAGGACGACACCCCGCTCTTCCCGCACAGCTGGCAGGGCGAGGTGCTCCGGGAGATGCTGCCCGACGTGTACTCCGACCGCAGCCCGGAGCACGCCCTGCGCGAGGTGCACGCGGCCCGCACGGGCGTCTCCTCGACCGGTTGGGGGGAACTCCAGGCACGGATCCACTTCGCCGCCTCGCGCCGCGCGGGCCTCCCCCGGACGCTCTCCACCACCATCCGCGACCTGGAACGACTCACTCAGGGGGACGACGCATGATCGACCGGCCCGGCTTCCTGCCGGAACGACTCGCGCTGCTGCCCAACGCCGAGGCCGCCGAATTCCTCACCGAAGGCCTGCTCACCGGCCACGAGGACGTACCGAGCATCAAGCTCAACCAGGTCACGGAGCCGTTGCCGCACTCCGACCGGCGCGGCGAGCTGCTCCCCGTACGGGATCTCGCCGAGGACGCCATGGCCTACTGCCGGGGTCGGGGGCTCAAGGCGACCCAGGCCGACGCCTGGTTCGCGCCCCGCCTGCACGCCGCCCTGCGGATCACCCGCCGGGAGGCCTCCGACCCCGGCTTCTGGAACTACCTGGCCCTCGGTGTCGCTCCCGACTACGTGGTCTGGCGGCACCTGCCCGAACCCAAGGACGGCAAGGTCGCCAAGGTGGCGACGGAACGCTTCCGCGGCCAGTACCACAAGCAGGCCTTCGCCCGCCTCTGGTGGGCGGCCGAGCTCTTCCGCGACGGCGGGGACTACGCCCCCGTGGTGACGGCCTGCGGCAACCAGGACATCTTCAACACCGCCCTGCGGATGGCCGTGGTCAACCACCGGCCCACGGCCCAGGCCATCGTGCGACTCGTGGCGAAGGGCGTGGTCACCACCGGCCGTGAGGTCAACGCCCTGGTCGGCGCCGTCAACGCCTCCGCCGCGACCCTGATGTACGACGTGATCGCCCCCGATGCCGAGCGGGAGTCCCGTCCGTTGCTCGACTGGATCGACGAGGCGGAGGACGCCCGTCAGGTGTCACGCAACGAACTCCCGGCCGGCCCGGCCGAGGAACCGGCACCGGACACGTCCGTGAGCACCCTGGTGGACTACTTCTCCGACCTCTTCGCGGACGCCCCGGCGGAGGAGGCCGCGGCGGAGGACTGACCTTCGGGCTTCGGGCAGGTGGGGCCACAGCCGTCCGGGGACCCGCAGCCCTCCTTGCGGAGGGTCGCCCGGTCCTCGTCGGCCGCCTCCGGCCAGTTCTCCCGCAGCCTCTCCTCCGGCGGGAGCGGCAGGGCCAGGGCGGCCGCGAGCACGTGCATGCCGAAGAGCGGCGGTACCGCGTTGCCGACCTGCTGCGACTTGTCGCCGCCCGACCAGGGGTAGTTGGGCGGGAAGGTCTGGAGGATGCCGGCCTCGGAGATGCGCAGCCGGTCCGGGGCGTGCGGGGTGCCGTTCGGGTGTCGGACGGCGTTGCGGGAGACCTTCCCCGTCACCGTGAACGACGGCTGCCTGTCCGTGCGGATGCCGCGCTTCTTCGGGTCGCCGCCGCTGCCGTAGTTCGACACGATCTCGAAGGGCGGCGTCCGACCCTCGTGGTACCCGTCACCCGTCGCGAGGACCTCGCCCATCGAGACCCAGGGCCGCAGCGGCCGCTCGCACCCGCTCGCCGCCGTCGGCAACCGGTCCTGGACGTCCGGGACCACCGCCGTCCCGTCGTCGGGGCCACCGCGCTGCGGCCTCTGCGGGTTGTACGTGTGGTGGGTGGCACGGGGAAGCGGAGGGGTCCCGTGGCCTTCGAGCCGCGCGATCAGGATCGTGCGGCGGCGGGTCTGCGGGACGCCGTACGCCTCGGTGGGCAGGGTCTCGACCTTGGCGACCTTGTACAGGACCTTCGATCCGTCCGGGTGGGGCAGGCCCGCTTCCAGGGCTTCCCGGTAGACCTCCCACAGGGCCTTGACCGCCGGCACCTGCTCCAGGACGATCACGTCGAACGGCCGCCCCTCCCGGTTCCGGGAGCCGAGGGCAGCGATCGCGTACCGGAGGGGCTCCAGGACCAGCGCCGTCCTGGGGTCGCCGCCCAGTTCCTTCAGCTGGGCGTCGATCTCCTCCTCGGGGACTCCGCTCACCAGCGCGTGAATGACCTGCTTGACCTCGTCCAGCGCCTTGCGCCCCGCGCCGCCGCCGGCCACCGAGTAGGTCTGGCACGGCGGACCGCCGGCCAACACGTTCAGCTCCTGGGGAAGGTCCTCGAACCTCTCCCGACGCACCGCGCTGACGTCCGCGTGCCAGGTCCGGAGCCCGGCCCTGTACCGCGTCTCGCAGGCGTCCTTGTCCCACTCGATCCCGAGCGAGGGCACGTCCAGCATGTGCGCGGCTATGTCGAGGCCACCCGGACCGGCGAAAAGGTCCAGAATGTACGGATTCTCAAGGAATCTGGCGGCGGCGTCCGTGCTGGTCATGTGGCGAAAGTTTAGCGTGCGGCCGCCCGTGCGACCGCCGTGGTCACGATGACCACTGAACCGCCCACGAAGGCGACTTGGGATCGAACGCTCCCCCGCGCACCACCCGACCCGCCGGGCCCGGAAATGCGTCAGGGCCATCGAAGGATGGCCCTGAACTTCGGAAATGTCCGACATCGCTGTCGGGACGACAGGATTTGAACCTGCGACCCCTTGACCCCCAGTCAAGTGCGCTACCAAGCTGCGCCACGTCCCGATGCCCGTTGACCTGGGGTTTCCCCTGGTTGAACTGGCAGGAGAACAATACCGCACTTCGCGGGGTGCTCGCGCGTACCTTTTGCGACGCGGCCGGATCCGGCGCGTTCGACCGGCACATGGGGTTGACCTCAAGCTTGCTTGAGGTTGCACGGTTCCCGTATGACACAGGCAGCCGCGGACCAGGGGTTCCGCCATGAGGATCTGGGTGCGCTCATCGCGCTCATGACAGGGGCCGAGAAGCACGGGCCCGCCGCCACCTCCACGCTCGACGTGTTGTGGGTGCTCCACGACCGGGTGCTGCGCGTCGGACCCGACCGCGTCGAGGATCCGGGGCGCGACCGGTTCCTCCTCTCCAAGGGACACGGGCCGATGGCGTACTACGCCGTGCTCGCCGCCAAGGGGTTCTTCCCCGTCGATTGGCTGAGCGGATTCGGGTCCTACGACTCGCCGCTGGGACACCATCCGGACCGGACCCTGATCCCCGGTGTGGAGATCGGCAGCGGTTCACTGGGGCACGGGCTGCCCCTGGCCGTCGGGAGCGCGCTCGGGCTGCGGGCGCAAGGGCTGGACGACCCGGCCGTGTGGGTGCTGATCGGGGACGCGGAGCTCGACGAGGGCAGCAACCACGAGGCCATCGCGTACGCCGGCCCGGCGGGGCTGGAGCGGCTGCACACGGTGGTGATCGACAACGATTCGGCGACCCACGGCTGGCCCGGCGGGATCGCCTCCCGCTTCGAGGCGGCGGGCTGGTCGGCGGTGACCGTCGACGGACGGGACCACGCGGCGCTGCACGCCGCCTTCACCGCACCGCATCCGGGGCGACCGCACGCCGTCGTCGCCCGCGTCGAGAAGAAGTTCTGAGGGAGGGGACGTCATGGACACCATGCGGGAACGGTTCATCTCGGTCACGTCGCAGTTGCTGGAGGAGGACCCCCGGCTCGCGCTGGTGCTCGCCGAGATCACCATGGACGGGTTCCGCCCGGCCCAACTGCGGCATCCCGACCGGGTGATCAACGTGGGGATCAGGGAGCAGCTGTTGATCGGGGTGGGTGGCGGGTTGGCCCTGACGGGGCTGCGGCCGATCGTGCACACCTTCGCCAGTTTCCTCGTGGAACGGCCCTTCGAGCAGATCAAGCTGGACTTCGGGCACCAGGGCACGGGCGGCGTACTGGTCAGCTCCGCGGGCAGTTACGACTGGCCCGCCGGCGGGTTCACCCACATGGCACCGGGGGACGTGGCCCTGCTGGACACCCTCGACGGCTGGACCGTGCACGTGCCGGGGCATCCGGACGAGGCCGAGGCGCTGCTGAGGCACGCGGGCGCCGCCGGGGACGACAAGGTGTACGTCCGGCTGTCGCAGCAGTCGAACCGTGCCCCGCGCCCGCTGGACGGCCTGCGCTGGCGGACCGTTCGGGAGGGGCGTGCCGGCGTGGTCGTCGCCGTCGGACCGCTCCTCGACGCCGTCCTCGCCGCCACCGAGGGGATGGACGTCACCGTCCTGTACGCCGCCACGATCCGGCCCTTCGACGACGCGGCCCTGCGCACCGCCGTGGGGCGCGCCGGGGCGGACGTGGTGCTGGTCGAGCCGTACCTGGCGGGCACCTCCGCGTCGGCGGCCGGGGCCGCCCTGCTGGACGTCCCGCACCGGATCCTGCCGCTCGGGGTCGGGCGCGCCGAGCTCCGCCGGTACGGGACGATGGACGAGCACGTCGCCGCGCACGGCCTGGACGCCGGTTCGCTGCGACGGCGGATCACCGACTTCCTCCGCTGAGCGCCGGGGGTGGGGCTCCGTCAGCCGCCTCCCAGCTCCGGGTGGGCGGCGGCCAGCCGCTTCGGGGCCGCCTGCCGCCAGGAGTCGACCAGGATCCCGCGCAGCTCCCCGGTGTCCGCCACGGCGGCGAGCCGGACCCGCAGCCACGCGTAGTTGTCGTCGTGGCCTTCGCGGAGGAAGAACTTCTCCGGTTCCGCCGCGATGAGCTCGGCCCGGTCCTCCTTGGGGCACTTCACCCCGATCGAGGTGTCGTCGTCCGCGAGGGAGGCGAAGATCTTGCCGCCCACCCGGAAGGTCGGCATGCCCCAGGCGAGCTTCTCGCTGCTCTCCGGCAGCGACAACGCGATCGTCCTGACGTCCTGCGCCGTCGTGGCCATGCCGACGACCCCTTTCGTTCGTTGTCCCGGTCCCTCGTTCCCCGGTTCGCCCCGGTGACCTCCGGCCCGCGGTGCTCCTCTTACCCGATGGTGGACGCCGGCTCCGGCCGTCGCCGTCGGCGCGCGTCAGGTCGGACGGTCCTCCCGGGCGTGCAGGAGTTCCAGCAGCTCCGCGGCCAGGGCCTTCGCCGTGGCCAGGCCCTGGTTGCCCCATCGGCGCGGCACCAGGTCCACGGCGCAGACCGTTCCGAGCACGATGCCCCGCCGGTCGGTGAGGGGTGCGCCCAGGTAGGACCGCACCCCGCTCCCGTCGACGACGGGGTTGCCCGCGAACCGCGCGAAGTCCCGTACGTCCTCCAGGACCAGCGCCCTGCGCCGCACCACCACGTGCGGGCACCAACCGTGGTGCCGGGTGAGCACCCGGGCCGGGTAGCCGCCGGCGGCGACGTCCGGGTCGTGGTGCAGTCCGGCGAAGAACTGCCGTTCCTCGCCGACGAAGTTGACCCCGGCGTGCGGGGCCTCCAGGGTCCGCGCGACGTGCCGGGCGAAGGCGTCGAGCTCCGCGTCGGCCCGTTGCCCGAGGCCCATCTCCAACAGCCGGGCGGCCCGCGCCGGCGCCTCCCGGTCCACCGGGGTGAGCAGCAGGTGGCCGGTCGATTCGTAGTGCGTGATGGCGGTTCCCCCGAGTCCGGTTGCGTGTGGGTGGGTGGTGACGGCGTCCGGGTGCGCGGGTGTCCGGTCGGCGGCCGGGGGCGGGCCGGTCCGGTCGACCGCGCCCACCGGGGCGGGCCGGGTGTCACGGTCGTCTGCGCAGGCCGTCGAGCACCGCCTCCAGCAGGGTCAGGTCGTCGGCCGCCGCGCACGCCGGGTCCGGGCCCGGGAAGCGGGGCGCGCGCGTGCTGACGGCCCCGTGTTCCATCAGGTCGGACAGCAGTACCTTCACCACCATGGCCGGGAGCCGCAGTTGGCCGGCGACCTCGGCGACCGTCACCGCCGCCGTGCCCGCGCAGATCCGCAGCGCGAGGGCGTGTTCGGGGCCGAGCGGGACCCTCGGTCGTACGCCGGTCGCGGTGACCGGCGACAGCGGGTCGAGCGCCACGGCCGGCCTGGTGCGGCCTCCGGTCGCCGTGTACGGGCGCGTCACCCGGCCCGCGGAGTCGTCCAGCCAGGGTGCGTCCTGCTGCGTCCCGGGGCCGGGCGATCCCGCCGCGCGGGCACTCATCGTGGCGTCTCGGCGACGGGCCGGCGCGGCGGGACGTCCAGGTACGGCCGTACGCTCTTGACCAGCATCGCCATCTCGTAGCCGAGGACCCCGGCGTCGGCCTCGTGGTCCGCGAGGACGGCGAGGCAGGTACCGGACCCGGCGGCCGAGACGAAGATCAGCGCCGTGTCGAGTTCGACCACCACCTGCCGGACCTCCGCGCCCTGCGCGAAATGGGACCCGGCGCTGCGGCCCAGCGAGTACAGGCCGGAGGCCAGGGCGGCCATGTGGTCGGCGCCGTCGGCGTCCAGGCCGTGCGCGCAGGCGGCCAACCCTTCCGCGGTGAGCAGCACCGCGCTGCGCGCGTACGGGACCCGTCGCACCAGGCCGCCGAGCAGCCGGCCGAGGTCCGGGAGGCCGCTCGTCCTCGTCGCCGCTTCGCCGACCATCGGGATGCGCTCCTTGCCGGGGTGGGGGGTGGGGGACGTTCCGGGGCTCATGCCTGCCGCTCCGCGGGCTCCGACTGCGCGAGGCCGAAGCCCCGTTGGAAGGCGGCCATCAGTCCCGGGTCGTGCACGGGCTGCTCCGTCCACGCCGACGGCCGGGGTGCGGGGGCCTCGCGCGGTTCGGGTACCAGGTGCTGCGGGGCGCTGCGTCGGGGCAGGGACGGCCGCTCCGTGTCCGCGCGGGCTCCGGGTACGGGCGCGGGTGCGGCGGGTCCGGGCGGCGGGTCCTCGGGTGCCGCTGCGGGGAAGGGCGGCGGTGTCGAGGTCCCGAGGAACTGGTCGGCACGGTCCGGGAGGCCCTGCCCGTGACCCGGCCCCGGCACGTGACCCGGCCCGCGTCCCGGTCCGTCACCCGCCCCCGGCACCCGCCGGCCCGGCGTTCCGGGCCGCTCGGTGTCGTCCGACCCGCGTTCCCCCTGCCAGGGGCCCGGCACGGTGACCCGTACGGGCTCCAGTGGCGGAACTCCCCCCGCGCCGGAGCCCCACGAGGTGGCCCGGGAGCCGGCCGCGAGGTCGGCGGCGTTCGGCGCCTCCGCGCCCAGCAGTCCCTGGGGCAGGACGAGCACGGCGAGCACACCGCCGTAGATGTTGGACTTGAGCTCCACGGCGATCCCGTACCGCCGGGCCAGCGCCGAGACCACGAACAGGCCGATCCGCCCGTCGGCCAGCAGGTGCCGGACGCCGACCTGGTCGGGGTCGCCCAGCAGGGCGTTCATCCGGTGCTGCTCCTCGGGGGGCATGCCCAGCCCGCGGTCCTCGACCTCGACCGCGATCCCGGAGGTGACCCGCTCGGCCCGGACGACGACATCCGTGTCGGGGGCGGAGAACACCGTGGCGTTCTCGACGAGTTCGGCCAGCAGGTGGACCACGTCGGCGACGGCGTGGCCGCGGACGGTGCCGCCCGCCGGGGGGACGACCTTGACCCGGGTGTACTGCTCGACCTCCGCGACCGAGGAACGCAGCACCTCGCCGAGGTCGATCGGCCGGGTCCACTGCCGCCGGGAGGCGGCCCCGCCGAGTACGGCGAGGTTCTCGGCGTGCCGGCGGATCCGGGTGGCGAGGTGGTCGACGTGGAAGAGCTCCCTCAGCAGGTCCGGGTCCTCGACGGTGTCCTCCAGGCCGTCGAGCAGGGCGATCTCGCGGTGCACCAGCGACTGGAGCCGGCGCGCGAGGTTGACGAAGACCTCGACCTTGCGGTCGCTGTCGGTCGGCGCGGCCGGCGTGGCGAGCCGTACGAGGGTGGTCCGGGCCTGTTCGCGGGCGCCGCGCAGCTCCTGGGCCAGCAGCCAGAACTCGTCGACGCCGGCCGGATCCGGCGCCGCGGGCGGCCCGCTCGGGCCGCCCCGTACGGGACGGGGCGGCGTCTCGCCGCGTTCCAGGCGTTCCGCGTCGGTGCGCAGCTCCTGGCGGCCTCGGACGCTGGAGCGCCGCAGTGCCTCGCAGCGGTCCCGTACGCCCTTCGCGGCGCGCTGGGCCCCGAGCAGCGCGGCGGCCAGGGCCCCGACGACGAGCAGGGCGCAGCCCGCGAGCACCGGCCACAGCCGGGCGTCCCGGTCGCCGGCGCCACCGCCGAGCTGGAGCGTGAAGAGCACCGCCGCGGCGCCGCTGAGCGCGGCGGCGAGGGTGGGCAGCACGGCGGCGCGGATCAGCTGGGGGCGTGTCTGCCGGCGGGGGCCGACGGCGTGTCTCGACGGGGAGTGGCGGGCGGCGCGGAGTCCGGACATCGGCGTCCTCGGTACGTGGGGCCCGGCCCCCGGTCGGTTCCCGGGGCCCGGTGTTGATCACCGAATACCCACGCTAGACCGCACGCTCCCACCCCGGACGCCCAGTTGGGGAACTTGCCCGGGGTGCTTCCCGCTCCCGATGGAGCGCTCGCACGACAGCCCGAATGCGCCGGGAGCGCGTGCGCCCGTGGCCCCGGGGGGGCGCGCGCCGCCCGTCCCTTCGGCCGCGTACGCTCCCTGTCGGCGGCTCGGCCCGGGTCCCCGCCGGGAGCTGTCGGCGAACGGGCTCGTGTCGAGACGTGCCAACAGGTCCGCGGGGTTGCGGTACACGGCGCGGGCGCCCGACTTCCTCCGGGTCGGCGCGCGGGATGCCGCCGCACGGCGGGCCCACGCGGGCGACGCCGGCCCGGGGACCGGCCGGGGTGTCCCGGACGGTGTCCCCGACGGACACGCGACCGCGGGCGGGTGCCCCGGCGAGGGTGCGGGCCTGCCGCACCGGCCCGGGAGCGGGTTCGCCCCGGCTGACGTCTTCGGAACGCGGCGTCGCGGTGATGGCGTCGTCCGCGGCCACGGCACGCCCGGGCGCGTCCGGTTCGCCGTCCTTCGTCGAGGTCACGGGCACGACCCGCCATCCCCGCCGGTCGAACTCGCGCGGCGGTTCCGCGCTGCCCGGGCTCCCCCGCCCCTCCGTACCTCCTCGGGGGATCCGGCGGGCACCGTCGTACGGGGGCCACGGGCGGGCGGCGCCGGCCGCCCGCGCCCGGGCCGTGGCATCCGGGCCCGCTCGGCCCGGGGCGGCCCCGGGCGCCCGGAAGCGGTCCGGCAGCTGCCCGCGCCGGGGGCGTCACGCGCGCGGGGCGGTCACGCCTCCCCCACCAGGTCGAGTCCGGCGTCGGGTTCGACCGCCTCGGGCCCGGCGGGCGGGCCGGGGTCGTCGCGGTAGTTCGCCCACCGCTCCCATTCGAACCCGGGGGCCGCGATGGGCCGCCACCACGGGTCGCCGGGGATCCTGCCGGCGGGCTCGAAGGGCTCGCCGGGCTTGGGCATGGCCACGGCCTGGCCCACGTTGCGGGCCGCGATCATGGTGCGTTCCGCCGGGTCGGACCACGGGTGCGGGGCGAGGTTGAAGGTGCCCCAGTGGATCGGCAGGAGCACGCCGTGCGCCTTGCCGCCCTGGAGGTCGAGCTGGGCCCGGATGCCCTCGTCGGGTGTCATGTGGATGTCGGGCCACGGGCCCGGGTCCGGGGTGCGGTCCTCGTGGTTCTTCGGCCAGTACTCCGAGTAGGCGCCGATCTGGATCATCGTCGCGTCGAAGGGGCCGTGGGCGGCGCCGATGTCCTTGAAGCCCGGGAAGTAGCCGGTGTCCCCGCTGTGGAACACCCGGTGCTCCTCGCCCGCGACGACCCAGGAGGCCCACAGGGTGAACTGCTGGTTGCGCAGGCCGCGGCCGCAGAAGTGCTGTGCCGGGGTGGCCGTGAGGGTGAGGCCGGCGACCTCGGTGGACTCGTTCCAGTCCAGCTCGCGCAGCCGTGAGGCCGGTACGCCCCAGCGTTCCAGGTGCGCGCCGACGCCGAGGGGGACGGCGAAGACCGTGTCCGTACCGGCCCGCGCCTTGATCGTGGGCAGGTCGAGGTGGTCGTAGTGGTCGTGGGAGATCACCACGACGTCGACCTCGCCCAGGGAGGCGAGCGGCACCGGCACCGGGTGCAGCCGCTTGGGCCCGGCGAAGGGGTAGGGAGAGCACCGCTCTCCCCAGACGGGGTCGAAGAGGACCCGGCGTCCGTCGATCTCCACGAGCACGCTGGAATGGCCCATCCAGGTCACCCGCAGGCCGCTGACCGGCGGCTTCGCCAGGTCGGCCAGGGTGGTCGGATGGACCGGGATCGGTGCGGCGGGGCTGCGGCGGACCCGCTGTTCCTTGTGGAAGTAGACCCGGGCGAACTCGGTCATCGACCCGGAGGGCCTGGTCCTGCCCTTCACCGGGTTCTGGAACACGCCGTCCGCGAAGTTCGGCGAGCGCTGGATCCGCTCCAGCCGCGCGCCGGAGGGGTCCGCCCCGAAGGCTTCGGAGCGCAGGGCGCGCAGCCTGGGACGCAGGGGAAGGGAGCCGGTCAAGGCGCCTCCTCAAGAGGGTGCGGTTCGAGGTGGCACGCTAGTACATGCACGCCCTTCCCAACGCGTACCGGCCCGTGAGGATTCCGCCCGGCGGGAACCCGCCGGGCGGAACGGGTGCTCGTCCGGCTCCCGCGTGCCCTACAGGGGCAGCAGGTCGGGGCGCTTCGCCGCGACGTGGTCGCCGGAGGACTCGCCCCGCAGCCGGCGTCCGATCCACGGCACGAGGTGCTCCCGGGCCCACTGGATGTTGTCGCGGGTCACGTCCACCGATCCGCGCGGCGGCGTGGGCGGCCACGGCTGGTCGGGATCGGCCGGGATCCCGTAGCCCAGCACCTGCGCGGCACGGAGCGCGACGCGGGTGTGGCCCTCGGGCGAGAGGTGCAGCCGGTCGCCGTCCCAGGCCCGCCGGTCCTGCACCGAGCGCAGCGACCAGAGGTCGAGCACCGGGCAGTCGTACCGGTCGGCGATGGAGCGCACGTGCGCGCTGTACGTGGCGACCTTGCCCCGGAGGTGCTTCAGGACCGGTACGCCCCGGGTGTCGAAGCCGGTGGTGATCATCACGAGGCCCACGGCGCCCGTGAGGTCGGCCACGGCCGCCTCGAAACGTTCCGCCACGTCGTCCGGGTCGCTGCCGGGGCGGATGATGTCGTTCCCGCCCGCGCAGAAGGTCACCAGGTCCGGTGCGAGGGCCCGGGCCCTCGGGACCTGTTCGGCCACGATCTGGTCGAGGAGCTTCCCCCGCACGGCCAGATTCGCGTACCGGAAGTCATGTTCGTCGCGCTGATCGGCGAGGAGCACGGCGAGGCGGTCCGCCCAGCCGAGATAGGAATCCCCGGGTCCCGGGTCTCCCACGCCTTCGGTGAAGCTGTCCCCGATCGCCGCGTACGAGCCGATGGTCTTGAGTGTCGTCGTCGTCGCTGCCACGGGAACACATCCTTCACCGTCGCAACCAACCTACGCCAACGTAATGAGGGGTTGACGGACCGTGATCTGTACCACGCGGGGGATAAGGAATAAGTACACGTGAGGCCGGGACCCCCCTCGGGTCCCGGCCTCACGCGTGTCCGTGTCCGACGGCGGGTGCCGTCAGAGGCTGGCGCCCTTGGAGCGGAGGTAGGCCAGCGGGTCGATGTCCGAGCCGTAGGACGGACCCGTGCGGATCTCGAAGTGGAGGTGCGGGCCGGTCACGTTCCCGGTCGCGCCGGAGAGGCCCACGCGCTGGCCGCCGGTGACGCTCTGGCCGGCCGAGACGGACAGCGAGGAGAGGTGCGCGTACTGGGAGTACTTGCCGTCCGCGTGCTTGATGACGACCTCGTTGCCGTACGAGCCGCCCCATCCGGCGGAGACCACGGTGCCCGCGCCGACGGCCTTGACGGTGGTTCCGGTGCTCGCCATGAAGTCGACGCCGGTGTGGTAACCGGAAGACCACATGCTGCCGCCCATGCGGTACGCGGTGGAGACTCCGCCGGCGACCGGGGCCACGAATCCGCCGGCCTTGGAGGGGCTCGACGGGGTGGAGGGCGCGGCCTGGCCGGAGCCGGCGGGCTTCTGCGCGGGCGCGGCCTTCCTGGGCGCGGCGGTCGGGGCGGAGGAACGCTCGCCGGACGCCTCAGGGCGGCTGGAGGACCGCTCGGAGCGGTCGGAGCGGGCGCCGGAGTCCGACTTGGGGGCGGAGTCCGGGGTGGACGCGCCGGCCGCCGACTGCTTCTTGGCGGGGGCCGGCTCGGCCGCCGCGCCGGGGGCGCCGAGGGTCAGCTTGAGGCCGGGGTGGATCAGGGAGGGGTCGTTGCCGACGGCGTCCCGGTTGTCGGCGTAGAGCTGCTCCCAGCCGCCGGTGAGGTTCCGCTCGGCGGCGATCTTCGAGAGGTAGTCGCCGGACACCACCGTGTAGACCGCGGCGGGCGCCGTGGGCGTCGCGGTGGGCGTGACGGCGGCGGCCCGGGGAGCCGCCGGGGCCTGCGGTGCCTGCGCGGGTGCGGTGGCGGGGGTCGCCGCGGGGGTGGCGGCCTGGGCTCCGGTGGCTCCGATCAGCGGCAGCGCGAGGGCGGCGCCGCCGGTGCCGGCCACGGTGAGACCGCGGGATATGGAACTGGACTTCGGGCGGCGGTGCTTACCCTTACCGGGCATGGCGAATTCCTCTCCGTCGCCTGCGAGGTGAGCTGTCGGGTTCGGACTGGAGATGTCCGGCCGACCGCGTCGAGGACGCGTGCGGCTTCACCCCTAGCCGTCCCGGAGAAAGCTCCGGTCCGGCGGCCTACCTGGTTCCCCCGCTCCTGCCGCGCGCGTCGATAGTCGGGTGCGGTTCCCGGGCGGCGGCAGGATTAGGCTGTCCACCCGGATCGGTCGTGAAGGTAATCGAGTCGGTACACGGGCAACAAGCCACACATTCCCTGACGCAATCACAGGTATGGGGGAGCGATGGAATTCCGGTCACCCTGTGTCCATTCCGGACCATCAACAACCGCCCTGGCGTGGGAATTCTGATTTCGCGAGCGGGCACGGACGGTCACCGTATGATCTGGCTCACGGAGCCTGGCGCGATCTCGCTTCTCCCCGTGGCAAGTTGCTCCCAACCGGCGTAATTCGGACACCTCAGGACGATGCGGAGGACCACACGTGACCCAGCGGATACCCCCACCCCTTCCGGCGCTGCCCGAACCGGAACCGGAGCTGACGGGAGTGCGCAATTTCCGTGACGTGGGCGGCCTGCCGACCGTCGACGGACGGAGGGTCAGGTCCGGACGACTGTTCCGAAGCGGACATCTGGCGCATGCGACCGAAACCGGAACAGAGTTCCTCGTCTCGCTCGGCCTGCACACGGTCTTCGACTTCCGCAACCGCGCCGACCACGCCCTGGAGGGGCCGGACGTGGAACTGCCCGGCGTGCGCTACGTGAACATCCCGTTGTCCGACCCGGCCGCCGGGAAGGAGTTCTGGAAGATGGTCCGCGAGGGCGACCTGGCCCAGCTGCGCACCGCCCTCGGGGAGGGCCGGGCGGCCGAGCGCATGACCACCTCGTACCGCACGATGATCCGCACCCGGACCACCGAACACAGCCGGGTCGTGCACGCGCTGGCCGAGGACAGCGTCCCCGCGCTGATGCACTGCGCCGCGGGCAAGGACCGGGCCGGTCTGTCGATCGCCGTCACGCTGCTCGCGCTCGGCGTCGAACGGGACGCCATCGTGGCGGACTACCTGGAGTCGAACGCCCCGCACCGCCGCTACCGGATGCGTCGCGGCACGGAGGCGGTCGAGCCCCGTCCGGCCGAGGCGGCGGAGCTGCTGGCGCCGCTCTTCGAGGCCCGCGCCGCCTACCTGGAAGCGGCGTACGCGACCATCGAGGAGGAGTGGGGCGAGGTGGACCGGTACCTCGCCGAGGGTCTCGGACTCGCGCCCGAGACCCTGGTCCGGCTGCGGGACCGGCTGCTGGAACCGTAGCGGCCGGGGTCCCCGGCCGGCAGGCCGTCAGCGGTTGCCGACGGCCTGCTTCACCAGCGTCCGACCGAAGTCCCACATGAGCGATCCCCCGCCGTGCGCCTCGTCCATGACCTCGCGGAAGGCCCCGACGAAGCGGTCCACGTCCCGTTCGTCGACGATCAGCGGCGGGATGAGCTTGATGACCTCCAGGTGGTCCCCGGAGACCTGGGTGAGGATCCGGTGCTTGAGCAGCAGCGGCACCACGACCATCTGGGCGAACAGGCCCTTGCGGGCGGCCTGGAGCATCGCCCAGCGGCTGCGCAGGCCCAACGAGGACGGCCGGCCGAACTCGATCCCGATCATCAGCCCGCGCCCCCGCACCTCGTGCAGCAGCTCGTACTCGTCCACGAGCGCGGCGAGCCGGCCGCGCAGCAGGTCGCCCATGGCGCGGGCGTTGGCGGTCACCTCCTCGTCCTCCATGACGCTCAGCACCGCCAGGCCGGCGGCCATCGCCTGCGCGTTGGAGCCGAAGCTCGCCGAGTGGACGAGGACGCGGTCCATGGACGAGTAGACGCGCTGGAAGATCCAGTCCTTGCCCAGGGTCGCGCCGACGGGGACGTAGCCGCCCGACAGGGCCTTCGCCACGCACACCAGATCCGGTTCCACGCCGGGTTCGTGCTGGTACGCGTAGAAATCGCCGGTGCGTCCGAGGCCGGTCTGCACCTCGTCGGCGATGAGCAGGGCCTTGTGCCGGTGGAGGAGTTCCTGCGCCGCGCGCAGGAATCCGGGGGGCGCGGCGAGCACGCCCTTGCCCTGGATCGGCTCCACGACGAAGGCGGCGACGTCGCCCCGCCGTAGTTCGCGTTCCAGGGCGTCCAGGTCGCCGAGCGCGATCCGCGTGTCGGGGAGCAGCGGTGCGAAGCCGTCCCGGAAGCCGGCTTCGCCGTTGACCGACAGCGAGCCGGTGGTGAGCCCGTGGAAGGCGTGGTCGCAGTAGAGGATCCTGGGCCGGCCGGTGGCGTACCGGGCGAACTTCAGGGCCGTCTCCACCGCCTCGGTGCCGCTGTTGCCGAAGAAGACCCGGTCCAGGTGGGGGCTGTGGGAGAGCAGTTTCTCGGCGAGCAGGCCCGGTAGCGGCTGGCAGTCGAAGCGGGTCAGGTCGGCGAGCTGGGCGTCCAGGACGTCGTGCAGGGCCTTGCGGACGACGGGGTGGTGCCGGCCCAGGCCCATGACCCCGAAGCCGGCCAGCATGTCGAGGTGGTCGTTGCCCTCGGCGTCCCAGAAGTGGGCGCCCTCGGCCCGTACGTAGACCTTGTCGAAGCCGATGGTGTGCAGCATCCGGGGCAGTTGGTGGTTCAGGTGGCGGGAGTGGAGCTCGTAGCGTTCGTCCCCGCGCTCGGCGAGCAGGGCGGCCAGGTCGAAGCCCCGGCCGCCCCCCTGGCCGGCGGTCATGACGAGGTGGCCCGGTTGCCGCCGATGGTCTCCCTGGCCGCTCGCAGGGATTCCTTGAGGGAGCCCATGGTGGCGAGGACGGCGGTGGGCTCGTAGCCGCAGTGCGCCATGCAGTTCGCGCAGCGCGGGTCCTTGCCGCGGCCGTACTTGTTCCAGTCGGTGTCCTCGATCAGCTCGCGGTACGTGGGCACGTAGCCGTCGCTCATCAGGTAGCAGGGGCGCTGCCAGCCGAAGAGGGAGTAATTCGGAATGGCCCAGGCGGTGCAGGAGAAATCCGCCTTGCCCTCCAGGAAATCGAGGAAGAGCGGCGAGTGGTTGAGCCGCCAGCGCCGCCGGTTCCCGCCCGCGAAGGCCTTCTTGAAGAGTTCGCGGGTCTGTTCGACGCCCAGGAAGTGTTCCTGGTCAGGGGCCTTTTCGTAGGCGTAGGCGGGCGAGATCATCATCTCGTCGACCCGGAGGTCGTCATTGAGGTAGTTCAGGACCTCGATGATGGTCTGGGGGGTGTCGGTGTTGAAGAAGGTGGAGTTGGTCGTCACCCGGAAACCGCGCCGCTTCGCCTCCTTGATGGCCGCGACCGCCTCGTCGAAGACGCCTTCCTTGGCCACCGATTCGTCGTGCCGTTCGCGCAGCCCGTCGATGTGGACGGCGAAGGCGAAATAGGGGGACGGGGTGAACTTCTCGATCTTCTTGCGGAGCAGCATCGCGTTGGTGCAGAGGAAGACGTACTTCCGCTTGGCCACCAGCTGCCGGACGATCTCGTGGATCTGCGGGTGCATCAGGGGCTCGCCGCCCGCGATGGACACCATGGGGGCGCCGGACTCCAGCACGGCGCCGACGGCTTGGGCCACCGGCATGCGCTGCTTGAGGACCCCGGCCGGGTGCTGGATCTTCCCGCACCCCTCGCAGGCCAGGTTGCAGGCGTAGAGCGGCTCCAGTTCCACGATCAGCGGGAACTTCTCCCGCTTGCGGAGCTTCTGTTCGAGAAGATAGGTCCCGACCCTGATGGACTGGCGCAGTGGCATGGCCATCTGGCTCACCTCCTGGGGAGCAGCGAAGAACGGTGCCATTCATGGAACGCGGGCAGTAGGGCACGCAGTACACGGAACGCCGATATTCCACCGCGGACGGTGCCGATGCGGACGAGCTCGTGCTCAGGAGCGTCCACGATCACCCGGACGGCCGCAACGGGGCGTCCCTCCCCCGCCGGGGTGCGGGCGCCCCGGGTGGCGGTCCACAAGGTGGCCGCCGACTCCATGTCGACCGCGACGGCGCCGGTGGCGCGCAACCGGGCGCGCTCCTGGCCGCGGACGACGTGGTCGGACCCGGTCAGCGCGCCGGTGTGCACGGTCCGGCCTGGAAGGGCCAGTGCCAGTGCCTCGGCGAGCAGCCGGGTTCCGGTGCACCGGACGGTCCCGTGCGGGTCCCGGGTCTCGTCGGCGACGACCAGGTCGCCGGGGTGCATGCCGGGGACCAGTCCGGCGCAGAACCCGGTGGCGAGGACGGCGGCCCCCGCCATCCCGGGCCGCTCCAGCGTGCGGGCGACGGCGCGTTCGGCGGCGCGCGGTCCCATGCCCGTACGGAGCACCGTGGCGGTGGCGCCCGCCGGACGGGCGGCGCTGCGCAGGGCCGCCCTCTCGATGCGCAGCGCGCAGGCGATCAGGAGCGGTGCGGGCGGGGGCTGCGCTCCGGGGCCGGCCATCAGGAGTCCTCGGTGAGGGCCGGGGCCGCGGTGGGCCGGCGCCCGTCGGGGCCGAAGGGCTCGCCGTGGAGGTAGCGGCCGAGGGCGGTCAGCGGGAACACCTGTCGGTACAGGTGGTAGTTGATGGAGAAGTCCCAGGGGAAGCCGGTGCCGGTGAAGTACGGCTCGTCCCAGCTGCCGTCGGCGCGCTGGGTGTTCACCAGGTGGGTGAGGCCCCGTTCGACGGCCTCGCCGTCGCGTTCCCCGGCCGACAGCAGCGCCATCAGGGCCCAGGCGGTCTGCGAGGGGGTGGACTCCCCCTTCCCCGCCCAGGAGCGGTCCTGGTAGGAGCGCTGGTCCTCGCCCCAGCCGCCGTCCTCGTTCTGTACGGACTCCAGCCAGCGCACGGCCCGCCGGACGGCGGGGTGGGACGGGGGGACGCCCGCGGCGGCGAGGGCCGGCAGGACCGAACCGGTGCCGTACACGTAGTTGGTGCCCCAGCGGCCGAACCAGCCGCCGTCCGACTCCTGTTCGGCGAGCAGCCAGGCGATGCCGCGCCGGGTCCGGGGGTCGGCGGACCGGCCCTCGACGGCCAGCATCTCCACCACGTGGGCGGTCACGTCGGCGGACGGGGGGTCGATGACCTCGCCGAAGTCGCAGAAGGGCAGCCGGTTGGGGAGGGTGCGGGTGTTGTCGGCGTCGAAGGCGCCCCAGGCACCGTTCCTCGACTGCATGCCGAGGTTCCAGGACACTCCGCGGGCGATGGCCGCCTCCACCTTCACCGGGTCGGGATGGTCGATCCGGCGCAGGGCCAGGACCACCTCGGCGGTGTCGTCGATGTCGGGGTAGTTGTCGTTGTGGAACTCGAACGCCCAGCCGCCGGGGGCCAGCCCGGGTCTGCGGACGGCCCAGTCGCCGGTGCGCCGGATCTCCTCCCCGACCATCCAGTCCGCGGCCTTGACGAGTGCCGGGTGGTCGGATCGGACGCCCGCGTCGGCGAGGGCGATGGCGGCCAGGCAGGTGTCCCAGACCGGGGACTGGCAGGCCTCGATCATGCGGGCGCCGTCCTCGCGCCACACGGCGAACCGGTCGAGCGACTCCAGTCCGGCCCGCATCACCGGGTGCCCGAGGTCGTAGCCCAGCAGGTGCAGGGCGATGACGGAGTACACGGCGGGCGGTTGGATCCCGCCCCAGCAGCCGTCGTTCTCCTGTCGTTCGACGATCCACCGGCCGGCGCTGGCCATCGCGGCCCTGCGCACGGCCTTCGGGGCGAACCGGCGGTAGACGTGCAGGGCCCTGTCCATGCGCTGGAAGGCCCCGTCCCAGCTGGTCAGCGGGGCCGTGGGGACGGCGGGGCAGGGGTTGCGGGCGTCGGCGTGGAGTTCGTCCAGGACGAAGGGGGCGGGCCGGACGGGACGCAGCGCCGAGACCACGGTGAGGGGAACGATGGTCTGGCGGGCCCAGCAGCCGAAGTCGTAGATGTTGAGCGGCACCCAGGAGGGCAGGAACAGCAGTTCGGGCGGGAGTTCGGGCAGGTTCTCCCATTTCCACCAGCCGAAGAGCGCCAGCCAGATCCGGGTGAACACCCGGGCGGCGGCGATGCCCCCGTGGGCGCGGATCCAGGCCGAGGCGCGCGACATGTGCGGGGCGTCGGGCGCGTCCCCGGCGAGGCGCAGGGCGACGTACGCCTCGATGGTAGCGGAGAGATCGGGGGGGCCGCCGTGGAAGGTGGCCCAGGTGCCGTCGTCGCGCTGTTCGCCTCGGATGAAGAGGGCGGCCGCCCGGGTGGTGGCCTCGTCGCGGATGCCGAGGAACTGCCGCAGCAGCAGGTCCTCGGCGTCCATGGTGACGTTGGTCTCCAGGTCGCCCTTCCACCAGCCCGCCGGGTCCTGGCGTTCCAGCAGGTTGCGGGTGGCCCGGTCGGTGGCCTCCCGGACTCCGCGCAAGAGTGCGGGCGTGCGGTGGTCGGGCGGTGCGCCGGGCGCGGTCGGCCCGGCCGCCGTCCGGGCGGCGCCGGCCGGTGCCTGGCCGCCGTCGTGTCGCGGTTCGGCGCCGCCGGCCATCGCCCCGCCGCCGTCGGTCGTCGCTGTCATGGCTTCCCCTCCGTGCAGTCTGCAGTGTCCTCTGCTGTGCTGGGGTATGCCGTCGACCGGTGCGCGCCCACCAGGTGCGGCGCCGGCCGGCGACTAGCGCGATATCCGCTGTCGGGTGGCGATCACCTCTTGCGTACGACGACGAAGTCGGCGAGGGCGACGAGCTGGTCACGGACCCGCTGCGGCATGTCGACGTCGTCCAGCGCGCGGATGGCGATCGCGTGCTGGCGGCGGGCCTCGTCCGCGGTCCACTGACGGCCGCCCGCGGCTTCGATGAGGGCGGCGCGGGCCGCGAACTCCTCCTCGGAGAAGTTCTCGAAGTCGTTGCTCTTGGCGTCGGCGGTGAGCAGCCGGCCGAGCTCCTCGCAGGCGGGTCCGCCGGCCGCGAGCGCGGCGACGACGGGCAGGGACTTCTTGCGCTGGCGCAGGTCGCTCCAGGTCTGCTTGCCGGTGGCCTCCGGGTCGCCCCAGATGCCGAGGAGGTCGTCGACGGCCTGGAAGGCGAGGCCGAGGTGGTAGCCGTACTCCTCCAGCTTGTCGGCGGTGCGGTCGTCGGCGCCACCGAGGACGGCGCCGATGGAGACCGCGCAGGCGAGGAGCGCGCCGGTCTTGTTGCCCTCCATCTCCAGGCACTCCTCGACGCTGACGCGCTCGCGGTGCTCGTAGGAGATGTCCTGGGCCTGGCCGTCGATGAGCTTGCGGCTGGCGGTCGTCAGGCGGCGGGCCGCTCGGCCGGCCTCCACGGTGCCCAGTTCCAGCAGGACCTCGTTGGCCAGTGCGAAGAGGGCGTCGCCGACGAGGATGGCCAGGGCCGGGCCGTGGACCTTCCACACCGTGTCGCGGTGGCGGCGCTGCTCGTCGCCGTCCATCAGGTCGTCGTGCAGCAGCGAGAAGTTGTGGACGAGTTCCACGGCGACGGCGCCGGGGATGCCGACCTCGGCCGCGGCGCCCGCGGCTTCGGCGGAGAGCAGGGCGAGCGCGGGACGGACGGCCTTGCCGCCGTCGCCGTCGGCCGCGTTGCCGTCGGCGTCGATCCAGCCGAAGTGGTAGGCGGCGACGGTGTCCATGGGCGCCGCGAGCCGGTCCACTGCGGCACGGAGCACGGGGGTCGACAGCGTGCGGCCGCGTTCCAGGAGCGCGAGCGTGTCCGCCTTCTCCAGGCCCCCTCCGGCCGTGCCCACACTGGCAGCCGTGTTCTCGACAGCCGGGTTCCCCGGGTTCACTGGCTCTCCTCTGGTTCCTGTACGTGCTGTTCGTGCTGTGCCTGTGGCGGTGGTGCTGGTGCCGGTCGTCATACCGCCTCCTGCAGCGGGTGTTCGCCGGGACGCCCGAGCGCGGCGAGTGCGGTGTGTGCCGCGCCGAGGCCGCTGCGTACCGCGCCCTCCATGGTCGCGGGCCAGCCGGTCGCGGTCCACGCTCCGGCGAGGTAGAGCCCCGGCGTGTCGGTCCGCGGGCCGGGGCGCAGTCGGCCGACCCCGGGTGTGGGGGCGAAGGTCGCGGTCCGTTCCCGGGTGATGAAGAAGTCCCGTACCTTCGATCCGCGCGCGGCGGGCAGCAGCCGCTCCAGTTCGGGCAGGTACTTGGCGCGCAGGACCGAGACGGGCTCCTCGATGTCGTCCTGGGCCACCGACTGGGACAGAGCCAGGTACTGGCCGCCGTCGGTCAGGCCGGAGGCGTCGGTGCGGTCGAAGACCCACTGGACGGGCGAGCCGAGGGCCGCGAAGAAGGGCTGCTTGAGCACCTTGCGGTCGTAGACGACGTGGACGTTGAGGATGGGCGCGGTGCCGATGTCGAGGAGCTTGTCCGGGTCGGGCAGGGCCCCCGCGGGCAGCAGGCCGTGCGCCTCGCGCTGGGGGACGGCGAGGACGACGGTGCCCGCGTCGAAGGACCCGTCCTCGGTGTCGACCCGCCAGGCCCCTTCCCCGGTACGGGAGACGGCCGTGACGCGGGTGCGCAGTCCGGTCGTCACGCCGGCCTTGTCGAGCGCCTTGCGGGCGAGCGTGTCGTGGAGGTCGCCGAGCGGGACCTTGGCCCAGCCGATGTCGGCGGCGCCGTTCTCGGAGAGCAGTCCGGTCTTGAAGACCATGGCGGCCAGGCCCAGCGAGGACTGTTCGGCGGTGGCGTTGAGCGTGGCGATGCCGACGAGGTCCCACAGCGCCTCGATGGTGCGCGGGGACTGGCCGTAGCGGCGGAGCCAGGTGGCGAAGTCGAGGCCGTCGAGGGCCGGGTCGGTGGGGTCGAGCCGGCGCAGCGCGAGGGCGGCGCGCCCGACGGAGGCCCGCTCGGCGAGGGAGAGGTGCGGGTAGCGGGCCAGTGCCCCGGCCAGGTGGAGGGGTACGGGCAGGGCGCTGCGGCGCAACCGGCCGAGGCGGGGGCCGCGCGGGTGGGCGACGTCGAGGACGGGGACGTCGAGCCGGTCCTGGAGCGGTGCCAGGCCGGCGCCGTCGACGCGGTCGAGGAACCACCGGTAGGCGGTGCAGCAGCGCAGGTAGACGTGTTGGCCGTTGTCGACGGTCAGGTCGCCGCGCTTGAAGGAGAAGGCGAGGCCGCCGAGTCGCGGGCGCCCTTCGAGCAGGGTGACCCGCAGTCCGGCGTCGGCGAGTTCGAGGGCGGCGGTGACCCCGGCGAGGCCGCCGCCCACGACGACGGCGCGGTCGTCGCCGCGCCGGTCGCTGCCGCTCATGACCCCTCCCCCGCGGTGCGGTGCCCTGCCGGGCGCGCCGGCGCGGGGGCCCGTCCGGCGGAGCCCGACGGGTAGGACGCGGCGGCGGCCCGGGCGGTTGCCCGGTCGCCGGCGGCGCCGGGGTCCGTGGTGCGGTGCATCAGATCCGCCTCCGCGTGCTCTGGCGCGAGATGGTGCGCGCGTCGAGGCCCGACAGGCCGCGCACGGCGACGTACGCCTTCTCGTGCGTCGGCAGCGAGACGCGGCCGCGCAGGACTGCCTCGGGCTCGCGCTCGATGCGGTCGAGGAGGCGACGGTAGATCCCGGCCATGGCGGCCACGCAGGCGCCGCTGCGCCGGTCGAGCAGGGGCAGCAGCCGGTAGCCCTCGACGAACAGGGCGCGGGCGCGCCGGACTTCGTGGTGGACGAGTCCGGCGAAGTCGGAGCCGGCGGGTGCCCGGTCGCTGCTGAAGCCTTCGGAGCAGCCGAACTTGGCGAGGTCCTCGGCGGGCAGGTAGGTGCGTCCGTTGGCGGCGTCCTCGCGGACGTCGCGCAGGATGTTGGTGAGTTGCAGGGCGAGGCCGAGGACGTCGGCGTACTCGTCGGCGCGGGCCGCGTCGGGGCCCGTGGCGCGCACGGTGCCGAACACTCCCAGGGAGAGCCGCCCGATGGCGCCGGCGACGCAGCGGCAGTAGACCTTCAGGTCGTCCCAGGTCTCGTACTCCTGACCGCGGACGTCCATCAGGACCCCGTCGATGAGTTCGTCGAGTCCGCCGAGCGGGATCGGGAAGCGGCGTGCGGCGTGCGCGAGGGCGACGGCGACCGGGTCGGTGTCGTCCTCGTCGATCCCTCCGGCCCGGACCCGTCCGAGGAGCGCGCGGGTCTCCTCCAGCCGGGCGAGCTTCGCCTCGGGCGGCAGGGTGCCGTCGCCGATGTCGTCGACGCGCCGGGAGAAGGCGTACAGCGCGGACATCGCCTGCCGCTTGTCGGTGGGCAGCAGCCGGATGCCGTACGCGAAGTTGCGTGCCTGCGTTCCGGTCACGGCCTCGCAGTAGCTGTAGGCCGCGATGACGGGAGCGGACGGTACGGACGCGTGTGTGGGGCCCTCCACGTTGGGGCTCACCCCTTTCTCGGCGCTGTGCGCAGGACGGCGGCCACCTCGCGGAGCAGGCCGCTCCGGGTGGGCTTGGGCGGTCCGGGAAGTACGTCGAACCCGGCGTCCGAGACCGCTCTCAGGGCGGCGCGCCCTCCTCCGACGAAGCCCGCGAGCAACAGCCGGAGCCGGCCGTGGACGCTGCCCACGAGCGGGAGGCCCTCGTCCAGGAGCCCGCGTGCGCGTTCGGCCTCGAAGGCGATCAGGGCCCGGACGGACGCGCCGGCGGACGGCGCCTTGAGGTCGACCTCGGTGACGTGGAAGCGGCGCATGTCCTGCGCGGGGAGGTACACGCGGTCGCGGCCGAGGTCCTCGGCGACGTCCTGGAGGTGCTCGACGATCTGCAGGCCGGTGCACACGGCGTCGGAGAGGCGGACGCGCTCGGGGGTGCTCGTGCCGGTGAGGGAGAGGACGAGGCGACCGACGGGGTTCGCGGAGAGCTCGCAGTAGGCCAGGAGGTCCGCGTACGTCTCGTAGCGCGTGACCCGCTGGTCCTGGCGGTTGGCCTCGATGAGACCGAGGAACGGCTCGGGGGTGAGGCCGTGGGCGCGCACGACGGGCGGGAGGGCCGCGAGCAGGGGGTGGCGCGGGGGGCCGTCGGTGCCGCCGAAGACGCGCAGGAGGTCGACTTCGAGGGCGTCGAGCATGGCGGTGCGGTCGTCCGCGGCCGCCGGGTCGAGGCCCAGGAGCACGGCGTCGCGGCCGCCCGGGACGAGGTCCCCGTCACCGATGTCGTCGACGAGGCGGGCGTACCCGTAGACCGCCGTCAGGCCGTCGCGCCAGGCGCGCGGGAGGAACGCGGGGGCGACGGGGAAGTTCTCCGCCGCCGCCTTGCCGAGGGTGGCCCGCGCGGGGTCGAGGGTCCCGTCGGGGGCTCCGGGGCCACCGGACCGGATGCCGTGCCCGGGGGTCACCGCCCGCCGCCCGGGGCGGGGACGGCCACTGTGCCTGGGGGCCGGAGAATTCCCGTAGCCATTGCCGTCACATCTCCCGTTCTACACTGCCGACCCAAGTCATCCTATTTCGGACACGCCGCCGGAGTTTACCCGGGGTACCCGGGGAGTTTCGGCTGCGGGGAATCGTCCCCTCTTGGCGCGATTGAGAACTGGTCCAGCTTACGCTGTACAACGTCGCGGGGGCCTATCGGGTATTCACCGGACCGGGGAATGTCGTCCCGCCCCGAATTGCGTCGCGGCTCGCGTCCCGCATACCGCCCCCGCTCACGGCAGCGCCCCGGCGCCCCGCACGGCGAGGCCCCCGCCGCGCGAAGCGGCAGGGGCCCGAAACCTGCGGGGATCCGGCCGGTCAGTGGCCGCCGGTGGCCTTTTCGTACGCCGAGACGACTTCCTCGGTGGGCCCGTCCATCAGGAGTTCGCCCTTCTCCAGCCACAGCACCCGGCTACAGGTGTCGCGGATGGACTTGTTGTTGTGGCTCACGAGGAAGACCGTGCCGGCCTTCTCCCGCAGTTCACGGATGCGCGCCTCGGAGCGGACCTGGAACTTCCGGTCACCGGTGGCGAGCGCCTCGTCGATCATCAGGACGTCGTGGTCCTTGGCGGCCGCGATCGAGAAGCGCAGGCGCGCCGCCATTCCCGAGGAGTAGGTGCGCATCGGAAGGGAGATGAAGTCCCCCTTCTCGTTGATCCCCGAGAAGTCGACGATGTCCTCGTAGCGTTCCTTGATCTGCTCGCGGGTCATGCCCATCGCGAGTCCGCCGAGGACGACGTTCCGCTCACCCGTCAGGTCGTTCATCAGCGCGGCGTTGACGCCGAGCAGGGACGGCTGGCCGTCCGTGTATACCTTGCCGGACTCGCAGGGCAGCAGCCCGGCGATGGCACGGAGCAGGGTGGACTTGCCGGAGCCGTTCGAGCCGATCAGGCCGATGGCCTCGCCGCGGTAGGCGGTGAAGGAGACGCCGCGCACCGCGTGCACCCGGCGCACGCCGGGGGCCTCGCCCTTGCGCCGTCGGACGATCTTGCTGAGCGCGGCGGTGGCCGCGCCCTTGCCGGCGCCGCCGGTGTTGACCCGGTAGACGATGTGGACGTCGTCCGCGATCACTGTCGGGATGTGCCCGTCGGTCTTTTCAGCCACGGCCGTAACGCTCCTCAGCCTTCCAGAAGTACACGAAGCCGCCGAGGCCGATCACCACGGCCCAGCCCACGGCGAAGAGCCAGACGTGCGGGGGCAGGTTGCTCGCGCCGTAGTCGTCGATCAGCGCGAACCGGATGAGGTCCATGTAGATCGCGACCGGGTTCCACAGCAGCACGTCGCTGATCCACTGCGGCTGGTCCTTGAGGTAGATGCCGATCGGGAACATCACGCCGGAGGCGTACATCCAGGTGCGCATCACGAACGGCATCAGCTGCGCGAGGTCGGGGGTCTTGGAACCCATCCGCGCGAAGATCATGGCGAGGCCGGTGTTGAAGACGAACTGCAGCGCCAGCGTCGGGATCACCAGCAGCCAGGACAGGCGCGGGTAGTTGCCGAAGCTCACGGCGATCACGAAGACGACCACCATCGAGTACAGCAGCTGCTGGAGCTGCTGCAACGAGAAGGACACCGGCAGCGCGGCCCGGGGGAAGTGCAGGGCGCGCACCAGGCCGAGGTTGCCGGAGATCGCCCGCACGCCCGCCATCACCGAGCTCTGCGTGAAGGTGAAGACGAAGATGCCCATCATCAGGAACGGGACGTAGACGCCCTTGGGCATCTCCTTGCCCGCGCCGAGGATCAGGCCGAAGATCAGCCAGTAGACGGCCGCGTTCAGCAGCGGGGTCGCCACCTGCCAGACCTGGCCGAGCTTCGCCTGGCTGTACTGGGCGACCAGCCTGGCCCGGGAGAACGCCATGATGAAGTGGCGCCGACCCCAGAGCTCGCGGACGTACGCGCCCAGAGGGGGACGGGCCCCGCTCACGGACAGGCCGTACTTCCTGGCGAGCTCCTCGGGGCTCAGTCCCGCGTCTTCGGACACCGGCCTGCTCGTGGCGATGGCGCCGTCGTGGGTTGTGTCACTCACAAGTCGAAACTTTCCGTCTTCAAGATGCGGCAGAAGGGGCATCGGGCTGGAACGAAGGACCCGTGAACCGGGCCCATCGTCGCAGACACGGGCTTGTCAGATGACAGGCGGTCGGCCGAGCCGGGTCAGCCGCCACACGGTACGCCACTTCATCGGACGTCTGGGACCGCAGGGGGTGGTCCAGCCCTCCTTGAAGCCGCCGAACCAGGCCTTGAGGGCAGGCCCCGAAGGCTTGCGCACCAGCGTCAGGGCGAGCCATACGCCCAGGTACACCGGGACCAGCGGGGCGGGCAGGTTCCGGCGGGCGAGCCACACCCGGTTACGGGCCACCATACGGTGATAGACCGCGTGCCGGGAGGGGGCGGTCGTCGGGTGCAGCAGCACCATGTCCGCCCGGTAGTCGATCGACCACCCGGCGTCGAGGGCCCGCCAGGCCAGGTCGGTTTCCTCGTGGGCGTAGAAGAACTCGCCCGGCAGGGTTCCGACCTGCTCGAACACCTTTGTGCGGACGGCGTTCGCGCCGCCCAGGAAGGTGGTGACGCGGGAGGAGCGCATCGGGTCCGATGCGCGCAGCCGGGGCACGTGCCGGCGCTGGGTCGCGCCGGTGTCGGGGTCGGCGATGCGGAAGCTGACGATCCCGAGCCGCGGGTCCTCGGTGAAGGCCTGACGGCACAGTTCGGCGGTGTCGGTGCGCTCCAGCAGCCCGTCGTCGTCCAGGAAGAGCAGGACGTCCACGTCGCGGCCACCGGGGCCGAAGGCCTCGATGCCCGCGTTGCGGCCGCCGGGGATGCCCAGGTTCTCGGGCAGCTCGACGGTGCGGACGCCCTCGGGGACGCCCGTCTCCGCGGTGAGGGCCACGCCCTGCCCGACGACGACGACCTCGACCGGGTCGCCGTCCTGCCGGGCGACGGACTCGATCAGGGCCTTGAGGTCGTCGGGGCGGTTGCCCATGGTGATGACGACCGCGCCGACGCGCAGCGGGGCGCTCACCGGAGCCTGCTCGACGCGAGGACGGAGACCAGGTGCAGCACGGTCTGCAGCAGGGCGATGCCGGCGAGGACGGCGACACCGAGCCGGGTGAAGAACAGGTCGCCCCGGACCTGGTCGAGCACGGCCAGCAGCAGGATGAGCAGGGAGGCCTCGATGCCCAGGACGAGGCGGTGGAACTTCAGCGCGGCCGCGGCCCGGCGGGCCAGCGCCATGCCGGAGGAACGCGGCTCGGAGGCGGCCTCCTGGACGGGCGGCTTGCCCACCTGGTGGCGGGCGACGCCGACCAGGTCGGTCTCGGCCTTGATCAGGATCGCGCCGAGCGCCGCGAGGGTGCCCAGGAAGGCCCACAGCCAGTCGATGCGGCCGGTGCCCCACAGGTCGGAGGCGCGCAGGCCGAAACCGACCAGGACCGCCGCGTCGCACAGGTAGGCGCCGACCCGGTCGAGGTACACCCCGGACAGCGAGAACTGCTTCTTCCAGCGGGCGACCTCGCCGTCGACGCAGTCGAGCAGCAGGTACAGCTGGACCATGACCACGCCGAGCACGGCGCCCCACACGCCGGGCACCAGCAGGGCCGGGGCGGCGAGTACGCCGGCCAGGGTCATCACGTAGGTCAGCTGGTTCGGCGTGACCTTGGTGGTGACGAGCAGGCGGGTGATGCGCAGGGAGACCTCGCGCATGTACAGGCGGCCGCCCCAGTGCTCCCCGCTGCGCCGGTCCTTCACGCCCGCCGGGTGAACGACGGGCCGGAGTTCAGCTACGGATGGTCTTGGCATAGTCGGAGTAAGCGTCCCTGATCTCGGCGGCGGACAGGTTGAGGTGTTCCAGGATGGTGAAGCGTCCCGGACGGGTCTGGGGGGCGTACTCGACGGCCGCGACGAACTCCTCGACGCTGAACCCGATCTCCTCGGGCAGCACGGGCAGTCCGTGGCCGCGCAGGACCTCGACGAAGAGCCCGGCCTTCTCGGCGGCCCCCCGCAGGTGCATGGCGAAGGCGGCGCCGATGCCGACCTGCTCGCCGTGCAGCGCGGAGCGGCCCGGGTAGAGCAGGTCGAAGGCGTGGCTGATCTCGTGGCAGGCACCGGAGGAGGGCCTGCTGTCGCCGCTGATCGACATGGCGATGCCGGACAGCACGAGGGCCTCGGAGAGCACGGTGAGGAACTCGTCGTCGCCGCAACCACCGGGGTGGCGGAGCACGGACTCGCCGGCGGTGCGGGCCATCGCGGCCGCGAGGCCGTCGACGGCCTCGCCGGTGATCGCGTGCGAGAGCTCCCAGTCGGCGATGGCCGAGATGTTGGAGATCGCGTCGCCGATGCCCGCGCGGATGAACCGCACCGGGGCGTCCTTGATCACATCGAGGTCGATGACCATCGCGATCGGGGTGGGCACCCCGTAGGAGCCGCGCCCGTTGTCGTTGTCCAGGATGGACACCGGGGAGCAGATCCCGTCGTGCGACAGGTTGGTGGCGACGGCCACCATGGGCAGGCCGACCCGCGCCGCGGCGTACTTCGCCACGTCGATGATCTTGCCGCCGCCCAGGCCCACGACGGCGTCGTAGCGGCGGCCCTTTATGTCGTCGGCCAGTTTGACCGCGGAGTCGATGGTGCCGTCGACGACCGGGTACCAGTCGGCGTGCGGCAGGACGGGCTCCAGCTTGGCCCGCAGCGCCTGACCGGAGCCCCCGCTGATCGCGATGGCGAGTTTGCCGGACGCGGAGATGCGCTGGTCGGCGAGCAGGCCGGCCAGGTCGTCCATCGCCCCTCGGCTGATGTCGACGACGACGGGCGAGGGGATCAGCCGCGTCAGTACTGGCATGCGATCGTCCGGCCCTTGGCGAGGTCGTCGTGGTTGTCGATCTCGACCCACTTGACGTCACCGATGGGAGCGACGTCGATGGTGAAGCCGTCGTTCACGAGCTGCTGGTAGCCGTCCTCGTAGTAGAGGTCGGGGTCGCGCTCGAAGGTGGTCCTCAGCGCCTCGGCCAGCTGCTCGGCGGCCTCGGGCTCGATGAGGGTGACGCCGATGTACTCGCCCGTCGCGTCGGCGGGGTCCATCAGCTTCGTGATCTTCCGCACGCCCCGGCCCTCGGCGGTGACGACCTTCATCTCCTCGTCGGCCAGGCTCTTGACCGCGTCGAGGGCGAGGATGATCTTCCGGCCCTCGCCGCGGGCGGCGAGCAGGGTCTTCTCGACCGACACGGGGTGGACGGTGTCGCCGTTGGCGAGGATCACGCCCTGCTTGATGACGTCACGCGCGCACCACAGGGAGTAGGCGTTGTTCCACTCCTCGGCCTTGTCGTTGTCGATCAGCGTGATCTTGACGCCGTACTTGGCCTCCAGCGCCTCGCGGCGCTCGTACACGGCCTCCTTGCGGTAGCCGACGACGATCGCGACCTCGGTGAGACCGACCTCCGCGAAGTTGCCGAGCGTCAGGTCGAGGACCGTCAGGCTCTCCTCCTGGCCCTCGGGGCCGACGGGCACGAGGGCCTTGGGCAGGGTGTCGGTGTAGGGACGCAGACGGCGTCCGGCACCGGCAGCGAGTACAAGGCCGATCATGCTGGTTCTCCTTCGTCATGTACGGCGGGTGCTCCGGAGGAGACCCAGAAGCGGATGCTCTCCACGAGCACCACCAGTGCCACGAACACGGCCATGGCCGTGAGCGCGACGGGGAACGCGTCACGGGCAAGGACGGTGGCCAGGACCACGGTCAGCAGGACCCGGCCCTCGTGGCCGCCGGTCGTCCGCACCAGCCAGTACGGGGGCGCGCCCGAGCCGCCGCGGATGCGGTAGACCGTGTCGTAGTGATGGTAGGCGACCGCCGCGACCAGTCCGAATGCGGCGGGAAGGGCCCCGGGGACGTCCGCCTTCCAGGCGAGTGCGAGCACCGTCACGTACTCGGCGAACCGGAAGAACGGCGGGATCAGCCAGTCGAGGGGGCCCTTGAGGGGCCGCTCCACCGCCGCGCCGGCGAAGAGGACGTAGAAGGCCGCGGTCCCGATCAACCACGGGTCGCCGAAGTCGCGGGTGACGGCGGCCCCCGCCATCAGGAAGGACACGAGCCCGGCCAGCCATACCGCGGTGCGGTCGGGCCGCTTGCCGCGGGGCCCGCGGGTCCAGGCGAGCACCGCGGAGTCGGCGAGGTCCGCGAGGGCCCGCGCCGCCCGGTCGGTGCGGGTCGCCTTGCGGGTCAGGGAGCGCAGGACGCGGCCGGCGGTCGTGTAGAGGGCTCCGAAGGCGCAGCCGACGAGCAGCGCGTAGAAGACGATCCGGGGCGTGGTGACGGCGGTCAGGACCGCGATCATCGCCCAGCGCTCGCCGATCGGCAGGATGATCATCCGCCGGACCCAGACGGTCCAGCCGACGCTGTCGAGCCGGCCGGAGAGGGCCGCCGTGGGGCTCGTGTTGGCGGTCGCGTCGTGGTTCGCCTCGTTGAAGGAGAAGTCGACGACGTGCCGGCAGGTCATGAGGATCATCGCGCCGAGGGCCAGGCCCCAGACGTCGTCGCCGTTCCTGGCCGCTCCGAGCGCGAGGCCCGCGTAGAAGGCGTATTCCTTCGCGCGGTCGAAGGTCGCGTCGAGCCAGGCGCCCATCGTCGAGTACTGGAGCGAGTAGCGGGCGAGCTGCCCGTCGGTGCAGTCCAGGACGAAGGAGACGAGCAGCAGCACACCGGCCGCGACGTAGCCCCAGCGGTCGCCGGTCGCGGCGCAGCCGGCCGCGATCAGCGCGGTGATCAGCGAGGCCGTGGTGACCTGGTTCGGGGTGAGGCCGCGGCGCGCGCACCAGCGGGCGATGTAGCGCGAGTAGGGGCTGATGAAGAAGGTGGTGAAGAACCCGTCGCGGGACTTGACCGCGGTCCGCAGGCGGACGGCCTCGTCGTCCACGGCCGCGACCGCGGCGGCGGCGCTCGCGCGCTCCGCCTCCCCGGCGGGCACGGCGGCGACGAGCGTGCCGAGTTCGGGTCGCTGGACCGCCGTGCCGGAGCCCTCGACGGCGGCCGCGAGCCGGTCGGGGTAGGACCCGGCGCCCAGCGCCTCGGGCGCCAGGGCCGCGGCCTCGTCGAGGGCGGCGCGGGCGGCGCCGCGCACGGCGAGCGCGCCGGTCACCGCGCAGGCGTCGAAGCGCGGGTCGGTCAGTGCCAGGCGCAGTGCGTGGACGTGCCCGACGAAGGCACTGTCGACGACGGCCACGCGCTGGTCGGCCGGTACGTCGGCCAGGGCCGCGGCGGCGTCTTCGGGACCGGTGACCGGGCGGACGTCGAAGCCGAGCGACAGCAGCTCGTCCGCAAGCGGCGATCCGGGTACCGGCGGGCCGGTGAGGATGACGGTCGGCAGACGAACTCACTCCTTGCAGCGCGTACGGGACGGCCGCCGCGAGGGGCGGCGGCACGTCGGCAGAGGCTATCGGATGAATGGAAGCCGGCATTCATCAGCTGTTTACGGCCGGATGTTACGGTGGACGAAGACGCGTTCGACTTGTGTAAACGCGTCCATGGACATCTGGTCGGCACACGAGCGGGAAAGAGGTGGGGTTGATGACCGTCGTAGTGGTCGCAGCCATGCGCGGCGAACTCCGGGACATCCCCACCTCCTTCCGGGCGTCCGGCCGGGTCTGATCGGACCGATCGACCCCGTCGGCCGGAGCCCCCTTCTCTAGGGTTCACGTTGACCGACCACACCAGTAACACCCGTTCCTCCTCCGAGGCCTCCTCGGCCTCCGACCCCGCGGGCCCTTCGGGCACCTCCGACGAGGCCGTCTTCGCGGCCTTCATGGAGCTCCACCGCGGTCTGCCCCGGCAGTCCCCGGGATCCGACGCGTCCACCCGACGGTTGCTGTCCCTGTGCGGACCGCTGCCCGAGCGGCCGCGCGTCCTCGACATCGGCTGCGGCCCCGGCCGCAGCGCCCTGCTGCTCGCCGCCGAGGCGGGCGGCGCGGGTCTCGCCGAGGTGACCGCCGTCGATCTGCACGAACCGTTCCTCGACGAACTCCGCACCGCCGCCGCGGCCCGCGGACTCGGCGACCGCGTCCGGGCCGTCAAGGCGGACATGGGCGCACTCCCCTACGAGGACGGCTCGTTCGACCTCGTGTGGGCGGAGGGTTCCGCCTACGTCATCGGCTTCGACCGGGCACTCGCACTGTGGAAGCGACTGCTCGCTCCCGGCGGCACGCTCGTGCTGAGCGAGTGCGAGTGGACCGCGGAGCGGCCCTCCGCCGGGGCGCGGGCCTTCTGGGACCCGCAGTACCCGCTGCGCCTCCCCGCCCGGAACCTCGCCGCCGCCCAGGTGGCCGGGTACCGCGTGCTGGGCGTCCACCCCCAACCGGACTCCGACTGGGCCGAGTACTACGGCCCGCTCGGCGAACGCGTCCGGACCGCCGACGCCACGACCGCCGCGGCGGGGGTGGCGCTGGCCGCCGTGCGCGAGGAACTCGACGTACGGGTGCGGCACGGCCACGAGTACGGGTACACGGGTTACGTCCTGAGTCCGGTGACCGCCGGCGGCGACGGGCGGTGGCCGGCCCGGCCGGAGACCCCGGCCGACGTGGCCGCCGTACGCGCCGTCAACCTGGCCGCCTTCGAGGGCCCCTCGGAGGCGGACCTCGTGGACGCGCTGCGCGCCGACGGGTCCTGGCTGCCGGGGCTCTCGTACGTCGCCGAGTCACCCGACGGGTCGGTGGCGGCGCACGCCCTGCTGACCCGCTGCGAGGTGGACGGCGTACCGGCGCTGGCGCTCGCCCCGGTCGCGACCGATCCCGCGTTGCAGCGTTCGGGCGCCGGGAGCTCCGTCGTACGGGCGCTGCTCGCGGCGGCCCGGGAGCGGGGTGAGGCGCTGGTCCTGGTCCTCGGGCATCCCGAGTACTACGCGCGCTTCGGCTTCGCGCCGGCGTCGCGGTTCGGGATCCGGGCACCCTTCGAGGTCCCGGACGAGGCCATGATGGCGCTCGTGCTGGACGACCGCGTCCCGGTCCCGGCCGGCACCATCCGCTATCCCGCGCCGTTCGGAGTCTGATGCACCGCGCGTGACGGGCCGACGCTCCGCCCCCCATCACCTATCACGCGATGGGGGGCGGACATGCGTGGATCACGCGAAGTGGGGATGAGCCCGTTTTGTACGGCAGACTGAAGGTCGAAGTCCGAAGCGAAGGATGGGTATGCCGACCACACCAGCCACCGCCGCGCAGAGCGGGTCCCCCGGCGCCGGCACTCAGGAAGCGATCATGCTCGAACTGGTCGACGAAGCCGGCAACACCATCGGTACGGCGGAGAAGTTGTCCGCCCACCAGGCCCCCGGTCTGCTGCACCGGGCGTTCTCCGTGTTCCTCTTCGACGAGCAGGGCCGGCTGCTTCTCCAGCAGCGCGCCCTCGGGAAGTACCACTCCCCCGGCGTCTGGTCGAACACGTGTTGCGGTCACCCCTACCCGGGCGAGTCCCCGTTCGCGGCAGCGGCCCGGCGGACCCACGAGGAGTTGGGGCTGTCCCCGTCGCTGCTCGCGGAGGCCGGGACCGTGCGCTACAACCATCCGGACCCCGCTTCCGGGCTGGTCGAGCAGGAGTACAACCACCTGTTCGTGGGACTCGCGCAGGCCGGACCGGAGCCGGATCCGGAGGAGGTCGGCGACACCGCGTTCGTCACCGCCGAGGAACTGGCGAAGCGGCACGCCGAGGCGCCGTTCTCGGCCTGGTTCATGACCGTGCTGGACGCGGCGCGTCCCGCGATCCGCGAGCTGACCGGCGACAACGCGGGCTGGTAGGACGTCCCCGCGAGCCGGCGGGCGCGTCCCGCGGGTCGGCCGCGGACGGTGGGACGTCGGTGGGTGGACGTCGCGGATCGTGGCCGGCCCGTCGTTCCGCACGGGCCGGTCAGGGCGTGGGGTTCCGCGGGGCCGTCAGGGGTAGCGCGGCCCAGATCACCTTGCCGCCCGTGGAGGTGTGCTCGACGTCGCAGACCCCGCCGGCCTCCAGCGTCACCTCGCGGACGAGGAGCAGGCCCCGGCCGCCGGTCTGGCCGAAGTCGGCCTCCAGCGCCTTGGGGCGGTACGGGTGGTTGTCCTCGACCGCCACCCGTACCCATTCGCGCCCCACCGCGACCTCGACGGCCACCTCCGGGGAGAGCAGGGCCGCGTGGCGCACGGAGTTCGTCACCAGTTCGGAGACGATCAGCAGCAGGGAGTACACCAGGTCCTGATGGGCCGGCACCCCCTGCCGGCCGAGCAGGTCACGGACCGCGCGGCGGGCCTGCGGAACGGATTCTTCTACCGCCGGCGCGGTGAAGCGCCACACTCCCTCGTACGCGAGGGGGTCCGCCGGAGCAGGCGCCTCACCTCCCCCGGCTGGCGGGACGTTCCCGCTGTCTGTCATTTTCCGGCCCCCGTCTTCGCGCTCGATCGTCTCCACGCGTCAAGAGTGGGGAACAGCCTGGTCCGGACCGGACCCCTGACCAGAAGTCAGCGTCAATCGGACACTTTCTGACCACTGGCGTATGACAGAGTCAGTTGTTGGACTGTTCCTGATCCGGTTCGGGCGCTTTACCGACGGTCTCCCGCGTCCCGTCCGCCGCGTCCGGCCCGCCCGCCACCTCGTCCTCCCTGACCAGGCCGAGGATCCGCCGGGCGCCGAATCCCAGGGCCACCAGGCTCAGCCCGTCGAACAGCAGGGCGAGGGAGAAGAAGGCGCCGATCACGTACTGGCTGCTGCTCGGCCAGCTCCACAGCACCAGCACGCCCAGCAGGACGCCGAACGCGCCCTGGACGAGGGTGAGCCCGAAGTTGGTGCCCCGCACGACGAGCGCGCCGACGAGGCGGAACAACCCACCGGTCAGGAACAGCAGGGCGGCGAACATGGTGAGCGCCTCGGCACTGGCCTCGGGGCGGCGCAGGATCACGAATCCGGCGGCAATGTTGATCGCGGCGACGATGACAGCGAGCCAGAAGTAGTTGGTCCCGCGGGACTGGACGGCCTGCGCGAGGCCCACCACGCCACCGATCAGCAGCAACCAGCCGAAGAGGAACATCGAGGTCAAGGTGGCAAGGCCGGTGTAGACGAGGCCGACCAGCCCGGCGATCACGAGGATCACCCCGAGCAGGGCCAGCAGCCCGAAACCGCGGCTGAGTTTCGCCTTCTCCTGCTTCCGCTCCGGGTCGGTTCGCTCCGCGCGCATGGACGTGCCGCCTTTCCGCACCCCCGACCTTCCGTACCCCCGGCCTTCCGCGCCCCCGGGTCGGACTCCCCATCGATCATAGGATCGGCGGGCCCGGATAGCATCCGGCGCATGGACGCAGCCCGCGACGCAGCCCTCTCCCACACCGTGGCCGACGGGGTGGCCACCGTCGTCATCTCGCACCCCGCCAAACGCAACGCCATGACCGCGTCGATGTGGCGGGCCCTGCCCGCGCTGTTGCCGGGGCTCGCCGCCGATCCGGCCGTACGGGTACTGGTCATGACCGGGGCCGGTGCCACGTTCTGCGCGGGCGCCGACATCTCCTCGCTCACCGGCGACGACGACCCCCAGGCCCTGTCGGTGGCGGCGGAGGAGGCACTCGCCGCCTTCCCGAAGCCGACCGTCGCGGCGATCCGGGGGTACTGCGTGGGCGGCGGGAGCCAGCTCGCGGCCGCCTGCGACCTGCGCTTCGCCGAGCAGGGGGCGTCCTTCGGGGTGACTCCGGCGAAGCTGGGCATCGTCTATCCGGCCTCCTCCACCCGACGGCTCGCCTCGGTGGTCGGCCCTGCCTGGGCCAAGTACCTCCTGTTCTCCGCCGAGTTGATCGACGCCGAGCAGGCCCTGCGGGCCGGCTTCCTGAACGAGCTGCTGCCCGCCGGTGAACTCGGCAAGCGGGTCGCCGAGTTCACCCGCGTCCTGACCGCCCGCTCCTGGCTGACCCAGGCGGCGGCCAAGGAGTTCGTGGACGGCCGCACCGACCGGGACGCCCACTGGGCCGAGCGGGCCGCCGCGAGCGGCGACGCCGCGGAGGGCGTCGCCGCGTTCCTGGAGCGCCGCGCGCCGCTCTTCAGTCGGCCGTCACCGGATTAGAGCCGCGCAGCCGGGCGACGATCCCGGCCGGCGCCTTGTCCGGGGAACCGGCGTCGTACGGCGGCTGGGGGTCGTACTCGCACATCAGCTGGACGGTCTGCGCGTACGTGTCCCCGGCGATCCGGCCCAGCAGGCCGAGCCCCATGTCGATGCCGGACGACACCCCGGCGGCGGTGACGTACTTGCCGTCGTAGACCACCCGCTCCCCGGTGGGCTCGGCGCCGAGGGGGGCCAGCCGGTCCAGGTAGAGCCAGTGGCTGGTGGCCCGGCGTCCGTCGAGCAGCCCGGCGGCGCCCAACAGCAGGGAGCCGGTGCAGACGGAGGTGGTCCACGTGGTGGTGGCGTCCACCCCGCGCAGCCAGTCGAGGACCACCGGGTTCTTCATCTCCACCTCGGGGTGCGGGCCGCCGGGCACGACGACGATGTCGGGCCGGGTCACCTCGCCCAGGGACCGGTCGGCGACGAGGGCGAGCGCAGCGTTGTCGGTCCGCACCGGCCCGGGCCGTTCGGACACGAAGACTGTCTCCGCGCCGTCGAGCCGTCCCAGGGTCTCGAAGGGTCCGATGGCGTCGAGCGCGGTGAAGCGGTCGTAGAGCAGTACGGCGATCTGCATGGCTCCTCCGGAGCTTCGATCGGGCCGACCCGTTCCGGGTCCGCGCCGTGGGTGACGGGGTGGTGCTCGGTGATCGGGCGCCGAGGCGGGCTCGGGGGTCGGGCGCGGAGCCGTCGCGGACGAGGATAGGGGCCGGGGCCGGCGTCACCGCCGGGTGGTCCCGGACCATCCGGCTCGCACCCGTCCCGGTGCGAGCCGGCCCGCCTGCCGTCGAGCAGCCGGGCCCCGGCGAGCAGCAGGCCGCCCGAGCACACCGACACCGGCCGCGCCTCCCGGGGACACCGTGGGGGTCGCGTACCGGCCCTCCCGGGGCACCGGGCGACGCCGCCGAACACCTCGACGGGACCGGTCACGTCCGGGCTCCGGGCCCCGGCGCGGAGGACCACGAGCACGTTTCGCGGCGACATGCCTCCATGGTGTGACCTCGGGCAGGTGGCCGCAATGACGGGCATCCCACTCGTCCGGGCGTGCCGCCGACCGTGCGATCCTTCCGGGACACCCCGCCGCAGGTCCCTCAGGGATCCCGGCCGCCCCCGTCCCGGAGTCCTGCCCTGAACACCGTCCTCGCCGAGTCCCTGTCGGTCGCCGCCCTCCTCGGAGTGCTGGCCTTCGCCGTGCTGCGCCCGCGCGGGCTGCCCGAGGCGGCGGCCGCGGTACCCGCTGCCGCGCTGCTCGTCGCCCTCGGCGTGGTCTCCCCCGCCGATGCCTGGGGGCAGCTGCGGGAGCTGTTGCCCGTGGTCGGGTTCCTCGCCGTGATCCTCGTCCTCGCCCAGCTGTGCGCCGACGAGGGGTTGTTCCGGGCCGTCGGTGCGACCGTGGCCCGGCGCTCGGCGGGGCGTGAGCCGGGGACGCTGCTGGGCCCGGTGTTCCTGGTGGCCTCGCTGGTCACGGCCGCGCTGAGCCTGGACGCCACCGTCGTGCTGCTGACGCCGGTGGTCCTGGCGACGGCCGCCCACCTCGGAGCGCGACCGCGACCGTACGTCTTCGCCACCGCGCACCTGGCGAACTCGGCGTCGCTGCTGCTTCCCGTGTCGAACCTGACCAACCTGCTCGCCTTCGCGGCGAGCGGGCTGTCCTTCACCCGGTTCGCCGCGCTGATGGCCCTGCCGTGGGCGGTGGCGATCGGGGTGGAGTACGTGGTGTTCCGTCGCTTCTTCCGCGCCGATCTGAAGGCCCCGCCCGAGCACGCCCCGGACGCCGTGGAGCGGGTGGCGATGCCGCGCTTCGCGCTCGCGGTGCTGGTCCTGACGCTGGCCGGCTTCGTCGTGACCTCCTTCGCGGGGGCGAGCCCCGCCTGGGCGGCGCTGGCCGGGGCGGTGGCCCTGGCCGTACGGGCGCTGCGGCGGCGCGAGACCACGCCGGTCCGGCTGGTGGCGGCGGCCGCGCCCGCCTTCTGCGTGTTCGTGCTCGCGCTGGGCGTCGTCGTCCGGGCCGTCGTGGACCACGGCCTCGGCGACGGGCTGGAGCGGGTGCTGCCGGCCGGTGATTCGCTGCCCGCGCTGCTCGCCGTGGCCGGTGTGGCCGCCCTCCTCGCCAACCTGATCAACAACCTGCCCGCGGTGCTCGCGCTGCTGCCGCTGGCCGCCCCGGGCGGGGCCGGACCGGTGCTGGCCGTGCTGATCGGGGTCAACATCGGCCCGAACCTCACGTACGCGGGTTCGCTGGCCACGCTGCTGTGGCGGCGGATCCTGCACGCGCACGGCGAACGCGTCGGGCTCGGGGAGTTCACCCGGCTCGGGCTGCTCACCACCCCTGCGGGCCTGGTGGCGGCGGTCGCGGCCCTGTGGGCGGGGCTCCGGCTGATCGGCACGTGAGGCCCCCGCGGGCGCGGATAGGATCGGGGCATCATGACTGCAACCCTCGTCGCCAAGAACCTCACCGCCGCGCACGGTGAGCGCACGCTCTTCGCCGATCTCGACCTCGTCGTCGCGCCCGGCGACGTCATCGGACTCGTCGGCGTCAACGGCGCCGGGAAGTCGACCCTGCTGCGGCTCCTCGCCGGGCTGGACGCTCCGGAGACCGGTGAGCTGCGGCTCTCCCCGCCCGGCGCCGCCGTCGGGCACCTGCCCCAGGAGCCCGATCGGCGTCCCGGTGAATCGGTCCGGGACTTCCTGGCCCGCCGTACCGGTGTCGCCGCCGCGCAGGCCGAGCTGGACGCCGCCACCCAGGGACTCGTGGACGGCACCCCGGGCGCGGACGACGCGTACGCGGACGCCCTCGACCGGTGGCTGAACCTCGGTGGCGCCGACCTCGACGAGCGGGCCGAGGAGGTCGCCGGCGAGCTCGGCCTCGGCGTGGGCCTGGACCTGCCGATGACCGCGCTGTCCGGTGGCCAGGCGGCCCGCGCCGGTCTGGCCTCGCTGCTGCTGTCCCGGTACGACGTGTTCCTGCTGGACGAGCCGACCAACGACCTGGACCTGGCCGGTCTGGAGCGGTTGGAGCAGTTCGTCAAGGGGCTGCGCGCGGGCACCGTCGTGATCAGCCACGACCGCGAGTTCCTCACGCGGACCGTCACCAAGGTCCTCGAACTCGACCTGGCGCAGCAGCAGATCAACCTCTACGGCGGCGGCTACGACTCGTACCTGGAGGAGCGCGAGCGGGCCCGGAGCCACGCCCGCGAGGAGTTCGACGAGTACGCGGGCAAGAAGGCCGCCCTCGAAGGCCGGGCGCAGATGCAGCGCAACTGGATGGACAAGGGCGTGCGCAACGCCCGCCGCAAGTCCTCCGACAACGACAAGATCGGCAAGAACCTGCGCGGCGAGTCCAGCGAGAAGCAGGCCGCGAAGGCCCGCCAGACGCAGCGCGCGATCGAGCGGCTGGACGTCGTCGAGGAGCCCCGCAAGGAGTGGGAGCTGCGGATGGAGATCGCGGCGGCCCCGCGCTCCGGTTCGGTGGTGGCCACCCTGCGCGAGGCGGCCGTGCGGCGCGGGGACTTCGCGTTCGGGCCCGCGAGCCTGCAGATCGACTGGGCGGACCGGGTCGCGATCACCGGGGCCAACGGCGCCGGCAAGTCCACCCTCCTCGCCGTCCTGCTGGGCCGGCTCGCGCCGGACTCCGGCGCCGCGACCCTCGGCTCCGGCGTCCTGGTCGGTGAGGTGGACCAGGCCCGCGGGCTGTTCCTCGGCGACGAGCCGCTGTTGGAGGCGTTCTGCGCGGCGGTCCCGGACACCGAGCCGGCGGAGGTGCGGACCCTGCTGGCCAAGTTCGGTCTGAAGGCGGCGCACGTCCTGCGCACCGCTGCGACCCTCTCCCCCGGCGAACGCACCCGGGCGGCGCTGGCGCTGCTCCAGGGGCGCGGCGTGAACCTCCTCGTGCTCGACGAGCCGACGAACCACCTCGACCTGCCGGCGATCGAGCAGCTGGAGGCGGCGCTGGACGCCTACGAGGGCACCCTGCTGTTGGTGACGCACGACCGCCGGATGCTGGACGCCGTCCACGTGACGCGCCGCCTGGAGGTCGTCGACGGCAAGGTCACCGAGCTGTAGCGGCGGCCTGCCGGGCACAGTGTTCGCGGGCTTCCCGCACCCGCCCGGCGGCCTCCGGGTCGCCGGGCGGCAGCCAGGCGGCGAGCAGCTCCCCCACCGTGCCCAGCGTCGCCCAGTACCGGACCGGGTCCCCGCACTCGCGGACCGGTAGGCGCACCAGCGTCGCGTACGCCTCGGGCAGCCGGCCGGCGTACAGCTTCCGGTGAACGCCGAGGGCCGCGCCGCTCGCGATGCCGCCGAGCGCTCCGGGGGCCCGGCGCATCAGTGCCCGGATGCGCTCGCCGGGCTCGTCCAGGGCGACGGGGGTGTCGAACACCCCGATGGTTTCGAGGAGTTCGCCGAGGAGGGACTCCTCCCCGGGGCCGAACCCGCCCCACCGGCCGTCGCCGTCACCCAGCCTCGTCCCCGCGTCCGCCCGCGGGATCCCGAGCGCCTCGCACACCGCGAGGGCCGCGCCCCGCAGGTCCCGCGTCCCGGCCGCGAGTTCGGTGTACGCCTCGACCGGCGTCGCCCCCGACCGCAGGGCCTCGCGGGCCCGCTCCACGGGACCGTTCACGTGTCGGATCCGAGGGGAGGCCTGCGGGTGCGGGCCATCCTGCGGGCCACGAAGCCGCGCGGCAGGTGGCGGGCGGCGAGGGCGTACGCCTGGTAGCGGCGGCCCGTGATGCTCACCGGTCGGCGCCGGGCGAGATCGCGCAGGGCCTTGGCCACGACGGCCTCGGGCTCCAGCCAGACGGCGTCGCGCAGCGCGCTGACGTCCATGCCGGCGCGCTCCTGGAACTCGGTGCGGGTGAAGCCCGGCACCACCGCGAGCACGCGCACCCCGTACGGTTCCATGTCGACCCGCAGCGATTCGCTGAAGGCGGTCACCCAGGCCTTGGCGGCCCCGTACGTCCCCGTCGGCAGCAGCGCGGCGACCGAGGCCACGTTGAGCACGGCGCCGCGGCGGCGGGCGCGCAGGCCGGGCAGCAGGGCGTGCGTGAGCCGCAGCGGGACCTTGACGAGGAGGTCGAGCATCCGCTCCTCGTCCTCGATCGGGTTGTACGGGAAGGGCGCCGGCAGCCCGAATCCGGCGTTGTTGACGAGGACGTCGACGGGCCGGGCCGGGTCGGCGAGCCGTTCGGCGACGGCCGCGCACTGCCGCACGTCCAGCAGGTCGGCGGGCAGCACCTCGCAGCCGGCGGCGAACTCGCGGGCGAGTTCGGCGGCGAGGGACTCCAGGCGGGCCTTGTCGCGGGCGACGAGGATCAGGTCGCACCCCTTGGCGGCGAAGCCGCGCGCGAAGGCCGCGCCGAGTCCGGCGCTGGCTCCGGTGATCAATACGGTGGTCAAGGCTGTTCCACTTCCTACGGGTTCGGGCTGTCGTGGGCACCGGCGGCCCGGGACGCGGTGAAGGCGGCGGTACCGGGCGCGTGCCAGGCGTGGGCGACGTCCACCAGGAACCCGGCCTCGCTCTCCAGGTCCCCGCCCTCGGCCGATGTCCTGATCTCGGCCGGTAGTTCCAGGGACCCGGCGCCCGGCCGGCCGGGAAGTCCGGCGAGCTTCGTCTGCCGGGCCTGTTTCAGCACGCAGGCCAGCGCGGCGGCCGTCCGCCGCTGTTCGGGGATCCCGCTCCCGGCGACGTGGCTGCGCGCGAGCTCGGGCACGCCCCGGTCCACGTACTCGCCGAGCACCAGGATCGCGTCGCGGGTCTCGATGACCTTCCGGTAGACGAGCAGGCCGCGCGGGAGCGGCGGCCACAGCAGCTCCAGTACACGGCCGGCGCGGGGCGGGGAGAGCACCACGTGCGGGACGGCCTCGACGAGGTCACGCCACAGCGGCCACAGCCGCCAGGCGGTGGTGACGTCGGCGGTGGTGCGGCGCAGGGTGAACAGGGTCGGCACGAGGATCGCGGCGGCCCGCAGCAGGCCGTGCAGGTTCATCAGCAGCGGCAGCGCGGGCACGGCCCAGGTGCTCGCGAACAGGGCCTTCAGCAGGTACGCGAACCAGAACAGCCCGGCGAGGGCGGTGCCGAGGCCGAAGAGTCGCAGTCCGGCGGCGAGTGCGCGGCTCTCCGTCCGGCGGGCGTAGCGCCGGCAGACGGACACGCAGACGGTGTTGGCGATCAGGTGGGCGGAGATCAGGACGAGCCAGTAGGCGAGGGACGGCACCGGGTCGCCGGTGGGCGGGATGGTGTGGCTCGCGTGCTCGGGCGCGGCGGCGTCCAGGACGAGCAGCGCGGCCGACCACAGCAGCGTTCCGGTCCAGGCGGCGCGTTGGAGGGTGCGCCCGCCGGTGGCGGCGGCCACGAAGTAGAGCACGGCGCCGGCTGACAGGACTCCGATGAGGTTGCGGACGAGGCCGACGGTGTGCGCGTAGCCGGGGTCGCGGCTCATGGCGTGGGCGACGACCTCGGGCAGGTTGAGGGTCATAGCGGCGGCGGCGGTGGCCACCGCGAGCCACAGTCCGCGTTGCTGCGGCGAGCGCAGGGCTCCGGGGGCACGCAGCAGGACGGCGACCCACAGGCACACCACGCTCGGCACGGCGAGCCAGTCCCCGAGGGCGGCGAGGTCAGCCGGCATCGCGCGGACCCCGCTCGTACCCCATGGCGGACTCCAGTCGGGCGAGGGCGCCCCGGGGCGCGCCGGCCGGGCGCGGTCGGCGGGGGCCGGGGACGCGGGTGCGGATCATGCTCGCGAGCAGTTCCGCCTCCCGCTCCTGGAGGCTGGTGTAGTTGGTGCGGCCCAGGACCACGGGCGCCCGGCCGTCGGCCTCCTCGCCGTCGAGGGAGTGGTGGCCGAAGAGGATGTGCCCGAGCTCGTGGAGCACGATGTGCTCCCGGTGCAGCGGGGTGGTGCGGGCCTCGTAGAAGACGTGGTCGACGGTCGCGGTTCCCACCCACAGGCCGCACACGCCCGATTCGGCCGCCTCGGGGGGCAGCGGGTGCAGGCGGATGGGCCGGCCGCGCTGTTCGGCGACGCGTGCGCACAGTCCGTCGAGCGAAAACGGATGGGGCAGGTCCAGATGGCCGAGAATGAACTCGCACCGTTTGCGGAGGCTGAGATCCCCATGGGGCATGTGGTCCCTCTTCGAACCCTTTCTCGGGCAGCGTCGGTAGGCGTGCGGGGGCATCGGCATAGGGTCCTGTGCCTTGAGGCGGCCTCGGGGGGCGGTCCCGGAGGGGGAAGACGGAACACCCGTCCGCACGGGACGAACGGGCGTTCCACCATCCCTACCGATTCCGCTCGGGGCTTGGCAAGGCGTGCCCCCGGCCGGGGTGCCTATCCGGCCATTGCCGGCAGCCGGGCCGCGGCGGCGTCGGGGCCGCTCGCGGCACCGGTCGGGGCCGCGAGCGACGCCCGTCAGCTCCGGTTGCCGCGCCCGTCGGGGCCGGTGAGACCGGCCTTGCGCAGGGCGTCGGCCATGGCGCTGTTGGCGGGTGCCGGGGCGTTGCCGCGCCGGTTCCCCTGCCCCCCGCCGGACCCGCCTCCCTGCCGCTGTCCCGCTCCCGGTCCGCCGCGCTGCCCCTGGCCGCCCTGGCCCTGGCCGCCCCGACGGTCCTGCCCGGCGCCGCCCCGGCCGGCGTTGCCCTGGTCGGCCGCGCCGCGCTGTTGCGGGGGTCGGCCGCCGCCCCGACGTTCCTCGCGCTGCCTCGGCGCACCGGCGCCGCGCTCGGCACCGGCCTCGTCCTCCAGGCGCAGGGTCAGGGAGATCCGCTTGCGCGGGATGTCCACGTCCATGACCTTGACGCGGACGATGTCGCCCGGCTTGACCACGTCCCGCGGGTCCTTCACGAAGGTCTTCGAGAGGGCCGAGACGTGTGCCAGGCCGTCCTGGTGGACGCCGATGTCGATGAAGGCGCCGAAGGCGGCCACGTTCGTGACGACGCCCTCCAGGATCATGCCGGGGGCCAGGTCGCCGATCTTCTCGACGCCTTCCTTGAAGGTGGCCGTCTTGAAGGCCGGGCGCGGGTCCCGGCCCGGCTTCTCCAGCTCGCGCAGGATGTCGCCGACCGTCGGCAGGCCGAAGGCCTCGGTCACGAACTCCTCGGGCCGCAGGGAGCGCAGGACGGCGGTGTTGCCGATCAGCGCGGCCACGTCACCGCCGGCGGTTTTGCCCATCGCCCGGACCACCGGGTACGTCTCGGGGTGCACGGCCGAGGCGTCGAGCGGGTCGTCCCCGTCGCGGATCCGCAGGAAGCCGGCGCACTGCTCGTACGCCTTCGGGCCGAGGCGGGCCACGTCCTTGAGGCCCTTGCGGCTGCGGAAGGGGCCGTTGGCGTCACGGTGGGCGACGATGTTCTCGGCGAGGGTGCCGCTGATGCCCGACACCCTGGAGAGCAGCGGCGTGGAGGCGGTGTTGACGTCCACGCCGACGCCGTTCACGCAGTCCTCGACGACCGCGTCGAGGGAGCGGGAGAGCTTCACCTCGGACAGGTCGTGCTGGTACTGGCCGACGCCGATCGACTTCGGGTCGATCTTGACGAGCTCGGCCAGCGGGTCCTGGAGCCGACGGGCGATGGAGACGGCGCCGCGCAACGACACGTCCATGCCGGGGAGTTCCTGCGAGGCGAAGGCCGAGGCCGAGTACACGGAGGCGCCCGCCTCCGAAACCATCACCTTGGTCAGGCCCAGCTCGGGGTGGCGGGTGATGAGGTCCCCGGCGAGCTTGTCGGTCTCGCGGGAGGCCGTGCCGTTGCCGATGGCGACGAGCTCGACCGCGTGCTCCTTCGCCAGGCGGGCCAGCTTGGCCAGGGACTCGTCCCACCGGTTGGCGGGCACGTGCGGGTGGATCACGTCCGTCGCGACGACCTTGCCGGTCGCGTCGACGACGGCCACCTTGACGCCCGTGCGGAAGCCCGGGTCGAGGCCGAGCGTGGAACGGGTGCCGGCGGGGGCGGCGAGCAGCAGGTCGCGCAGGTTCGCCGCGAAGACGCGTACGGCCTCGTCCTCGGCGGCGGCGCGCAGCCGGGACCGCAGGTCGATGCCGAGGTGCACCTGCACCTTGGTGCGCCAGGCCCAGCGGACGGTGTCGGCCAGCCACTTGTCGCCGGGGCGACCGCGATCCGCGACGCCGAAGCGGCGGGAGATCATCCCCTCGTACGTGGAGGGCCCGGGCGCCTCGGACGGCTCCTCCGGCTCCAGGTCCAGGGCGAGGACGTCCTCCTTCTCGCCGCGGAGCATGGCGAGCACGCGGTGCGAGGGGAGGGCGGTGAACGGCTCGGCGAAGTCGAAGTAGTCGGCGAACTTGGCACCGGCCTCCTCCTTGCCCTCGCGGACCTTCGAGGCGAGCCGGCCGCGGCCCCACATGCGTTCGCGGAGTTCGCCGATCAGGTCGGCGTCCTCGGCGAACTTCTCGGTGAGGATGGCGCGGGCGCCCTCCAGCGCGGCGGCCGGATCGGCGACGCCCTTGTCCGCGTCGACGAACGCGGCCGCGGCGGCGGCGGGTTCGGCCGAGGGGTCGGCCAGCAGGCTCTCGGCGAGCGGCTCCAGGCCGGCCTCGCGGGCGATCTGGGCCTTGGTGCGGCGCTTGGGCTTGAACGGGAGGTAGATGTCCTCCAGTCGGGCCTTGGTGTCGGCCGCGTTGATCCGGGCCTCCAGGGCTTCGTCGAGCTTGCCCTGTTCCCGTACGGATTCGAGGATGGCCGCGCGCCGGTCCTCCAGCTCGCGCAGGTACCGCAGCCGCTCCTCCAGGGTGCGCAGCTGGGCGTCGTCGAGCTCCTCGGTCGCCTCCTTGCGGTAGCGCGCGATGAACGGGACGGTGGAACCGCCGTCGAGCAGCTCGACGGCGGCCTTGACCTGCCGTTCCCGTACGCCGAGCTCCTCGGCGATCCTGCCTTCGATGGACATCGTCACTGTGCGGTCCCGCCTGCCTTCGTTTGCGTGGAAGGCTGCCAATTGTGGCAGGTGACCGCGGCGGACGGCGGGAACCCCTCAGGCCTTGCCGAAGAGGTCGCGGGGGAATGCCCCGGCCACGACGGCCTGCTGGACGAATCCGCCGCCCAGTTCGGCGAGTCGGGCGAGGCCCTGCGCACCGAGGTGTTCGTACGGGGCCGCGTCGAGCCGGTCGGTCTCGGTCTCCAGGCGTTCGCGGACGGCCCGGCCCTCGTCGGTGAGCTCGCCGTCGGGCTCCAGGATGCCGCGGGCGCGCAGCCGGGCCGCGGCCGCGTCGAGGTCCTCCTGCTGCCAGCCGCGGATGCTCTTGACCCACTTCGGGGTCATGCCGCGGCCGGTGGCGGTGTGGCTGACCAGGGCTTCCAGCGGGTCGAGGCCGGTGAGGAGGAGGGCGGCGAGGTGGCCGTCGCCGCGGTGCTCGCGCAGCAGGGTGGTGGCGTGCCACAGGCGCAGGTGGGGCGTCGCCGGCACGGGAAGGTCGGCGTGGGCGGCGTAGAGGGCGCGGGCGTGCCGGGTGCAGCCCTCGGTGGCGCGCATGGCCAGGTCGGCCGCCTCGGCCAGTTCGGGCGAGTCGATGACGGCGGGTCCCAGGAGGCGGCGCATGGTGGTGTCGGCGGCGCGCAGCCGGGCGGCCAGGACCTGCTCGGGCGCGGCGACGTCCCACACGGCGGGGAGGTGCGCGGCGACCGTGTCGTGTCGGTAGTTGTAGAAGGTGGCGGTCACCGCGCCGGGGCCGACGGCGCCCATGGCGGCCGATCGGGTGGCCAGGTTGACGGCGACGCGGTGGGTCACGCCGAGGGAGGCGAGCTCGGTGGTGAGGTCCGGCGAGAAGTAGATCGTGGAGTGCAGGGGGTTGATGGCGGTGTGCCAGCAGCGTCGGGCGGCGCGCGGAGGAAGCGTCATGCGCCGCAGGTTACCGACTGCTCAGTATGTCGGGTACCCCGAGGTGCCGCGGTCCGGGCGGAGCCGCTCGAAGCCCGGCCCGGCCGGCGCCGCGCCCGCCCCTTTCCGGCCTTTCTCGTACGGGTGGCGCGGGGCGGGCCGAGCGGTGCGCGCGGGGCGCCTGCCGGCCGCGTACGGGGCTCCGCGCCCGCTGCGCCGCGGCCCGCCCGGCCCGTGAGGGCGTCCGCGCCGGCGACCACCGGGCCGCGCTCACCGACCGGGGCGTCCGCTCAGCGGGGTGTGACGGCCGAATGGCGATCGTGTGACAGCAGGGGCCATGGACATGACGTGGCGCGGCACGGGTGAATACGGTCGACCGACGAGACCTTGAACCGATCTGTCTCCCCTACCACTTGGAGCTCTTCGTGCACCGCAAAGTCATCGCCCCGAGCGTCCTGGCCGCCTCCCTCCTGCTGGTGATCCCGGCGTCGGCGGCCAGTGCCGGTCCGGGCGCCCCGGGTATCGGCGATCCCTACTACCCGGCCAGCGGGAACGGCGGATACGACGTCTCCCACTACGACCTGCGCCTGCAGTACCAGCCGAAGACGGACCTGCTGGAGGGCACCGCCACCCTGCTGACGACCGCCAAGCAGGACCTGTCCCGGTTCAACCTCGACTTCGGCCTCAAGGTGAGCGAGGTCCGGGTCAACGGGGTGAAGGCGAAGTTCGCCGCGACCGGCACCCAGGAGCTGGAGGTGACCCCCGCCCAGCCGCTCCTGAAGGGCAAGCAGTCCTCGGTCGTCGTCAAGTACGCGGGCAAGCCGTCGGAGTTCAAGGTCGACGGCTGGACGGCCTGGCAGCGCACCCCGGACGGCGGCGTGGCGGCGCAGGAGCCGGACTCGGCGATCTGGTGGTTCCCGAGCAACGACCACCCGCTGGACAAGGCCACCTTCGACGTCTCCGTCAACGTCCCGGACGGCACCCAGGCGATCAGCAACGGCGTGCTCCAGTCGCAGAGCTCGAAGCTCGGCTGGACCCGATTCAACTGGCGCTCCAACAAGCCGCAGGCCACGTACCTGGCCACCCTGGCCATCGGCAAGTTCGACATCACCACGGACAAGACGGCGAGCGGCCTGCCGATCCTCAACGCCTACAGCAAGGACCTCGGCGACAACGCGGGCGCGGCGCGCGCCAGCGTGGAGCGGACCGGTGAGGTCGCGGAGTGGCTGGAGGGGATCTTCGGCCCGTATCCGTTCAACGCGCTGGGCGGCTACGTCCCCAACGTGAACGCGGGTTACGCGCTGGAGACCCAGACCCGGCCGTTCTACGGACCCCGCCAGTTCCAGAACGGGGCGAACGTCTCCGTGGTCGTTCACGAGATCGCCCACCAGTGGTACGGCGACAGCGTCTCCGTCGACAACTGGAAGGACATCTGGGTCAACGAGGGCTTCGCCCGTTACAGCCAGTGGCTGTGGTCGGAGAAGGAGGGCGAGGGCACCGCGCAGGAGCTCGCCGACTGGACGTACGCCTCCCGTTCCGCCGAGGACCCGTTCTGGCAGGTCAAGCCGGGTGACCCGGGTCCGGAGAACCAGTTCCACGGCGCCGTGTACGACCGGGGCGCCATCGCGCTCCAGGCGCTGCGGAACGAGATCGGCGACGAGAAGTTCTTCCGGATCCTCAAGGGCTGGCCGACCGAGCGGGCCCACGGCAACGCCAAGGTCGGCGACTTCGTCCGCTACGCGGAGAAGGTCTCCAACAAGCCCCTGGCTCAGCTGTTCGAGACCTGGCTGTACACCCCGGGCAAGCCGGCCTTCGCCCCGCCGGCCGCCAAGGCCGGGGCGCGCTCCCTCCAGGCCCCGGCCAAGCCGACCGTGGAGCCGAAGTCCTGGAAGAAGATCGCGGCGACGAACACGGTCCACGACCACGGCCAGGACCACGGTCACGAGAACGGCCGCGGTCACTGATCACGACCACCCCCCGCCCGTGCGCGCCGGTGCCCCTCAGGGGGTGCCGGCGCGCCACCGGGCCCGTGCGGCGCGGGCGATCGGCAGGTAGCGCAGGCGCTCGGGCAGCAGTGGTACGAGGATCCGCACGGCCGTGCTGAACCGCCGGAGCCTGCGCTCCTGGGCGGGGGTCCACCGCAGGCCGATGGCCTCCCGCGCCTCGGGCGGCATGTAGCCGACGCTGACGAAGGCCCGCAGGTGCAGGAACGCCTTGCGCAGCAGCGGCCACGTGAGCCGCAGCAGCAGCCCGACCGTCGCCGACCCGACCTCGGGCCTGGGCAGGGCCACGTCGGTGGCGACCAGCTCCCGCGCCACCGCGGTCGGCTCGATCTCCTCCGCCAGCATCCGCCGGTAGTAGACCCAGTACTCCTCGATGCTCTGCGGCATGTCCCGGTCGTGGATGCCGAGGATCCGCCCGACCTGGAGCCACTCCCGGTACAGCTGCCGCTCCTGAGCGGGGGTGAAGCGGCGCAGCAGGTAGCGCCCCGCGTGGAGGTAGACCGGGAAGCCGGTGGCGTGCACCCAGGAGTAGCAGGCCGGGTCGAGCGAGTGGTAGCGGCGGCCCCGGGTGTCGGTCCCCTGGATCTCCTTGTGGAGACGCCGTACCCGGCGGCCCTCCTCGGCGGCTCCGGCGCCCCCGTACACCCACAGCTGGACGGAGCGCAGCGAGCGCTCCCCGCGCCCCCAGGGGTCGGTGCGGAAGACGGAGTACGCGTCGACCCCGGCCCCGATGGCGGGGTGGGCGACCTGCATGGTGAAGGCGGCGGGCAGCATCAGCAGGGCGCGGACGTCCCCGGCGATGGTCCACAGCACCCCGCCGGGGGCGGGGGGCTCGGGGTCGGGGCGGCGGCCGGCCGGGGGTGCGGCGGGGGGTGCGTGGTGCGGCGTCTCCATGACACAAGTATGCGAGCCCCGAACGGTCGCGCTCCGGACAGAAAGTCGATGCACGGGTGTTACCCAGAGGTAACTGGTGCTGCTTGTATGACGGCGTCGATCTTCCCCGCACCTCCCCCGCAGGAATGATGGAGACCTTCATGCTGCACACCTCGCCCCGCTCGCGTCGCGCCGCCGCCACGGCCGTCGCGGCGGTCGCCGTCGGCGCCCTGACCGTCACCACCGCGCCGGCCGCCACCGCCGCGGAGGGCGCCGCGGCCCCGCGGCTCAGCGTCCTGTCGTACAACGTGTTCCTGATGAGCAAGAACCTGTACCCGAACTGGGGTCAGGACCACCGGGCCGCGGAGATCCCCAAGGCGTCCTTCTACCAGGGTCACGACGTGGTCGTCCTCCAGGAGGCCTTCGACAACTCCGCGTCGGACGCGCTGAAGGCCAACTCGGCCTCCAAGTACCCCTACCAGACCCCCGTCGTCGGCCGCAGCAAGAGCGGCTGGGACGCCACCGGCGGCGCGTACTCGGCGACGACGCCCGAGGACGGCGGCGTCACGGTGCTGAGCAAGTGGCCGATCGTCCGCAAGGAGCAGGTGGTCTACAAGGACGCCTGCGGCGCCGACTGGTGGTCCAACAAGGGCTTCGCCTACGTCGTGCTGAACGTGAACGGCGCGAAGGTGCACGTGGTCGGCACGCACGCCCAGTCCACCGACCCGGGTTGCGGCGCGGGCGAGGCGGCGCAGATGCGCAGCCGCCAGTTCAAGGCGATCGACGCCTTCCTCGACGCGAAGAACATCCCGGCGGCCGAACAGGTCATCGTCGCGGGCGACATGAACGTCGACTCGCGCACCCCGGAGTACGCCTCCATGTTGGCGGACGCCGACCTGGCGGGCGCGGACACCCGCACCGGGCACACGTACTCCTTCGACACGGCGCTCAACTCGATCGCGAAGTACCGCTACCCGACGGACCCGCGCGAGGACCTGGACTACGTCCTGTACCGCAAGGGCAACGCCCGCCCGGCGGGCTGGGAGAACAACGTCGTCAAGGAACAGTCGACGCCGTGGACGGTCTCCAGCTGGGGCACGTCCTACACCTACGACAACCTGTCGGACCACTACCCGGTGATCGGCCGCTAAGGCCTGATCGGGCAGGGCCGGAACCCCCTCGGACCGGCAGCCTCGTCGGCGTCTTCGCACGCCGCGCAGCAGAAGTCGGGGGAGGCGGTGTCACGCACGCTCCCGTCCCGGACGGATCGCGGGCCGCCGGGTACGGACCCCGAGCTTCCCGCGCCGACGGCCGACCGTCCTCCCGTCCGTCACCTCCGGCGTACGGGTGCCCGCCCCGGGGCGGGCACCCGCGGTGGTCAGCCGGCGGCCTTGGAACGCTGCCATTCCTCGGCGTAGTCGTTGAAGATCGCCCTCAGGTGGTGGCCGATCTTCAGGTAGTCGAGGTCGTCGAGGTTGGCCAGGGACACCCGGACCGACCATTGGGGGCCGTCGAAGCCGCCACCGTTGAGGAGGACGACGGAGGTCTGTTCGGCGAGCCGGAACAGCGGGTCGACCGGTTCGTAGTTCCTCTCCAGGAAGTCGGCGAAGTCCTTGCCGTGGACCCGTTCGGCCTCGGCGAGCAGGTCCAGCTCGATGTAGTAGCCGGCCCGCTTGTCGTCCTCGCTGATCTTCATCTGGGCGCCCTCCAGGAGGAGGTCCAGGCGCCGGTGGACGATCTGCCGGATGCGGGCCTTGTAGGCCTGGCCCTCGTCGAGCATGTCGAAGAGGGAGAAGAGCACCATCATCGTCTGCTGCGGCAACGACAGGCCGGCGGTGTGGTTGAGCGCGACGGACCGGGAGTCGGCGACCAACCGGTCGATGAAGCGGATGGAGCCGGGGTCCAGGGTCAGCGTCCCGTACCGCTTGGCGAGGCGGTCCTTCTGCTCCTGGGGGAACGCCGCGATCATCTCGTCGATGACGTTGTCGTCGTGCAGGCCGATGACTCCGAGCCGCCAGCCCGTGCAGCCGTAGTGCTTGGAGTACGAGTACACGAGCAGGGTGTTGCGCGGGAGTTCGGCGGCGAGGGAGCGGAAGCCGGGCACGAAGGTGCCGTAGACGTCGTCGGTGACGATCAGCAGGTTGGGGTTGGGGCCGGCCACGATCTCCTTGATCTGGTCGGCGACCCGGTCGCTGAGCGCCAGGGACGGCGGGTTGCTCGGGTTCACGAGGCAGACGAGCTTGACGGCCGGGTCGGCGAGCTTGGCGACCTCCTCCTCCGGGTAGCGCCACTGGCGCACCCCGGTCTCGGCGAACAGGCTCGCGGAGACGTTGACCACCTCGAACTCGAAGGTGTCGAGTTCGGGGATCTCGATGTACGGGGTGAACACCGGGGTCAGCAGGGCGATCTTGTCGCCCTTGTGGAGGATCCCGTTCTTCATCAGGGAGTCGAAGATGTAGCACATGGCGGCCGTGCCGCCCTCGGTGGCGAAGAGCGAGAGGGTGTCGTGCGGGGGCCGCTCGTCGAACATCTCGTCGGAGACGTAGCCGCGGACGACGTGCTCGGCGTGGGTCAGCATCCGGTCCGGGACGGGGTAGTTGTCGCCGGTGATCGCGTCGGTCAGCTCGTGGATGAAGGCGTCCTTGTCGAACGGCCAGCGCGTCAGGGCGTACTGGACGCAGGCGGACAGCATCTCGACGCCCGGGAGTTCGGGGTGGCGGCGCACCCAGGACTCGAAGCGACCGCCGATGCCCTTCTTCTCCGGCATCCCGCCGAGGTTGTCGGCGGTCCAGACGCGACGGGACTCGTCGAGGGCGAAGTAGCCGAGCGCGTAGAACGCCTCGCGCGGTCCGGTGGCGATCCAGTTGGGGTTGCCGCGGCCCGCGTTGAGCATGGCGCGGGCGGTGGTCTCCTTCTGGCCCGGCTTGCCCTCCTGGGCCGCCGTGGCGAGCTGGATGAACTTGTCCTTGAGCTCGAAGGGGCTGAGCTGGGCGAAGGACTGGATCTCCTCGCGGCTGAAGCTGGTCTCCGGCACGGTGGTTCCTTACGTAGACGGTGCGGGTCGGACGGTGCGCGGCGATCGGTGCGGGGTCAGTGGTGGAGGAGGACGATGACGGCACCCCAGATGGTCAGCAGCACGTTGCTGATGGCGTAGGGGATCGTGTAGCCGAGCACCGGCACCTGGGACTTGGACTGTTCGACGACGGCGCCGATCGCCGCGGTGGTGGTCTGGCCGCCCGCGAGGACGCCCATCAGGATCGGGAAGCGGATCTTCTGGATGTGGTGGCCCACGAGGAACCCGACGATCAGCGGGATCAGGGTGGCGACGGCCCCGAAGAGCAGCAGGCCCCAGCCGGCCAGGGCCAGTCCGCTGGTGAAGCTCGGCCCGGCGTTGATGCCGACGACCGCGACGAAGAGGCAGAGCCCGAAGGTGTCCATGAACCACTGGGCGCCGGGCGGGACGTTCCCGTAGGTCGGGTACTTGCCCCGGATCCAGCCGAACACCAGGCCCATGATCAGTGCGCCGCCCGAGGTGGACAGGGAGATCGGCACGCCGCCGGCGGTGAGGGCGGGGATGCCCAGGCAGCCGCCGAGGAAGATGCCGAGGCCCACCCAGATCATGTCGGTGGCGAAGCTCGTCGGCACCGGCTTGCCGAGTGCCGCGCCGGCCGGGTCCACGAGCCGCTTCGGCCCCGACAGGATCACCGTGTCACCGCGCTCGACGGGGGTGCTGAGCCGGTAGGGGAACTCGGCGCCCGCCCGGTACAGCTTGTCGATGTACACGCCGACCATGAACGGTTCGGCGCGGAGTTCGGCGATGGTCCGGCCCAACTGGGCCTTCTCGGAGACCACCACGTGCAGGGTCTCGGTCTGGTAGCCCAGCAGCTCGACGTCGTCGGTCTCGGGGCCGACGTGGCTGCGCGCGTCGAACGCCACCAGGGAGTCGCGCAGGGCGGAGACCGCCACCACGTCGCCCTCGCGCAGGGCGGTCTGCTGGGTGTGGTCGATGATCGCGCCGTCGCGGCGGATCCGGGTGATGTAGATGCGGCGGCCGAGCGCCTTCTGCTGCTGTTCGAAGTCCTCGATGGTGCGGCCCACCAGGTCCGGCATGACCATGGTGTAGGCGCGCAGGACGACCTCGTAGTACCCCTCGTGCAGGTCCGGGTCGTCGGCGGGCGCGTCCATCTCGACCGCGAGCCTGGCGCTTTCGGCGGCCAGGTCCCGACGGTAGATCCGGGGCAGGATCGAGGCCAGCAGGATCGCGCAGAGGATGGTGCCGAGCGGATAGGTGACCGCGTAGCCCACGGCGACGAGGTTCTCCTGCTCCTTGATCTGGTCGGCGGACAGGCCCGGCAGGTTGCCGATTGCGTCCTGGGCGACACCGATGACGGCCGACTGGGTCAGCGCCCCGCCCAGCAGGCCCGCGCTGAGGCCCGGCCCGTAGCCGAGGAAGGAGGCGAACCCCCAGCAGACCAGCAGGCCGGTCACGCAGACGATGACGGCGTTGATGACCTGTGGCAGGCCGTCCTTCTTCAGCCCCCGGAAGAACTGGGGTCCGACCTTGTAGCCGAGGGCGAAGAGGAACATCGTGAAGAAGAGGTTCTTCACGGTCCCGTCGATGGTGATCTTGAATTGCGCTCCGAAGACCAGGCCCACGATCAGGCAGCCCGTCACGGCGCCGAGGGCGATCGCCTTGTAGCGGAGCTTGCCGGCGAGGAACCCGACGGCCACCGTGAGGAAGACCAGCAGCTCGGGGTGGGGCTGGAAGATGTTCCGGTTCAGGAAGTCGATCATGTGGGTGCCATCCGGTGGTGTACGGGGCTCAGGCGCCGAGGATCCCGACGAGGATCGGACCGGTCAGGGGCAGCAGGAAGTTGGACAGGGCGTAGGTGATCGTGTAGCCGAGCATCGGTACGGAGCTCTGCGCCACCTGGGTGACGGAGGTGATGGCCGGGGTGGAGCACTGCTGGCCGGCGATCGCTCCGATCAGCAGGGGTGGTTCGATCTTCAGGAGCTTGCGGCCGATGACGAGCGAGAGCGTGGCCGGTACGAGGACCATGGCGATCCCGGCGAAGGGCAGCAGCGCCCCGTACTCCTTGAGCAGCGGCCAGGCCTGCGGGCCGGAGGTGAGGCCGGTGCAGGCGATGAACACCGCGAGGCCCATGTCCTTGATGGTGGTCGCGGCCTGGGGAGGGAACGCGCCGAAGGTCTGGCGGCGGGAGCGGAACCAGCCGAAGAGCAGTCCGGAGACCAGGCAGCCGCCGCCGGTGCCCAGCGAGAGCGGGACGCCTCCGAAGCGGACGACGACCTGGCCGAGGAGGGAGCCGGCGGCGATGCCGAGCCCGAGGTAGACGAAGTCGGTGGAGTCGTTCTTCGCGACGGTGCCGATCTTCGCGACGATCTTGTTCAGGCCGGAGCGGGCGCCGACGAGGGTGACGACGTCGCCGCGTTCGATGACGGTCTCGGGGGTGGCCGGCAGGTTCTGGTCGCCGCGGAGCACGTCGGTGACGTACACGCCGCTGCGGGTGAACTCCGGGTGCTCGTGGACGATCCGGTCGATGGTCTTGCCGGAGACGGATCGGTCGGTCACCGCGATCTGACTGGTGACGAGCGGGGTGTCCACGCCCGGGATGCCGGGGGTCTCCGGGCCGATGGCGCGGCCCGCCTCGATGGTGTTCGAGCGGCGGCCGACGATCAGGACCAGGTCGGAGAGGGTGAGCGCGAGGTCCGGTGCGGGGGTCAGCGCCCTGGAGCCGCGTTTGACGGCCTCCACCGTGACCCGGCCGCCGAAGCCGGCCTCCAGGTCGCCGACCGTACGCCCGTCGGCGGTCGTGACCAGGTAGGTCCGTCCGACCAGGCCGGGCAGCGCCTCCCGTTCGTCGCTCTCCAGGGCCGCCCCGCCCCCGCGCATCCGCTCCCACAGCTCGCGGGAGGCGTCGCGCAGGTTGACGCGCAGCAGCATCGGCATGATCTGACTGGTGTAGATCACGATGGTGACCAGGCCGAAGAGGTAGCAGACCGTGTAGGCGGTGGCCACGTGGCCCTGGTAGGTGGTGATCTGCTCCGCGGTCAGGTCGGGCAGTTTGGCGATGGCCTCGGTGGCGGTGCCGACGACGGCCGATTCGGTGGCGGCGCCGGCCAGGATGCCGGAGGCGGTGCCGACGTCCAGGTCGAAGGCCTTCGCCAGCAGGTAGGCGAGGCCGAGCACGCAGACCAGCTCGATGAGGCAGAGCGCGAAGAAGCGCATGCTCTTGCGGTTGAGGTTCGCGAAGAACTGCGGGCCCGCCAGGTAGCCGAGGGCGAAGATGAACAACGCGAAGAAGATCGTCTTGACGTCGGCGGAGATCTCGATGTGGGCCCAGGCGCCCAGCAGCAGCGAGACGATCAGCGTGCCGCAGATGCCGCCGAGCGTGATCGGGCCGACCCGCAGCTTGCCCACGAGGTAGCCGGCGGCCAGGCAGAGGAACAGGGCCAGTTCGGGATGGTCACGCAGCACTCCCACGGACCGTCACCCCGTCCCGGCGGGCGGGCCCGGAGGCCCGGGGGAACGTGTCGACATTTCCCCACCCTCACCCGGTGGGCGCGGCCCCGCCCACCGGGTGGGCCGTCCGGGTTACGGAGCTTCGTACAGCCCCTCGATCAGGGCTCCGTACTTCTCCCGGACGACGCGGCGGCGCAGCTTCAGCGACGGCGTGAGCTCACCGGACTCCGGCCCCCACTCCGCGGCGAGCAGCCGGAACCGCTTGATCTGCTCGGTGCGGTTGAGGCGGGCGTTGGCGGACTCGACGGCGCGGGCGACCTCGTCCAGGACCGCCGGGTGCCCGGCGAGCTCGTCGAGGGAAGCGGCCTCGATGCCGCGGGCGGCGGCCCAGCCCGGTGCCAGTTCGGGGTCGAGGACCAGCAGGGCGACGAGGTAGGAGCGGCCGTCGCCGTGCACCAGGGCCTGGCCGATCAGCGGATGCTCCTTGACGGTGTTCTCCACCAGGGCCGGGGACACGTTCTTCCCGTTCGAGGTGATGATCAGTTCCTTCTTGCGGTCGGTCAGCCACAGGAAGCCGTCCGCGTCGATCCGGCCGATGTCCCCGGTCGGGAACCAGCCGTCGGCGTCGGACGCGTCCTCCACCGATCCGTCGGGCCGCAGGTAACCGGCGAAGACGGTCTCGCCCCGGGTGAGGATCTCCCCGTCCTCGGCCACGCGCAGTTCCAGCCCGTCGATGGGACGGCCCACCGAGCCCAGCCGGAAGTCGTCGGGGCTGTTGACGGTGCACACGCCGGAGGTCTCGGTCAGCCCCCAGGCGTCCATGATGGTGATCCCCCAGCCCGCCCAGAAGCGCACCACGTCGATCGGCATCGGCGCGGTGGCGCTGGCCGTCCACACGAGCCGGTCCAGCCCGGCCAGGCGCAGCAGCGGCTCCAGCACGCGCTCGCGCGCCTCGGCGTACGAGGCTTCGAGCTCGGCCGGCACGTCCTCCCCGCGTTCGCGGTGGCCGGCCCGGGCGCGGGCCAGGTCCCCCGCCCCGTCGATGGCCCGCTGTTGTTCCACCGGCAGCTGGGCGAGGACCGCCCGGACGCCGGCGGCGAGCTTCTCCCACACCCGGGGCACCCCGAAGAACTGCACGGGGTGCAGTTCCCGGACCGCCGCGGCCACGGCGGTGGGGTCGCCGACGAGCCGGACGTGGGCGGCGCGCAGCAGCGGCAGGTAGATGCCGAGGATCCGCTCCGCGATGTGGGCGAAGGGCAGGTAGCAGATGTGCTCGGCGTGTTCGGGCAGGTCCGTGTTCCGGTCGAGGCGGACGGCCTGGAGCAGGATGTTGCGGTGGGTCAGGCGGACGCCCTTGGGGTCCCCGGTGGTCCCGGAGGTGTAGACGACGGTCAGCGGGTCCTCGGGGCGGGTCTCCTGCCAGGCCTTCTCGAAGGCGTCGGCGCGGTGCAGGCGGGCACCGCTCGCGTGCAGCGACCCGTAGGTGCGGTGCGGGCCCGCCTGGGCAGCCTCGGCGACGACGAGGCGCTCCAGGGGGACGGAGGCGTCGGCCAGCAGCGGTTCCCACCGGGCGAGTTCGCGGGCGCCCTCGACGACGGCCAGCCGGGCCCGGCTGTGGCGGGCGATGTGGGCTATCTGTTCGGGTGCGGAGGTTCCGTACACGGTGACGGGGACGGCGCCGAGGTGGACGAGGGCGAGGTCGGTGAGCCAGTGCTCGGGCCGGTTGCCCATCATCAGCAGGACGTGTTCGCCGCGCTCGACGCCGAGGGCGGCGTACCCGGAGGCGAGGACGGCGACCTTGCGGCGGACCTCGCTCCAGGTGAGGGTCCGCCAGTCCGTCCCCTCGCGCCAGGACAGCGCGGCGAGGGAGCCGTGTTCGGCGGCGTTGCGTGCGAGCAGGGCGGGGAGGGTGATCTCTCCGGGTTGTCCGGGCAGTCGCAGGTTCGTGGTCATGGGCAGCTCCTGGCCGTTTCACATCGTTGGTGCGACAGCAATACTGTTGAACCCAAGCTGTGGAGCAGAGAGCGAGGCGCAGACGATGGCCGACCGGGCAACCGAGCCGATGCTCACCGTCGACGAGCTGGCGTCGAAGGCCGGCGTCACCGTCCGCACCGTACGGTTCTACAGCACGCGCGGGCTTTTGCCCCCTCCCGTGATCGGACCCCGTCGGGTGGGGCACTACGGCCCGGAGCACCTGTCCCGGCTGGCCCTGATCGAGGAGCTGCAGCACCAGGGCATGACCCTGTCCGCGATCCAGCGCTACCTGGACGCGCTGCCCGACGACCTGAGCGCGCACGACCTGGCCATCCACCGGGCCCTGGTGGCCACCTGGGCCCCGGACGCGGCCGAGGAGGTGTCGCGCACCGAGCTGGAGCGGCGGGCCGGACGGGACCTGACGGACGGGGACCTGCGCCGGCTGGCCGCGATGAACGTGGTGGCCGCCTCGGGCGACGGGTTCCGCGTCGATCCGGGCCTGCTGCGGCTGGGGGTGGCGCTCCTCGACGTGCCGATCGCGCACGAGACGATCCTGGTGGCCCGGAAGTTGCTGCTGGAGCACGCGCGGACGGCGGCGCACCAGCTGACGACCCTGTTCCGCGACGAGGTGTGGGGGCCGTTCACCGAGGGCGAGAGCGATCCCGAGCGGGTGGAGTCGATGAAGGCGCTGTCCGCGCACATGCAGCCGATGGTGGTGCAGGCACTGGTGACGGCCTTCCAACGGTCCCTGAAGGAGGAACTGCGCGCGGCGTTCGCCCCCGGGCCGGGCTGAGGTCGAAGTCCTCGCGCGGGACCGGCGGCACGAGTAGTTTCGCGATCATGGCAGTCATCCACCACACCACACTGACCCCGACCAAGGTCGAACTCCTCGCCGCCTGGCTCCCGTCGCGGCCCTGGTACCGGGGCGCCACGGCCACCCCGGAGCTCGCCAGGGCGGGCGGGTTCCGGCTCGACGACCCCGAGGGCGAGGTCGGCATCGAGTTCCTGGTCGTCACCGACGGCGCCGACGGGGCCGCACCGGCCTACCTGACGCCGCTCACCTACCGCGGAGCCCCGCTCGACGGCGCTGAGGCCGGCCTGATCGGGACCATGGAGCACGGGGTGCTCGGCAAGCGCTGGGTCTACGACGGGGCTCACGACCCCGTTCTGGTCGGCCAGTTGCTCGCGCTGTTGGCGGGCCGCGCCGAGGCGCAGGCGCAGAGCGAGAGCGACGCCCCCGACCCGACGGTGGAGGTGCGTACCGTCGCCGACGTCCCGGCCGCGGCGGCGAAGGTGACGGACGGCGCCGACTCCACCGTCCTGGCTTCGGCGCAGGGGGCGCCGGTGACCCTGACCCTGGCCCGGGTCCTGCGGCCGGGGGCCGCCGCCGGGGAGGACGTGCGCGGGCAGGTACTGGCCCGCTGGTCCGCCCCCGACGGCGCCGAGCGGCGCGGCGCCTTCGCGGTGCTGCGCGACGCCCGGTAGGCCCTACCCGCGTACGGCCGTCCCGGTCCCGGGGTCGGGGCCGGGACGGCCGTACGCGCCGTCGGCGCTCAGTCGGCGTACGTCTCGCCGCGTTCGGCCTTCGCCACGAGGGAGGCGGGCGGGGTGAACCGCTCGCCGTACTTCTCGGCGAGTTCGCGGGCGCGTGCCACGAAGCCGGGCAGGCCGCCCTCGTAGCCGTTGACGTACTGGATCACGCCGCCGGTCCAGGCGGGGAAGCCGATGCCCATGATGGAGCCGATGTTGGCGTCGGCGATCGAGGTGAGGACGCCCTCGTCGAGGCAGCGGACGGTGTCCAGGGCCTCGGAGAACAGCATCCGCTCCTTCATGTCCTCGAAGGGGATCTCGTATCCGTCCTTGGTGAAGTGCTCGCGCAGGCCCGGCCAGATGCGGGCGCGCTTGCCGGCCTCGTCGTACTCGTAGAAGCCCGCGCCGCCGCTGCGGCCGGGGCGGGAGAACTCGTCGACCATCCGGTCGATGACGGTGTCGGCCGGGTGCTCGGCCCAGGCGCGGCCCTCGGCCTCGAAGGCCTTGCGGGTCTCGTTGCGGATCTTGCGCGGAAGGGTGAGGGTGAGCTCGTCCATGAGGGAGAGCACCTTGGCCGGGTAACCGGCCTGGGCGGCGGCCTGCTCGATCGAGGCGGGCTCGATGCCCTCGCCGACCATCGCGACGCCCTCGTTGATGAACTGGCCGATGACCCGCGAGGTGAAGAAGCCGCGCGAGTCGTTGACGACGATCGGCGTCTTGTTGATCTGGCGGACCAGGTCGAAGGCACGGGCGATGGCCTCGTCCCCGGTCCGCTCGCCCTTGATGATCTCGACGAGGGGCATCTTGTCGACGGGCGAGAAGAAGTGCAGGCCGATGAAGTCGGCGGGGCGCTTCACGCCCTCGGCGAGGCCGGAGATCGGCAGGGTCGAGGTGTTGGAGCAGAGCAGCGCGTCGGGCGCGATGACGTCCTGGATCTCCTGGAACACCTTGTGCTTGAGGGAGGTGTCCTCGAAGACGGCCTCGATCACGGCGTCGCAGCCGGCCAGGTCGGCGGGGTCCGCGGTGGGGGTGATCCGGGCGAGGAGTTCGGTGCGCTTCGCCTCGGTGGTGCGGCCCCGGGAGAGCGCCTTGTCGAGGAGCTTCTCGGAGTACGCCTTGCCCTTGGCGGCGGCCTCGGGGGTGACGTCCTTGAGCACCACCTCGATGCCCGCGCGGGCGCAGGAGTAGGCGATGCCGGCGCCCATCATGCCCGCGCCGAGCACGGCGACCTTGCGGACCTTGCGGGGCTCGACGCCGTCGGGGCGGCTGCGACCGGCGTTGACGGCCTGGAGGTCGAAGAAGAACGCCTGGATCATGTTCTTGGCGGTCCGGCCCGTGACCAGCTCGGTGAAGTACCGGGCCTCGATGGTCAGCGCGGTCTCGAAGTCCACCTGGGAGCCCTCTACGGCGCAGGCCAGGATGTTGCGCGGCGCCGGGTACGGGGCGCCGTTCAGCTGCTTCTTCAGGTTGGCGGGGAAGGCCGGGAGGTTGGCCGCGAACCGCGGGTTGGACGGGGTGCCGCCGGGGATCCTGTAGCCGGGTACGTCCCACGGCTGCTGCGACTGCGGGTTGGCGTCGATGAAGGCGCGGGCCTTGGCCAGCATCTCCTCGCGGTCGGCGGCCAGTTCGTGGACCAGCCCGTTCTCCAGGGCTCGGGCCGGGTTGTACTGGGTGCCCTGGAGCAGGACCTTGAGCAGCGCGTCGGCGATGCCCATGAGGCGGACGGTACGGGTGACGCCGCCGCCGGCGGGCAGCAGGCCGAGGGTGACCTCGGGCAGGCCGATCTTCGAGCCGGGCGCGTCGAGCGCGACGCGGTGGTGGGAGGCGAGGCAGATCTCGTAACCGCCGCCGAGGGCCGCTCCGTTGATGGCGGCGACGACGGGCTTGCCGAGGGTTTCGATGCGGCGCAGCGAGCGCTTGATCTCGGTGCCGGTGTCGAAGGCGAGCCGTGCGTCCTCGGGCCGCAGCCGGATCATGTCCTTGAGGTCGCCGCCGGCGAAGAAGGTCTTCTTCGCGGAGGTGTAGATGATGCCGCGGATGGAGTCCTTCTCGGCCTCGGCGCGGTCGGCGATCGCGGCGATGGAGTCCTTGAAGGCCTGGTTCATGGTGTTGGCGGACTGGTCGGGGTCGTCGAGGATCAGGGTGACGACGCCGGTCTCGTCCTGTTCCCAGCGGATCGTGGTGGACTCGCTCATGGTCACTGCTTTCGTTTCGGGAGGTCCGGGGGGCGTGGGTACAGGACTGATCAGAGGCGTTCGACGATGGTGGCGACGCCCATGCCGCCACCGACGCACAGGGTGACGAGCCCGTAGCGCTTGTCCTGGCGCTCCAGTTCGTCGATGACCGTGCCGAGGATCATCGCGCCGGTCGCGCCGAGCGGGTGGCCGAGCGCGATGGCGCCGCCGTTGACGTTGACCTTGTCGAGGGAGACGCCCATGTCCGCGACGAAGCGCAGCACGACGCCGGCGAAGGCCTCGTTGATCTCGATGAGGTCGATGTCGTCGATGGTGAGCCCGGCCTTGGCGAGGGCCTTGCGGGTGGCGGGGGCGGGGCCGGTGAGCATGATGGTGGGCTCGGAGCCGGAGACGGCCGCCGAGACGATCCGGGCGCGGGGGGTCAACCCGCCCCGCTCCCCCGCCTCGCGGGAGCCGATGGCGACGAGCGAGGCGCCGTCGACGATGCCGGAGGAGTTGCCCGCGTGGTGGACGTGGTCGATCTTCTCGACCCAGTGGTACTTCTGCAGCGCGACGGCGTCGAAGCCACCGAGGTCACCGATGTCGGCGAAGGAGGGCTTGAGCTTGGCCAGGGTGTCGGCGGTGGTGCCGGGGCGGATGAACTCGTCGTGGTCCAGGACGACCAGGCCGTTGCGGTCGGTGACCGGGACGACGGACTTCGCGAAGCGGCCCGCCTTGACGGCCGCGGCGGCGCGTTCCTGGGAGAGCGCGGCGTACTCGTCCACGTCGCGGCGGGAGAATCCGCCGATGGTGGCGATCAGGTCGGCGCCGATGCCCTGCGGGACGAAGCCGGTGTCCCAGTTGGTCATCGGGTCGGCGAACCAGGCGCCGCCGTCGGAGGCCATCGGGACGCGGGACATCGACTCGACGCCGCCCGCGAGGACCAGGTCCTCCCAGCCGGAACGGACCTTGGCGGCGGCCATGTTCACGGCCTCCAGGCCGGAGGCACAGAAGCGGTTCTCCTGTACGCCCGCCACGGTGTCGGGCAGTCCGGCGGCGATGGCGGCGATCCGGGCGATGTCCGAGCCCTGGTCGCCGACCGGGCCGACGACACCGAGGACGATGTCGTCGATGGTGGCCGGGTCCAGGCCGGGGTTGCGCTCACGCAGGGCGTGGATGAGGCCGACGACCAGGTCGATCGGCTTGGTCCCGTGCAGGGCGCCGTTGGCCTTGCCGCGGCCGCGCGGGGTGCGGATCGCGTCGTATACGTAAGCTTCGGTGCTCACTGGTCAAGCCTTTCGGAGGTTTCCAAGGAGGGGTTTCCGAGGAGAGGGTTCCAAGGAGGGGGTTCCAGGGGGTTCAGTCCAGCAGGGAGCGGCCGATGATCTCCTTCATGATCTCGGTCGTGCCTCCGTAGATGGTCTGGATGCGGCCGTCGGTGAAGGCTCGGGCAACCCGATATTCGGTCATGTAGCCGTAACCGCCGTGCAGTTGGAGACAGCGGTCGGCCACCCGCTTCTGGAGTTCGGTGGCCCACCACTTGGCCATGGAGGCGTGGACGTGGTCCAGTTCGCCGTTGGAGTGGTCGGTGATGCAGCGGTCGAGGAAGGCACGGGTGACGGCGCACTCGGTGGCCATCTCCGCGATCTCGAAGCGGATGTGCTGGAGCTTGGACAGGGGGCGGCCGAAGGCCTCCCGTTCCTTCACGTACGTGCTGGTGATCTCCAGCAGGTGTTCGGCGGCGGCGATGCCGGCCATGGCGATGCCCATCCGCTCCTGTGCGAGGTTGGTCATCAGGTGGAGGAAGGCGCCGTTCGGTTCGCCGAGCAGGTTCTCCTTGGGCACGCGGACGTCGTTGAAGAACAACTCGGCGGTGTCCTGGGCCTTCTGACCGATCTTGTCGAGGTTGCGGCCGCGCTCGAAGCCCTCGGCGCCGCGCTCGACGACGAGCAGGGACAGGCCGTGGGCGCCGCCCTCGGGGGTCGTCTTCGCGACCACGATGACCAGGTCGGCGAGGATGCCGTTGGAGATGAAGGTCTTGGAGCCGTTCAGCAGCCAGTGGTCGCCCCGGTCCTCGGCGGTGGTGCGGATGCCCTGGAGGTCGGAGCCCGCGCCCGGCTCGGTCATGGCGATGGCCGTGACGGTCTCGCCGGAGCAGAAGCCGGGGAGCCAGCGACGCTTCTGCTCCTCGGTGGCCAGCGAGGTCAGGTACGGGCCGATGATGTCGTTGTGCAGGCCGATGGCGAGCCCCGGGGTCCCGGCCCGGGTGAACTCCTCGGCCATCACGGCGGCGTAGCGGAAGTCGGTGTTGCCGCCGCCGCCGTACTCCTCCGGGACGGCCAGTCCCAGCAGCCCCTGACGGCCCGCGGCCAGCCAGGCCTCACGGCTGACGATGCCGTCCTTCTCCCACTGCTCGTAGTGCGGCAGCACCTCCTTGGTCAGGAAGGTGCGGACGGTCTCGCGGAACGCGTCGTGGTCGGCGTCGAAGATCCGGCGCTTCATCAGGGGGCCTCCTAGAGCCAGTTCTTGACGGTTTCGATCAGACGGGCCGGATCCGGGCCGACGGGGGTGACGTTGAGCATGGTGACGCCCGCCTCACGGAAGGCCTCGATCCGGTCGCGCACGTAGCCCTCGGGTCCGCACAGGGTCATGAGCTCGCAGAACTCGTCCGGGACGGCCGCGGCCGCGTCGCGCTTGCGGCCGGACAGGTACAGCTCCTGGATCCTGCGCGCCTCCTCGCCGTACCCGTAGGCGACGGCGAGGTCGTTGTAGAAGTTCTTGCCGGGCGCGCCCATGCCCCCGACGTACAGGGCGATCTGCGGGCGGGCGAGGTCCCGCGCGGCGGCGGCGTCCTCGCCGATGGCCAGCAGGCCGCCCGCGACGGTTTCCAGCGGGCCGAGTTCCGGCGCCCGCCGGGCCGTGCCCTCGGCGAGCGCGCCGCCCCACACCGCGGCGGCCTTCTCGGGGACGAAGAGGGTCGGCAGCCAGCCGTCGGCGATCTCGGCGGTCATCGCCACGTTGGCCGGGCCGAGCGAGGCGACGTACACCGGGATCCGGTCGCGGACGGGCCGGGTCAGGATCTTCAGCGGCTTGCCGTGCCGGCCGCCCTTCTCGGGCGGCAGCGGCATGTCGGTGATGCCGTGGTGGTCGATGGTCTCGCGGCGCCAGATCCGCCGGCACAGCTCGACTGTCTCCCGGGTCCGGCCGATCGGCCGGTCGTACGTCCTGCCGTGCCAGCCCTCCACCACCTGCGGGCCCGACGCCCCGAGGCCGAGCAGGGCCCGGCCGTCGGAGAGGGCGTCGAGGCCGGCGGCCGTCTGGGCGATGAGGGCCGGGGTGCGGGAGTAGACGTTGACGATGGCCGAGCCGATCTTCATGCGCTCGGTCCGCGCCGCCAGGTAGCCCATGATCGTCGGGGAGTCGAAGCCCCAGGCCTCGGCGACCCACAGCGCGTCGAGGCCGGCCGCCTCCAGGGCCGCCGCGCCGTCGGCGGCCCGCCGCGGATCGCCCGCGTAGTCGAGCATCATCGAGAGTTCCATCAGGACTCCTTCCCGAGCAAGCCCGGTACGTCCCAGTCGGCGGCCACCGACCCGGTGTCGGCGCCCGGCCGCGCCGGGCCCGAGGTGACGGCGGTGGGGGTGGCGGAGAACCGGGGCGCGGGGGCGGGTTGGGTGATTCCGCCGAAGTCGGTGAAGGTGCCGCGGGCGGCGAGGTGCGGGTGGTGCGGCGCCTCGCGCAGGGACAGCACGGGGGCCACACAGGCGTCGGTGCCCTCGAAGACCGCGGTCCACTCCTCGCGCGTACGGGACTTGAAGCGGGCGGCGACCGCTTCGCGCAACTCGCCCCAGCGGGCGAGGTCCTTGCGGGCGGGCGCCCGGTCGCCGATCCCGAGGAGGCCGACGAAGGTGTCGTAGAACTGCTGCTCCAGCGCGCCGACCGCCATGTGGCCGCCGTCGGAGGTCTCGTAGGTGCCGTAGAAGGGGCAGCCGCCGTCGAGGAGGTTGACCCCGCGCCGGTCCTGCCAGCCGCCCGCGGCGACCATGCCGTGGATCATCGTGGTGAGGTGGGCGGTGCCGTCGACGATCGCGGCGTCCACCACCTGGCCGGCGCCGTCGGGGGTGCGGGCGTGTCGGAGCGCCGCGAGGACGCCGATGACGAGGTAGAGCGAGCCGCCCGCGTAGTCCCCGACCAGGTTGGCGGGTACGGCAGGCGGCTCGTCGGGGCCGCCGATCATGCCCAGGGCACCGGTGACCGCGATGTAGGCGATGTCGTGCCCGGCGGTGTGGGCGAGCGGCCCCTCCTGCCCCCAGCCGGTCATCCGACCGTAGACCAGCGCCGGGTTGCGGGCGTGGCAGTCGGCGGGGCCGACCCCGAGCCGCTCGGCGACCCCGGGGCGGAACCCCTCGATCAGCACGTCGGCGCGCTCGACCAGGTCGAGCACCCGGGCGGGGCCGTCCTCGGACTTCAGGTCGATCAGCACGGACCGCTTGTTGCGGTTGGTGACGTCGTACGCCGGGTCGACCGCGAGGCCGCCGCCTCCGGGCCGGTCCACCCGGACCACGTCCGCGCCCAGGTCGGCGAGGAGCATGGCGGCGAACGGGCCCGGGCCGATGCCCGCCAGTTCGACGACGCGCACGCCCGCGAGCGGGCCGCCGACGGCGGCCGGACCGACCCCTGGCCCTGCCGCGGGCTCCGCGGCCGGGCCCGCGCCCGGTACCGCGCCCGGTTCCGTTCCTGACCCCGTCACTGCCATCGAGCCCCCAGCGTCCCTGGTGCGAGTGTGTGACACAACCGATGTAACACCAGCGATGCTAGGAACGTGTTCCACTCAGCACAAGAGCAAGCGCTTAGTCGTTTTGGCCTCCGGCCCGTTCCGCGATCCGCGCGTCCAGCTCCTTCACGTGTCGCTTGAGCGCGACCGTCCGGTAGCTCTCCTCCACCCACTCGCACAGCACCTCGGCCGTCGGCGCCCCCTTCTCCCCGAGCGGCACGGAGACCCAGCCGGCCCGGCCGAGCCCGTACCCCGTGGGCTCCGCCCCCGGGGCCGTCATCGCATGGCCGTGCAGCGCCTCGTCCTTGAGCTTCACGGACACGCCGGGAGCCTGGGGTCCGTCCGCGTTCCCCAGGAAGACGAAGATCTTCCTGTTGACCTTCACCACCGCGTCCTCGGGGCCCCACGGGTGCTCCTCCACGGCCTCCGGCAGCCCCAGCGCGAACTCCCGCACCGCCTCCCACCTGCGCACCGCAGCCCTCATCGACGCCTCCCACTTACCGCAGGTCACACCTGCTCGTACGGACAGTCGGTTCCCACGCTAGCCTCAGCCACCGATACCAGCTGGGAGGAGCGGTTCATGAACGAGCACGTCCCGAACGACCGTCCACAACGGGCCCACGACGTCGTACTCTTCGGCGCGACCGGCTTCGTGGGGGCCCTGACCGCCGAGTACCTCGCCGTGCACGCCCCGACCGGCTGCCGGTGGGCCCTCGCCGGGCGCGACCTCGGCAAGCTGGAGCGGCTGCGCGAGCGGCTCGCCGCCCTGAACCCGGCCTGCGCGGACCTGCCGCTGCTGCGGGCGGACGCCTCGGACGGCGCGGCCCTGCACGAACTGGCCGCCTCCACCAGGGTGCTGGCCACAACCGTGGGCCCGTACGTCTGGTACGGGGCGGAGCTGGTCGAGGCGTGCGCCGAGGCGGGCACCGACTACGTCGACCTCACCGGTGAGCCGGAGTTCGTCGACCGGATGTACGTGGCCCACGACGCGCGGGCCCGGGAAACGGGGGCGCGGCTGGTGCACGCCTGCGGCTTCGACTCGATTCCCGCCGACCTCGGGGCCTGGTTCACCGTGAACCGGCTGCCCGAGGGCGTGCCGCTGCGGGTGGACGGCTTCGTCCGCTCCAACGCCCTGTTCTCCGGCGGCACCCTGGCCTCCGCGCTGACCGCGTTGGGCCGGGGCCCGCAGACCCTGGCCGCGGCCCGGGCCCGCCGGCTGCACGAGCCCCGGCTGCCGGGGCGCCGCGTACGGGGGCCCGTGGGCGCCCCCCGGTTCAGTCGGGAGACCGGTTCCTGGGCGTTGCCGCTGCCCACCCTCGACCCGGCGGTCGTGGCCCGGTCGGCGGCCGCGCTGGCGCGCTACGGGCCGGACTTCCGCTACCGGCACTTCGCAGCGGTGCGGCACCTGCCGGTCGCGGTCGGCGGTACGGCCGCAGTGGGCGCGGTGGCGGCGCTGGCGCAGGTCCCGGCGGCCCGCAGGTGGCTGATGGGCCGCTGGGAGCCGGGCAGCGGCCCGGACGCGGAGCGGCGGGCGCGCAGTTGGTTCACCGTCCGCTTCGTCGGGGAGGGCGGGGGACGGCGGGTGTTCACCGAGGTCTCCGGCGGCGACCCGGGCTACGGGGAGACGGCGAAGATGCTGGCCGAGTCCGCGCTGTGCCTGGCCCACGACGCCCTGCCGGACGCCGCCGGTCAGCTGACCACGACGGTGGCGATGGGCGACGCCCTGCTGGACCGGCTGCAGAAGGCGGGCATCCGCTTCCGGGTGGCGGCGGAGGACTGAGCCGGTCGGGGCGGGGGCCGGGCGTGGACCGGCCCCCGGCCGACCGTCAGCGCCGCGGCGGCCCGGCGCGGCGTCGGGCCCCGCCGGGTGCGGCGGTCGGGCGGTCGGGCGGTCGCAGCGATCGGGCCGGCCGGTCGACCCGTCAGCCGGTCGCGTCGCGCAGGGCGCGGCGGCACAGCGAGTCGGCGTGCCGGGTGGTCTCGGGGATCCGGAAGCGGGGGCTCAGCGCCAGGGCGTGGGCGCAGGCGTTGTCCAGCGTGATCCGGTGCCCGACGGACACGTAGACCGGCTTGATCCCGTCCTGGGTGCGCAGGGCCCGGCCGACCACGGCCCCGTCGGCCGCCAGCAGCGGGGCGGCGTCGGAGCGCCGGGCGCCCGGCTCCTCGTAGGTGAAGGTGAAGGGGTTCTTGGCGACGCCCATGCTGGGCAGCCCGGTGACCACGCCGAGGTGGCAGGCGAGGCCGAAGCCCCGCGGGTGGGCGAGCCCGTAGCCGTCGCAGACCACGAGGTCGGGCGTGACGGGAAGGGACTCCAGCGCGGCGAGCACGGTGGGCAGTTCACGGAACGCGAGGAGTCCGGGTACGTAGGGGAAGCTGACGTGCCCGACGGCGGTGGACTCGGCCACGACCGCGAGGGTGGCGGCGTCCAGGACGACGGCCGCGGCCGCGACGAGGTCGCGCGCGTCGTCGTAGGCGACGTCGACTCCGGCGACCAGGCCCGCGCCGGGTGGCGGGCCGGTCTCGGTGAGCACGACCTGGTGGCGCAGTTCGTCCTGTATCGCCCGGGCCTCGGCCTCGTCGGCGGGGGTCTTCACAGTCGTCATGATGGTCCGAGAGTAGCCTGGCGATCATGTTCGTCATGGAGCTCACCTACACCGCCCCCGTCGAAGCCGTCGAGGAGCAGATGGACGCGCACGTCGCCTGGTTGGACGGCCACTACGCGGCCGGCGTCTTCCTCGCCTCCGGCCGCAAGGTGCCGCGCGACGGCGGCGTCATCCTGGCCGGCGGCGTCTCGCGCGCCGAGATCGAGGAGATCGCGTCCGGGGACCCCTTCGCGGTCTCCGGCGTCTGCGCCTACCGGATCACCGAGTTCCTCGCCACGAGGACCTCGGCGGACCTCTCCACGGTCCGCGAGAACCCGGCGCCCTGACCGCTGCCGCGAGGAACCCGCGGGCGGACTCCGACCCGCGCCGGCCGGCGCGGATGGGCGGTCCGGGGCCCCGGCCGGGCCACGGGCCGCCACCGGATCCCGCGTGACACCGTCCGCCACTCCCCCGCACCGCCTCCCCCGGCCGTGCGGCGCACGGCCGGCCGCCGCCCCGCCCGGACCGACCGGGCGCCGCACGTCCCGGCCGCGCCCGGCCCGGCACGAGAACCCTGGAGCACCCTCATGCGACCCCGCGCCGCCGACCCGGCCGACATCCCCGAGCTGATACGCCTGCGCGCCGTCGCGCTCGACTCGCTCGGAGTGGATCCGGGCCCCGACGACGCGCCGTGGCGTGAGGTGGCCGCGGACTGGTTCCGCGAGCGGCTCACCGGCCGCCCCGACGTGCACTGCCTGGTCGTCGGCGGTGCGCCCGGAGAACCGTTGCTCGCCACCGGCATGGCCTGGGTCACGTACCACCTGCCCGGCCCCCGGCGGCCCGACGGCCGGCGGGGTTACCTCGACGGCATCGTCACGGACGCGGCCGCCCGCGGGCGCGGCCACGGTCGGCGGATCGTCGACGCCCTGGTCACCTGGTTGGACGGGCTGGGCATCGACCACGTCCAGTTGCACGCCAGCTCCGACGGGGAACCCGTCTACCAGGCCGCCGGCTTCACCGCCGCCCGTTATCCCGGCATGGACCTGTTCAACGGTCCCCCGGCCCCGACGTCCTGATCGGCCCGCGGGCGGGGTGCGGGAACCTCAGTGCCGCTCCAGCCGGGCCGCCCGTCCCTTCTCCCCCGCCGCCCAGCAGCCGCCGTCGGACGCGCAGTCGACGGTGTCGAAGGAGCCGGTGTCGAGCGCCCGCCAGGTGCGGCCCGCGTCGGTGGTGACGTCCGTTCCGGTGGGGCCGACCGCGAGGGCGGTGGACCGCCCGTACGGGTACCAGGTGACGCCCGACCGGTAGCCGGGCGGCGGCGTCGCGGCCTGGCGCCAGCCGCGGCCCCCGTCGGCGGAGCGGGCGGCGGCCTGCGGGGAGGCCTGGCCGGTGCGGTAGTCGCCGCCGACGGCGAGGCCCGTCGTACGGTCGCGGAAGGCGAGGGCGAAGACCCCGCGCGCGGGGTCCCCCGCGGGAACCGTGGCGTCGGCGGCCCGCCAGGTCCGGCCGCGGTCGGCGGAGTGCAGTACGCGGGCCGTCGCACCGCCGCCGGTGGCCAGCCAGACGTCGCGCGGGCCGGAGGAGACCAGGCACTGGCCGCTCGCCGCGAACCCGGCCTCGCCGGGGAGCGCGGCCGGCATTCCGGTGTCCGGCAGGACCCGCCAGTTGCGGCCGCCGTCATCGGTGGCCAGGATCCGGAACTTGCCGTCCACCGGGTCGCTCATGGCCAGGCCGTGGCGGGAGTCGAAGAAGGTCAGGCAGTCGTAGAAGGCCCGCGGATCGGGGTTGCGGAAGGCCTCGGTCCAGGTGGCTCCGCCGTCCTCGGTCCGCAGCACCCTGGACGCCTCGCCCTCCCCGATGGACAGGGCGACCGCCCGGCGGGCGTCGAAGGCCTCGATGTCGCGCAGCTCCAAGCCCTCGGCGACGGCCCCGGGCGGCGACACGTCTCGCCAGGTGCGGCCGCCGTCGACCGTGCGCAGCACCACGCCCTTCGAGCCGGCGACCCAGGCGGTGCTCCGGTCGACAGCGGCCAGGCCCCGGAAGCGGGAGTCCTTGTCGGTGGCCTTCACGGACCAGCCGAGGCCCCGTAAGCCCGTTCCGGCGGACGCCGGGGCGCCGGTGTCCGCCTGTACCGGGGCGGCCACCGACCCCACCAACAGGGCTGCCGCGCACATGCCAACTCCCAGAAGTCTCATGGCGCCGGAAGCTAACGCACCCCGCGATCTCCGTCCAGGGCGCCTCACTGGGCCGTCCGTGGCACTTCCGGGCGACCTTGGTCCTGTGGAGTGAGCGGGAACAGGACTTAATCCGGGGCCCCGGGGTCCGGCGGTCCGACCACCGGTCCTTGGCGCATCGTCCACCCGCCGTCACTCTGTGCGATCACACGGGCGAGTTCCGGCCAATCGGTGACACAGCTCACGTCATCCCGCATGCACGGATGTGCCGATTCCGGCGTCTATCCGGTTGCCGGACTCCACCCCACAGTCCGGCAGCAGATCCGCCGCAAGGGAGCGAGCCTTGATCACTGTCATCGAGCAGGCCGTGCAGGCCCGACTGATCGCCACCGCGCCGAAGGTCGAGACCGTGCCCGTCACCCTCTGCTACGACCGGGCCGATCCCTTCGCCGTCCGCATGGCCTTCCCCGCGCTCGCCACCCTGGAGGGCGTCGAGGTCTCGTGGACCTTCGCCCGCGAGTTGCTGGCGGCCGGTGTCCGGCAGCCGTCGGGCAGCGGCGACGTCCGGGTGCGTCCGTACGACGGGGACCGGACGACCATCGAGTTCCACGCGGCCGAGGGGGTGGCGATCGTCCTGATGGTGACGGCCGAACTCCAGCGGTTCCTGGACCGCGCCGCCGCACTCGTCCCGTTGGGTCTGGAGCACCACTACCTGGACATGGACCACGGCCTGGCCGAGCTGATGCGCGGTTCCCGCTGACCCCCGCTCCTTATTCGGTTGCGGGCGGCGGCGGCCGTCCGTAGCGTCGTGAGCGCCCCATTGCCGCCGAAACGGAGTAGGACGTTGCTCATCTGAGGTCCGAGACACCGACCACCGACACGACCACGTGACAGTCGGCTGTCTCCCCGCGTTGCACGCACCATCCACGCAACCTGGAGGCCTCCATGAGTCATGCCCCTACCCATGTCACCTGTTCCGACCTCTCCTTCGAATGGCCCGACGGAACCCCCGTCCTCGACGGATTCCACTGGACCGTCGGCCCCGGCCGCACCGGCCTGATCGGCCTCAACGGATGCGGCAAATCAACCCTGTTGAAGCTGATCGCGGGTGAACTGCGAGTCGCCGCCGGCCAGATCTCCGTCGCCGGGTCGGTCGGATACCTCCCGCAGGACGTCACCCTCGACACCGGGGCCCGGGTGGACGAGGTCCTCGGCATCCGCGACACCCGCACCGCACTCCACGCCATCGAGGCGGGTGAGGCCACCGAGGCGAACTTCGCCGCGGTCGGCGACGACTGGGACGTCGAGGAACGCGCTCTGGCGACCCTCGACCAGCTCGGTCTCGCACGGATCGGCCTGGACCGAACCGTCGGTGAACTGTCCGGCGGCGAAGGCGTCCTGCTGCGGCTGGCCGCCCTGCTGCTCGCCCGCCCCGACGTCCTGCTCCTCGACGAACCGACCAACAACCTGGACCTGCGGGCCCGACGTCGCCTCTACGCGGCCGTCGAATCGTGGACCGGGGTGATGGTGCTGGTCAGCCACGACCGTGAGCTGCTGGACCGGGTCGACCAGATCGCCGACCTGCGGGAGGGCGAAGTCCGTTGGTACGGAGGCAACTTCACGGACTACGAGGCGTTGCTGGCCGCCGAGCAGGAGGCCGCCGAGCGGATGGTCCGGGTCGCGGAGGGCGACGTACAGCGCCAGAAGCGCGAACTCTCCGAAGCCCAGATGAAGTTGGCCCGACGCAAGCGGTACGGCCAGAAGATGTACGACAACAAGCGCGAGCCGAAGATCGTCATGGGTGCCCGCAAGCGGGCCGCCCAGGAATCGGCCGGCAAGCACCGCATCATGCACACGGAGAAACTGACCGAGGCCAAGGAGCGGTTGGACCAGGCCGTGGAGGCGGTGCGCGACGACGCCGAGATCCGGATCGAGCTGCCCGCCACCCAGGTCCCGCCCGGGCGCCGGGTGCTGACCATGACGGATCTGCACCTACCGCACGGGGCTCGCGTGAGCGGCACGTGGGAGCTGCGCGGGCCGGAGCGGATCGCCCTGGTCGGCGGCAACGGGTCCGGCAAGACCACGTTGCTGCGGACGATCGCGGGGCTCGCCCCGCCCTCCTCCGGGGAGGCGGTCACGCACGTCCCGACGCGGTACCTGCCGCAGCGCCTCGACGTGCTGGACGACGGCAGGACGGTCGCGGAGAACGTGGCGCGGTTCGCCCCGCACGCCACGAACAACGTGATCCGGGCACGGCTCGCGCACTTCCTCTTCCGAGGAGGCCGCGCGGACAGGGAAGCGGGCACCCTGTCGGGCGGCGAACGCTTCCGGGCGGCCCTCGCCGCCCTGCTGCTGGCGGAGCCGGCTCCCCAGCTGCTGATGCTGGACGAACCGACGAACAACCTGGACCTGGCGAGCGTACGACAGCTCACCGGCGCCCTGGAGTCGTACGAGGGCGCGCTCGTGGTGGCGAGCCACGACGTGCCGTTCCTCGAGTCCATCGGCATCACGCGCTGGCTGCTGCTCGACGGCGAGCTGCGGTCGACGACCGCGGAGGAGGTCAGGGAATCCCACTGGGAACACTGACCGCGGGGGCGCTCCGGGCTCGACCCGCCATCAACGGGACAGCAGCGCCCAGGACTTGGTTCCGCCGCGCGGGGTCAGTACGGGGGTGAGCCCCCAGTCCCCGTCGCCGGACTCCACGGCCCGGGCCAGCAGCCACATCGCGCGGCTGCGCAGCCGCCGGCACTCCTCGCCCTCCTCCGGCGAGGAGTGCGCGGGGTGCTGGTCGTAGAGGACGATCCGCAACGCGTCGAACCGCCAGCGCACCGTGAGCGTCATATCCAGGCCGGGCGTGAACCGGTCGGCGCAGGAGACGAGCTCGGAGGTGACGAGGGCTGCGGTGCCACACAGCTCGGCCAGCCCGTGCCGCAGCAGCAGTGACCGTACGGCCGCCCGGGCGGTGCCCGCGCCACGGGGCCCGCCGGGCAGGCGCACCGAGTGGCCGAGCTTCTCGGCGAGGGGCGGGGCCGGCCGGAACTCGCGGACCTCTCGCAGGCCGCGGAGGGTGCCCGTCATCGTGCTGCTCCCACTTCTGATGTCCTCGGTGCGATGTACACGGGGTGGTGCGGTGCGCAGGGTGGTGCCGCGGGTGGGGTGGTACCGGGTGCGAGGTGGTGCCGTGTGTGTGAGGCGGTGCCGTGCGCAGGGCGGAGCGGTGCGGTGCGAAGCGGTGCGCGTCACGGGCTCCGGCCGGGCGCACCGGTGAGTACCGGTGGCGGGCAGGCAGCCGTACGGCCCGGGGTCGCCCCGCGTGAGATCCGCGCTACCGACCGTAGCGCAATCGGGGTCGCCGGTGCCACCGGTTGTACGCCTAGATGATCTTTTCTCGCTGTATTTCGTGACCTGCTCCGACCGCGCGGGACACCACGCCTTCGGGCGCCCGAAGGCGTCAAGACCGGAGACCGCCGATCACTTTTCGGCGTAAATCTCAAGCCATTAAACCCACTCCGCGCGCTTTCAAACTGCGCAAATAACCGGACGTAACGGGGCATGGTCACCCCTGGGGCTTGGCTGGCCTTGATGTCGCGCTTAACCTACGACTCCGTAGGCTACGGAACCGTAGGTAATTCGCTTTGCACCCAGGAGTACCCGTGACGATCACCTCTCCCCACCTCGGCAGCTCGGAGGCGTGGACCGACGCCAAGTTGCTGTTCGCGCTGGAAGAGGTGGTCGAGAAGGAACTCAACCGCCACCTGAAGGTCACCAAGGACTGGATGCCCCACGAGTACGTCCCGTGGAGCGACGGCCGCAACTTCCCCGGCTTCTTCGAGGACGGCGAGGCCTGGGATCCGGCGCAGTCCAAGGTCACCGACATCGGCAAGATCGCGCTGGTCGTCAACCTGCTGACCGAGGACAACCTCCCCAGCTACCACCACGAGATCGCCAGCCTCTTCGGACGGAACGGCGCGTGGGGCACCTGGGTGCACCGCTGGACCGCCGAGGAGGGCCGGCACGGCATCGTGATGCGCGACTACCTGCTGGCCTCGCGCGCCGTGGACCCGGACAAGCTCGAAGCGTTCCGCATGCAGCACATGTCGGAGGGCTTCGAGTCCGACAACAGCCACTCGATGCTGCACTCCGTCGCGTACGTGGCCTTCCAGGAGCTCGCGACCCGCATCTCGCACCGCAACACCGGTCACCAGTCCGGCGACCCGGTCTGCGACCGGATGCTGGCCCGCATCGCGCAGGACGAGAACCTGCACATGATCTTCTACCGCAACCTGCTGGGCGCGGCCTTCGAGATCGCCCCGGACCTGACGATGAAGGCCGTGCGGGACGTGGTCGTCGGCTTCCGGATGCCCGGTCACGGCATGCCCGGCTTCGAGCGGATGGCCGCGCAGATGGCGATCGGCGGGGTCTACAACCTGCGGATCCACCACGACGACGTACTGAGCCCCGTGATCCGCTTCCTCAAGATCATGAGCATCGACGGTCTGGGCCCCGAGGGCCTGCAGGCCCAGGAGGAGCTCGGCCTGTTCATGGACGGGCTCGACAGCGAGGCCCGCAAGTTCGACGAGCGCCTCGCCGCCCGCGCCGCCCGTCTGGCCGCCCGCAAGGGCTGACCCGGACCGTCCGCCCGCCGGCCGGCCGGCCGGACCACGAAGACAGCCCCGGGAGAGCCGCGCTCCCCGGGGCTTCGTCGTGCGCCGGCGCCCGCCCGCGCAGGCACGGGCGGGCGCCCGAACGGGCGCGGACGGGGTGCCCGAGCGGGCTCGGGCCGTCAGCCGCGCGGGCGCAGGGCCTGGCGTTCCGCTTCCGAGAGGCCGCCCCAGACGCCGAAGCGCTCGTCGTTGGCCAGGGCGTACTCCAGGCACGCCGCCCTCCCCTCGCACGCCCCGCACAGCCGCTTCGCGTCCCGCAGCGAGGAGCCGGGCTCGGGGAAGAAGAAGCTCGGGCCCGTCTGGGCGCACAGGGCGAGGGCGTACCAGGCAGGGGTGGTGCTGGTGGTGGTGTTCATCGACATGCGCCGATGGTGGCTCCCTCCGATGTACGTCTCATCAACGCACGATCAACACCGGCACACGGCTCCGCCGGCCGCACAGAGTGAACGACCGTGCGTTCGGTAAGCTGGAGGCATGGCAGACGGACGCGTGGAGCGCGGTAACCAGACGCGGCGGACGGTTCTCGACCGGACGGTGCGGGTCGCCTCCGTGGACGGCCTCGAAGGACTGTCGCTGGGCAGGATCGCCACCGACCTGGGGCTGAGCAAGAGCGGGGTGTTCGCCCTGTTCGGCTCGAAGGAGGACCTCCAACTCGCGACCGTCCGCGCCGCGGTGGACGTGTTCGTGGAGCACGTCGTGCGCCCGGTGCGCGAGGAGCCCACGGGCGTCGCCAAGGCGTGGTTGCTGTGCGAGCGCTGGCTCGCGTACTCGGCGGGACGGGTCTTCCCCGGCGGGTGCTTCTTCTACACGGTCTCCGCCGAGTTCGACGCCCGACCCGGCCCGGTCCGCGACGAGATCGCCAAGGCGCGGTCCGACTGGACGCGTTACGTGGAGCGGGTCCTGGACGAGGCCCGGCTGGCGGGCGCGTTCCGTGCCGCGTTCGGCGCGGCGGACGTGCCGCAACTGGCCTTCGAGATCATCGCGTTGATGGAACTGGCCAACGCCCACTCGATGCTGCTGGAGGACCCCGTCGCCTACGAGCGGGCCGGCCGGGGCATCCTCGACCGGCTGAGGGCGGCCGCGGCCGCCCCGGAGGAACTCCCGGAACGGCCGCCCACCGGCGTCGGACCCATCTGACGCAACCGCCGGCGGCGCCGCCGGGGCGAGGGTTCCGCCCCGCGGACCGGTGGTCCGGTCGGTGCCGGCGGACCGGTCGTTCTCGGTGGACCACTGGTCCGGTCGTTCCCGGCGGATCGCGGGCCGGTCGTACCCGGCGGGACGTACCGGATCGGACCCGCCCCCTCCTGACGCGACCGGGTGGCTCAGCGGGTCGCGGTCGACCGCATCCCGGCGAGGAACCCGGCCGTCGCCGCGACCACTTCGGGGTCGCGGAGGATGCGCCGGTGACCGAGGCCGTGGGTCTCGATCAGCCGGGCGCGCTCCCCGTAGGCCTCCGCGAGCGCCCGCGACTGGGCGGGAGCGGTCGTGTCGTCCTCGGTGTCGTGCACGAGCAGGATGCGTTCGGGAGCCGGGGCCGGGTCCACCCGGGCGTCCAGGCGGCGCCAGATGTCCGGGACCCCCGCGAAGAGCCGGTGTTCGACGTGCCGGCGCAGCGCCCGCACGACGGCCGGCCCGGCGGGCAGGGAACGGCGGAACCCCTCGATGACGTGGTCGAAGTGGGCCACGCCCCCGATGCCGACCACGCGCTCCACCCGGATGCCGTCCCGCAGCGTGAACAGGGTGGACAGGACTCCGATGGAGTGGGCGACGATGGCGGAGAACTCGCCGTGCTCACGGTGCAGTCCGTGGATGATTTCGCGGAAGTCGCGTATCGAGGCGGCCCGGCCGCCCGACTCCCCGTGCCCGGGGGCGTCGAAGGCCACCACGGTGTGCCCCTGGGCGCGGAGCGCCTCCACGAAGGCGGCGAACCGCGAGGCGCGCGAGGACCAGCCGTGCACCAACAGCACCGGGCGCGGGCCGTCGCCCCACCGGTAGGTGGTGACGGACGCGCCGTTGACGGTCAGCCACCCCCTCTCGGCCCGTCCCATCACCTCGACTTCCTCGGGCCGCAGCGGAGGCCGCCCGAGGGGACGGATGAACAGCGCGAACGCGGCCCGCCCCGCCGGCCCCGGGGCCACCCGGGCGGCGATGTCGAGGGTGACGCTCACAAGTGCAGCCATGGGACGCATGCCCACTCCTCCGGATCTCCGCGGAACCGACCGGCGTCGGCCGGGCGATGCAAAAAATGCTAGCACGATCGTTCGTGTTTATTTCAGGGCGAACGCCGACGCGTCGCCGGCCGGAAACATGCGCCGGGCGGCCAGGTTCCCGGTCGACAGTCCCCGCGCGTTCACCCGCCGGCGAGAGGCCGACGGCGGTCCGGGACGAAAGGGCTGATCAGAGATGCCGCAAGGCGTCCTATTCCTTTGACGTCCTCGCGAGGGCAGTGCTCTACTCCCTGCCATGACCACCTCAATCAAGCTCGCGCCGGCCCCTGTCATCGACGAGACGACCCGGCTCCTGACCGAGCACTACGTCTTCCCCGAGCCGGCCGAGCAGCTCGCCGCCCTGCTGCAACGACGTCTCGCCGAGGGCGCCTACGACGTCGACGACGCCGAGGAGCTGTCCCGGTTGGTGACCGCGGACCTTCAATCCGTCAACGGTGACCGGCACCTGAGGCTGAAGCACCACGCCGACCCCGTGTCCCCGGAGCGGGGGGCGGCCACCATGGAAGCCATGCGCCGGGACTTCGACACGACGCTCGGCGGTGTGCCCCGAGTGCAGTTGCTCGACGGCGAGGTGGCCGTGCTGGAGCTGGCACCGATGCTGTTCCCACTGGATTGGGCCGCCGAACCCCTCGCCGCCGCGCTCACCCTGGTCTCCCGCGCACAGGCCCTGATCATCGACCTCCGCACCAACCGGGGCGGCGACCCGGACACGGTCGCCTTCGTCTGCAGCTACCTGCTCGACGAACGCACCCACCTCAACACCATGCACTGGCGGAGCCGCGACAGCGAGCAGTCCTGGAGCCTGCCGCACGTTCCGGGTGCCCGCTTCGGTGGCAGCAAGCCGTTGTACGTACTGTCCGGCGAGAACACCTTCTCCGCGGCCGAGGAGTTGGCGTACGACCTCCAGCAGCTCGGCCGCGCCGTGGTCGTCGGCGAGCGCACCCGCGGCGGCGCGCATCCCTGCCAGGGTTTCACCGTGCACCCGCACCTGGAGGCCACCATCCCCGTCGGCCGCGCCGCCAACCCCGTCTCCGGAACGAACTGGGAGGGCGTCGGCGTGCAGCCGGACGTCCCCTGCACCGCTGCCGACTCCCTCGCCCGCGCCCACGCGCTGGCCCTCGCCCGACTGGCGGACTGACCCGCCCCGGGGCATGACCTCGGCGGAGAGCGCCCCGGCTCCGACGGCCCCGCGCACCGCCCGGGGCCGTCGTCGAACTCCGTCGTCGCCCGTGACACGTAAGGGAGTTCGACGACAGGCCCTATGGTGGCCCGATGTCATCGATCAAGAAGTTCCAAGTCACCTTCGACTGCGCGGAACCCGAGCGCGTCGCACGCTTCTGGTGCGAGGTGCTGGGGTACGTCGCACCGCCGCCGCCGGCGGGGTTCGCCACTTGGGACGATTTCAACCTGTCGCTGCCCGCCGAGCAGCGGGATTCCTGGTTCGCCTGCAGTGATCCCTCGGGGGTGGGCCCCCGCATGTACTTCCAGCGCGTTCCCGAGGGCAAGGTCGTCAAGAACCGGCTGCACCTCGACGTGCGGGTCGCCACCGGGCTCGTGGGCGAGGAGCGTCTCGCCGCCCTGGAGGCCGAGTGCGCGCGCCTGGTGGCACTCGGCGCGGTGCGCGAGCGGCTCCTGGCAGCCGATGAGGAGAACGAATCGTGCATCGCGATGCGGGACGTCGAGGGCAACGAGTTCTGTCTCGACTGAGGGCGCCGCGAACACCGTGGGTCTGGTCCGCTCGACGGCCGGGCCGCCCGGGTCGGGGCACGGGCGGCCCGCGACGTAGGCGGAGCGCGGGCCGGGAGCACGCAGCCGCTTCGAGCCGTTGGTGGAACGGCTGCGCACGCCGGCGGCCGCCTTCCTACGACCGGAGTTGGAGGAACGACTCGCCCGTCACGTCGAGGCGGGCGATCCCCTCGCCCGCGATCAAATGGCTCGTGTCCTGGCCGGTGCCTGCGGCCCAGAGGCCCTGCCCACCCTGCTGCACGCCATGGTGGGTGACGGCGACGAGGAGGGGGGCACGTTGGAGCTCGACGTCCTCGCCCTGTTCCGCGCGCGGCCGGACACCGCGCTCCGGCTGGTCCTGGACTGCGTCACCGCGGTCGACCCCGGGGCCCGGCTGGTCGTCCTCCGGGACCTGAGCGTCATCGACTTCGGTGGGACCGCAGTTCGGGCCCGGTCGCCGAAGCGACCCTCGCCCCGGATCCGCGGGTTCGCGCCGACGTGATGGCCACCCTCGGCAGCGTCTTCGGTACGGGTGACCCCTCGCGGGCGTCGGCCGTGCTGATCGCCGACGCAGACCATGTGGCGCCGGTAGTCAGGAGCGCGGCCGTGGCGGCTCTCGGCTCGTCGTACGGCGAGAGGGTCACCGCCGTCCTGGTGGCCCGCGCCGGCGACGTCGGCGCCGGCATCCGCCACTGGTCCGCTTGGTCGCTCGCCCGCAGGCCGGCCTCCACGGCGCGCGCCGCGCCGGACCGGCTCACGACGGGCACGGACGCGGACGTACGCGATGCCGCGCTCAAGGCCCCGGCCCTGCCGACCCGTTCGTCCTGACCGCGCTCCGGCCGGCAACCCGCGCCCCCAACCGGACCACACCGGCGCCCGACCCGTCCCAGCAGGGCCGGGCGAGCGGCGCGTGGTCCACGAACGGCACGTCCGGGCGTGGGTCTCGCAGGAGTTCCGGGTACGCGATGACGGCGGCCGGGGGACGGCGGCCGGACCGGCCTGCGTGGTCGGCGGGGATCAGGGGGTGGAGAGGCCGGTCAGCCAGTGGGTGAGGGCATCGAAGTCGGTGTCGGTGAGGCCGGTGCGGGGGTCGACCCGGTGGAGGAAGGTGGGCCGCGGATGGTGGGCGGCCGCCCAGGCACGGTCGGCCTCGGTGATCTCGTCGTCGAACCAGGCGAACGCGCGATCCCCCGCCCAGGCCATGAGCGGACGGGTCTTCCAGTGCAATCCGTCCCGGCTCCCGTCGCCCTGCGGCTCAGGCCATGCGACCACCGGCAGTTCGGGCAGTCCCAGGACCGGGGCGACGGTCTCGTTGGCCTCCCCTCCCCATGTCGTGGCCCACACCGGATCGCACGGCAGCGCCGACAGCCTTGCGCCGACGGCGGGGTCGAGACGGGCGAGCAGCGGATTCCCGGATGCCTCCCACCGCGTCGGGAACGTGCGGTACCCCGTCCCGCCGAAGGGGATCAGCGGCCCGTCGACGTCCAGGAACAACAGAGGACGACGCCGCGCGTCAGCCATGTGCGGCCGCCTCCGCCGTGGTCGGGGGCACCGGTGCGTCGGCGGGCCGCTCGGGCGCCCCGAAGCGCGCCAGGCAGTGCCACACCTTCTTCAGGGCCTGGGGGTCGTGGAGACCGGACCGTGCGGCTTCGCCGATGATGCGGGGATCGAGCACGCCGCCGACCGCGATACGGGTTCCCAGGTCGACGTGTTCCCGGCCGCGGTAGCCGGGGTGACGTCGGAGTTCTTCGACCCCGAGCCGAAAGCCGGGGTGCCACTCCACCGGGCATCCGAGGCGCAGGGCCGCGGCCTCCACCTCCGTACCCCGGTAGCAGGGGTCCAGGACCAGCGCCTCCGCGTGGAGGCGCGGCCGGACCGGGCCGTGGACCTGGGCCTCGATGTAGTCGTCGAGCTCTTCCTGGTCGTCCGCGAGGGCGATCCCGAGGAGGCCCATGCGTGCCGCGACCCCGAAATCCGAGGGTTCGAAGAAGCTGTCCGGGTAGCAGAACGTGGTGCGCGGCATCGCCTCGGCGGACAGTCGCAAGTGGGCGGAACCGAAGCGGGGCGCCCCGCCGACCGGCTTGTGGCGGAAGTTCAACGCCCCGTAAACGGGGCGCTCGTGCCCGCTCGCCGTGTCGTACGCCCCGTCGAAGATCCGGCTCTCCCAATGCCACCGGTCGCCTCCGGGATGGGCGGTCAGGCCGCCGTTGCTGGTCCCCGTGACGAACTGCGAATGGTAGACGCCGGACTCGGCCAGGGCGTCCAGGATCGGCCGGCCCCGCGAAGAGCGGTCCGGGTGGAAGTTGAGGGTCACCCGCAGCATCGGGTCCACGGGGGGGACCCGATGCCAGTCCGGCGACGTGACGAAGGGCGCGTTCCTGTGCTGTCGGGGTGGTGGCGGAGCTCATCCGCGAAGTGTTGCCCGAGGTGATCGATCGACGCACGCGAATTGTCCGCCGCCACGGCCACAGCCGCGAACTCTCCGCTAGTCGGTGTCGGTGGCGCCCGGAGGGTCCGCGTGTTTGGCCCGGCTCGGCTGGACCCTCTTGGGCTCGCCGGGCATCTTGGGGTAGTCCGGGGGGTAGGGCATGTCCCCGAGTCCGTGCTCGTGCTCCTGCCGGTCGGCGAGTTCCAGGATCGTGTCGAGCGAGAAGGCGTGGTCGTCCATATCGGCGTGCAGGTCGCCGAGTTCGGCGAACCGGGCCGGCATCGTCACGATGTCGAAGTCGCGCGGTTCCGCGTCGTCCACCTCGTCCCAGCGCAACGGTGCGGAGACCGGGGCGTGGGGGCGCGGGCGGACGGAGTAGGCGGAGGCGATCGTCCGGTCGCGCGCCGTCTGGTTGTAGTCCACGAAGATGCGCTCGCCGCGCTCCTCCTTCCACCAGGCCGTGGTGACCTTTCCCGGCATCCGCCGCTCCAACTCCCTGCCCAGGGCGATGGCGCAGCGCCGGACCTCGGTGAACGTCCAACGGGGTGCGATCGGCACGAACACGTGCAGGCCGCGCCCGCCCGAGGTCTTGGGCCAGCCCCGTAGCCCCAGTTCCTCCAGCAGGGCCCGCAGTTCGTGGGCGGCGGCCACCGCGTGGTGGTAGTCGGTGCCGGGCTGCGGATCCAGGTCGATGCGGAGTTCGTCGGGCCGGTCGGTGTCGTCGCGGCGCACCGGCCAGGGGTGGAAGGTGAGGCAGCCCAGGTTGGCGGCCCACAGGACCGCGGCGGGCTCGGTCGGGCAGATCTCGTCCGCCGTGCGCCCGCTGGGGAAGGCGATGTGGGCGGTCGGGATCCAGTCGGGCAGGTTCTTGGGCGCCCGCTTCTGGAAGAAGGACTCACCCTCCACCCCGTCCGGGAACCGTTCCAGGGTCGTGGGGCGGTTGCGCAGGGCGCGCGTGATGCCGTCGGCGACGGCCAGGTAGTACTCGGCGACGTCCCTCTTGGTGAGTCCCCGCTCGGGGAAGTAGATCTTGTCCGGACTGGACAGTCGTACCGCCCGTCCGCCCGCTTCGAGCTCGATCGCACCGCCGGCAGCACCCATGTGCGCCACGGTAGGCGGGCTCGCCCGGGTGCGCATACCGGGCGGAGCCGGACGCACCACCGCAGAATCCTGGGTATGGATCTACCGGTGATGCCCCCCGTGAAGCCGATGCTCGCGAAGTCCGTGTCCACGATCCCGCCGGGCATGCAGTACGAGGCCAAATGGGACGGCTTTCGGGCGATCGTGTACCGCGACGGCGCCGAGGTCGAGATCGGCAGCCGCACCGGTAAGAGCCTGACCAGGTACTTTCCCGAGCTGGTGACCGCCTTGCAGGACAACCTGCCGGATCGCTGCGTGGTGGACGGGGAGATCGTGATCGTGCACGAAGGTCGGCTCGACTTCGACCGGCTGACCGAACGCATCCACCCCGCCGCCTCCCGCGTGAAACTCCTCGCCGGGACGACACCCTCCAGTTTCGTCGCCTTCGACCTGCTCGCCCTCGGCGACGACGCCCTCCTCGACACCCCTCTCGCCGAACGCCGCAGCACCCTCGTCCAGGTCCTCTCCACTGCCCGTCCCCCCGTCCACCTCGCACCCGCGACCACCGATCCCGCGCTCGCACGGGAGTGGTTCGAGCAGTTCGAGGGCGCCGGCCTGGACGGGGTGATCGCGAAGCCCCTCGATCTCCCGTACCGGCCCGATGCCCGCCTCATGTTCAAGATCAAGCACGAGCGTACGGCCGACGTGGTCGTCGCGGGTTTCCGTTTCCACAAGAGCGGTCCGATCATCGGATCGCTCCTCCTCGGCCTCCACGACGGGCACGGAACCCTCCAGCACGTGGGCGTCTGCGCGGCCTTCCCCATGAAGCGCCGCGCCGAACTGGTCGAGGAACTCGAACCGCTGCGCATGGACGACCCGCACGACCACCCCTGGGCGGCGTGGGCCGAGGAATCCGCGCACGAGAGCGCCCGCCTGCCCGGCGCCCAGAGCCGCTGGACCGGCAAGAAGGACCTCTCCTGGGTGCCGCTGCGCCCCGAGCGCGTCTGCGAGGTGGCGTACGACCACATGGAGGGCGACCGCTTCCGGCACACGGCCCAGTTCCGCCGCTGGCGCCCGGACCGGACACCGCAGAGCTGTACGTACGCCCAGTTGGAGGAGGTCATCGGCTACGACCTCGCCGAGGTGTTGGGGGCCGGGGGCTGACCCCCCGGGGCGCTCCCTCCACCGGACCCGCCGCGCCCGGTGGGCCTCAGACCGCCGTCAGCCGTTCCCACTGCGCCCGGTCCGGGCCCACCGCGTTCGGGGAGTAGTCCGGCCGGGCCGCCAGCCACCGGGCCACCCGGGCCCGGATCCGGGGGTCCGCGTACGCCCGTTCGGGGGGTTCGGCCAGGTGCCGCACCTTCGCGCGCGCCCGCATCACGTCCGGGTCCTCCAGCGCGCAGTCGAACAGCGCGGAGACCTCCCGCGCCGTTCCCGTACGCCCGGCACGGGTCGCGAAGCGCTCCCCGATGGCCGTGTCGGCGACGACCTGGAAGTCGAACCAGGGCTTCAGCGTACGGACGGCCCAGTCGTGGTGATCGGCGGCGAAGCGGGCCGTTCCCGGATCCCGGTCCGCCGACCGGGCCACCCGGTGCGCGGCCCACAGGGCGAGCGAGGTGCCCTGCCCCAGGGTCGGGTTGGTGTGGGTGAGGGCGTCCCCGACGGGGACGAGTCCGCTCACCACGGGGCCCCGCTCGTCCGCCAGGGCACTCCACCGGTTGTCGAGGCTCGCCATGGCCAGTACGCCGGACAGCGGTTCGGCGCCCGTCTCCAGCCAGGCCGCGCCGGGCGGGAAGGCGCGGGCGGCGGCGTCGAAGACGGCCGGGGTCCGCAGCGCGCCCCGACTGGGGTCGTCGGTGTGCACGAACAGGGTGACGGCGAAGATCCTGTTGTCGGCGGGGAAGACCGCGCAGCCCGCGAAGGCCCCGCCCGTCACGGTCCACGGCCGGCGCGGCCCCTCCTCCATGCCGTCGGGCAGCCGGTACCAGCGGCAGAAGTACGCGAGCCCGGTGCGGTGTCGCTCGACGACGGCGGGCCGGCAGCCGGCCGCGGCCAGCAGGCGTTCGACGCCGCCGCGCCGCCCTGCGGCGTCCACGACCAGGTCCCCTTCGTACGCTCCGTTGCCCGTGGTCAACCCGGTGACCCGGATTCCCGATCCGGCCTCGCCGACCGTGACGAGCCCCTCCACGGGCTCCCCGTAGCGGGTCACCACGCCCTGTTCGGCGCGCAGGGCCGTGGCGAGGGCGCTCTCCAGCACGATGCGGCGCGCCTGGAGCATGACGAGGTCCTCGTCACCGGGCAGTGCGGGCGGGCGGGCGTCGAACCAGTCCAGTTCGTGCCGCTCGCGCGCTCCGAGCCGGAGCATCTCCGCGTGTACGTCGGGCAGTTCGCCCAGCAGCACCTTGCGGGCCGCGCCGAGCAGTGCGTGGGGCTGCGCCGCCTGCGGGACGGTGGGGCGCCGCCAACGGAAGAAGTCCCGGTCGAGGGCCGTGCCGGGGGCCCGGGTGTCCCGCTCGAACAGCTCGGCGGTGTGTCCCCGGCGCGCCGCGAGCAGTGCGGTGGCCAGGCCCGCGACGCCTCCGCCGATGACCAGCACGTGTGCCATTGCGTCCCCCTGGGCGGCCGATGAACCGTACGACGATCACACCGCCAGAGCCTGCACGGACGGACCTCGAACGAAACCCGCACGCTTGTCCGAATCGCCGCGTTTCCGGCCCCCGCCCGGCCAACCCTCCGCCGCGGGGCCGGCTACCGACCGGTCTCCCCCGCACCGCCCGCGACGCCGTCCCGGGTTCCCGCACCCGCGCCGGCCCGCCACGCCGCGACCGCGTCGCGCGCGTCCGCGCCGACGAGGTCGGCGTTGATCGCGGTGGCCGCGCGCACCCCCTGGGCGGCCGCACCGGACACCTGTTCCACCGGGGAGGTCACGTTCCCCGCGACCCACACGCCCGGCAGGGCCGTGGCTCCGGTGGCCGGCTCGGACTCGACGCACGTGCCGATCGGCACCCCGTCGCGCTCCAGCGTCGTCGTCGGCAGGCCCAGACCGGCCAGCACCCCCGAACGGGCGGTGAACCGCGGAGCCACCACCAGCGCCCGGCACTCCACCGTGGAGCCGTCCGCCAGTTCCAGCCCCGTCAGCCGGTCCCCCTCGACGGTCAGGCCCGTCGCCTCCCTCTCGACCACGACGATGCCCAGGGCGGCCATCGCCTCCAGATCCTCGGTGCCGAGCCCGCGGCCCTGCCCGACGAGGGTCACCCGGGGACTCCACTGCCGCCACAGCTGCGCCTGGTGCACCGCGAGCGGACCGGTCGCGAGGACCGCCAGGGGCTGGTCCCGCACCTCCCAGCCGTGGCAGTACGGGCAGTGCAGTACGTCGCGCCCCCAGCGCTCCCGCAGGCCGGGCAGCTCCGGCAGCTCGTCCACCAGCCCCGTCGCGACGAGCAGCCGCCTCGCCCGGACGGACGAACCGTCCGCGCAGCGCACCAGGAAGCCGCCGTCCTCCTCGCGGTCGGCGGCGACGGCGGTCCCCGCTCGCCCGGACCGGAACCGCGCCCCGTACCCGGCGGCCTCGTCCCGGCCGCGGGCCAACAGCCGGGCGGGGCTCTCTCCGTCATGGCCGAGGTATCCGTGCAGGTGGGCGGCGGGGGCGTTGCGCGGTGTGCCGGAGTCGAGGACGAGCACCGATCTGCGGGCCCGGGCCAGGGTCAGCGCCCCGGCGAGGCCGGCGGCCCCGCCGCCCACGATCACCACGTCGTATTCGTCCCGCGTCACGTTGTCCATGGCCGAGAGGGTGTGCCCGGAGTGCCCTGCTTGACAAATCATGTTGCCGAACCGGCAAATGGGACCATGACCGACGGGAACGAACGCCCCGAACGAGCCGCGCCCCGCCCCCACGCCGTGGTCGGCGTGGGCTTGATCGTGATCGGGGCCGATGACCGGATCCTGCTCGGCCAGGCACACGACGGCCGCTGGGAACTCCCGGGCGGCAAGGTCGACCCCGGGGAGGGCTTCGAGCAGGCCGCGGCCCGCGAACTGGCCGAGGAGACGGACCTGCGAGCCGCGCCCGACGACGTCGAGGTGCTCGCCGTCGGGATCGACTCGGTGTCCGGGGTGACCCGGCTGACGGCGGCGGCCGTGACCCGCGCCGCCACCGGGACGCCCCGCGTCACCGAACCCCACAAGATCGCCCGCTGGCAGTGGTTCGCCCCGACCGGGATCCCGGCGGAGCTCTACGCCCCCTCGGCCGCGGTCCTGCACAGCTGGCGGCCCGACCTCACGCCCCGCCCACAGGGCGCCTCGTACGCCTGCCGCGCCACGCCGACCGACGGTCGCTGAGCCCGCCCGAAGCCCTCGGTCCACCCGCGCCCCGGCCCGCCCGGTGCCTGCCCGACCGGCCCCACCGCGCCCCGGCCACCGCTCTCAGACGCTCGCCGCCGCGAAGGTGACGACGGTCGCCGTGACCACCGCCGCCTGCATGTCGCGGATCGCCGTCCGCAGGCTCTCGGCCGCCCACCGGCCGGTGGCTATCTCCTGCATCCTGGGGGCCACCGTCCTGGTCGCACGCCCCGGGAAGGCCAACTGATGCAGTTTGGCCGAGTGGAGCAGGGAGATCAGGCCCGCAGTCCGCTCGTCCGGTTCGGCGCCGTCCAGGACGACCTCGGCGAGCCGCTCCCTCAGGTCGCGTTCCACGGAGCCGTCGGCCTCGGGGTGGCGGCGCCGCGTGAACACCCCGAGGACCTTTCGCACTTCCTCGACGACCAGCCCGCGCTCCCCCAGGCTCTCCAGGGCGGCGGCAACCGCCTTGGTGTTGTCCTTGGTCAGCCAGTCCGTCACCCGGCGCTTGTCCCGGCCCCGGAGCCACGCCTGTATCAACAGCAGCCTGTCGTCAAGCAGTTTCACCCCGGTGGGGGTGGGGTCGACGAGCGTCATGTACTTGCCCGAGACCGACACCCGCTCCACCAGGACGAGTTCGAGCAGGATCCCACCGGCCACGGCCCACCCCGCCGCCTGCCGCTGCTTCGCCGCCCCCGACTCGTCGTCCAGGGACAACAACATGATCTCCTCGGCCAGCGTGATCGCCATGACCGCCCCCTCGCCCGTCACCGCATGCGTCTCACCATGTAGGACGTGCGGCGACCACCCGGAGTTCCGTCACTCGTACAGCAGTTCCTCCCCCGGCGACGGAACGCCCCCTCGGCCAGCCGCCCGACCCGGCGTCCAGGCCCTGCGCCCGACCCGGCGTCCAGGCCCGGCCTTCAGGCCCGGCGTCCGACCTGCGGGGCGAAGTTGCCGTCGGCCAGGTCCTCCGCGAGCAGGCGCTTCGCGATCGCGTCGGCCGCCACCCGCAGTTCGGCGCTGCGCGGCCGCCCGCGGTCCTTCTCCAACTGGTCCCCGAGCCACTTCGCCCAGGCATCCGAGATGACGTCGGCCTCCCGCCGGCCGGCCCGGGTCAGGGAGAAGAAGTGGCCGTCGCGGGTGAGGTAGCCCTCCTCCACCATCCGGTCGTAGACGGGGAGCAGGACCTCGGGCGGGACGGAGCGCCGCCCCGCGATGAGGCCGAGGCTCGCGTGGCCGATGGTGCGGGTCATCCGTTCGACCTGCATCACCGCCCACGCGCCACCCATGTCGAGTCGGGTGTCGGAGGCGTGCACGATGCCGCGCGCGTCCTCCGCGCCCATGTTCCGCACGATCTTGCCGACCGCGAGCTCCAGCAGTTTGGCGGAGTCCCCGGAGGCCGTGGCGGGCGAGGCGAAGCCGTCGCCCATGTCGGTGGATCCGGCGCGGGCCGAGTCCCGCAGCTTGACCTCCTTGAGGAACAGCGCGACCACGAAGCCGACCACGGCCACGGGTACCGTCCACAGGAACACCGTCTGGAGGGTGTCCGCGTACGCCGCGATGACCGGGCCCGCCGCGTCCGGGTCCAGTCCGCGCACTCCCTGCGGGCTCTGCGCGGCCACCGCCAGCCGCGCCGGGTCCTCCCCCGTGGCGCGGGCCGCCTCGCCCACGGCCGTCCTCAGGGCGGGCGACAGGGTGTTGGCGTAGATGGTGCCGAACACCGCGGTCCCGAAGGCGCTGCCGAGCGTGCGGAAGAACGTGACGCCGGAGGTGGCCGTGCCCAGGTCGGCGTAGTCGACGGTGTTCTGCACGACGATGGTCAACACCTGCATGCACAGGCCGATCCCGGTGCCCAGCACGAACATGTAGAGGGACGCCAGCCAGGCGCTGGTGCCCGGCCCCATCAGCGACAACAGGTACAGCCCGAGGCCCATCACCGCACAGCCGAGGATGGGGAAGATCCGGTAGCGACCGGTCTTGCTGACGAAGTTGCCGCTGAAGATGGAGGCGATGAGCAGCCCGATGACCATCGGCAGGGTCCGTACGCCCGAGATGGTGGCCGAGTCCCCGTCCACGTACTGCAGGTAGGTCGGCAGGAAGGTCATCGCGCCGAGCATCGCGAATCCGACGACGAAGCTGAGGACGGAGCAGATCGAGAAGACCGGGTTGCCGAACAGCCTCATGGGGAGCATCGGTTCCAGGGCGCGGAACTCGGCGAGGCAGAACAGGGCCAGGGCCACGACGCCGCCGGCGAACAGGCCGATGATCACCGGGGAGGACCAGGCGTACTCGTTGCCGCCCCAACTGGTGCCGAGGATCAGGGCGCTCGCGCCGACCGAGACCAGCGCGATGCCGAGGTAGTCGATGACGGTCTTGCCGGCCGCCCGGACCGAGGGGATGGTCCGCGCGGCCGCGATCACCACGAGGATGGCGATGGGCACGTTGACGTAGAAGCACCAGCGCCAGCTCAGGGAGTCGGTGAACAGTCCCCCCAGCAACGGCCCGATGACGGTGGCCACGCCGAAGACGGCGCCGATGGCGCCCTGGTACTTGCCCCGTTCGCGCAGTGGCACCACGTCGGCGATCAGTGCCATCGCGGTGACCATCAGACCGCCGGCTCCGATGCCCTGGACGCCGCGCCACAGGATCAGGAGCGTCATGTTGCTCGCGAGGCCGCACAGGAAGGAACCGGTGATGAAGACGATCGCCGAGATCTGGAAGATCAGTTTGCGGCCGAAGACGTCACCGAACTTGCCGACCAGCACCGTCGAGACGGTCTCCGCGAGGAGGTAGGCCGTCACCACCCACGACATGTGGTCGCCGCCGCCGAGGTCCGCCACGATCGTGGGCAGCGCGGTGCCCACGATGGTCTGGTCGAGTGCGGCGAGCAGCACGCCCAGCATGATCGTGCCGAAGATGACATTGCGCCGCCGCCGGTCGAGCACGGGGGGCGCGGCGGCCATGGCGGGGGCTGTGGTCACATCTCGCACTCTCACAGCGCACCCGCCGTCCCGCATGCGGCACGGGGCCGTACGGGTGATCCCGACCCGGGATCAGCGCAGGTGGGCGAGGCCGGGATGCTCCGTCGCGTAGCCGTCGAGCAGCTTCCGCGCCACGGTCACGGAGTCGACCAGCGGGTGCAGGGCGAAGGCCTTGACGGCGTCCGCGCGCGATCCGCTCTCCGCGGCGGCCAGCACCTCCCGTTCCACCGCCTTGACCGAGGTCACCAGGCCCACCGCGTGCAGGGGCAGCGGTGCGACGGCGACCGGGTGGGCTCCGTTCGCGTCGACGAGGCACGGCACCTCGATGACCGCTTCCGCGTCGAGGACGGACAGCGTGCCCCGGTTGCGGACGTTGAGGATCAAGGTGGCGCGTTCGTCCCGGGCGATGGCCCGCATCAGGGCGAGGGCGACCTTCTCGTAGCCGCCCGACTCCAGGTCGCTCTCGTCGCGCTCGCCGACTCCGGCCGCCTCGCGGTTCTCGGCCATGTACGTGGCCTCCCGTTCGGCCCGGGTCCGGTCCCAGGCCGAGAGCGCCGATGCGGGGGACGTTCCGACGCGCCCCGCCTCGGCGTAAAAGCCCCGCTGCTGGTCGCGCAGGAAGGCGCCGCGCGTCTGCTTGGCCTCCTGGTACGCCCGTACGGTGTCACGGTTGAAGTAGTAGTAGTGCAGGTATTCGTTCGGGATCGCCCCCAGGGAGCGCAGCCACTCGGCCCCGAACAGCCGGCCCTCCTCGAAGGACTCCAGCGCCTCGGTGTCGGCCAGCAGCCGGGGCAGTTCGTCGCGACCGGCGATCCGCAGTCCGCGCACCCAGCCGAGGTGGTTGAGGCCGACGTAGTCGATCCAGGCGTCCTGCGGGCGGGCGCCGAGAAGCCGGGCGATCCGGCGGCCGAGTCCGACCGGCGAGTCGCAGATGCCGATGACCCGGTCGCCCAGTTCCCGGGCCATCGCCTCGGTGACCACGCCGGCGGGGTTGGTGAAGTTGATGACCCAGGCCTCTGGCGCCACACGGGCGACCCTGCGCGCGATCTCCCGGGCCACCGGCACGGTCCGCAGGCCGTACGCCACACCTCCCGCGCCGACCGTCTCCTGACCCAGCACCCCCTCGGCCAGGGCCACCCGTTCGTCCGCGGCGCGGCCTTCCAGGCCGCCGACGCGGATGGCGGAGAAGACGAAGTCGGCCCCGCGCAGGGCCTCGTCCAGGTCCCGTGTGGCGGTGACCGTCGGGGCGTCCGGGACGCCGGCGGCGGCCGCCTGACCGGCGAGCACCCGGGCCATGGCGGTGAGCCGGTCGGGATCCTCGTCGTACAGGGTCACGTGTGACACCCGGCCCTCGGCGTGGTCGCCGAGAAGTGCTCCGTAAACGAGCGGGACGCGGAATCCGCCCCCGCCGAGGATGGTCAACCGCACGCCTCTTACCGCCCTTTCGCCGTCACCACCGGAACCCGCCGGAACCCGTATGCTCCCACCGGAACCACCGGAACCCGCCGGAACCCCCGACCCACCGGAACCCGCGGCCCGTGCCGCAGCCCCCGGACACGAACGATGCCACGGTCCGTGGCATCCGCGCGTGACGCGGATCGTGGCACGGATCGTGGCATCCACGCGGTGGCACCCCACCGCGACACCCGGGCCGAGGGCCTGTGCCCCCGGCCGGTCAGTCCTCCAGCGACGGCACGGCCCGCAGCCGCGCCCCCTGCTGCTGCGGGACACCGCCCCCGCCGCGCACGGGTCCCCTGGGCAGGCCCTGCGGGGCCGAGAGCACGAGGGTGATGCGGGTGAGGCCCATCGCCTCCAACATTCGGCTGGATTCCGCCACCATGCGGCAGCGCACCACGCCCCATCCCGGGTCGGGATGACGGACCGTCCGTACCGCTCCGTCCTGTTCGGCCGCAGCCTCGCCGTGGGTGCTCAGCCAGTGCGGGACGCCGTAGCGGTAGGCGGCCTCCATGAACGGGTCACGGGCCACCTCCTGCCGGATGCTCCGCAGCCCGTCGTCCTCGGGAGCGGCCGACAGGGCCGTCGCGAACTGGGCCAGGAGCGGTACGCACCAGGCAGGTTCGTGGTCCTCCAGCACGGCCGCGGCGTCCGGGTGGAACAGCACGAAGCGCAGGAAGTTGTCGTCCGGCAGGGCCGTCGGGTGCGGGCGCACCGACTGGAACAGCTGGTCGAAGGCAGAGTTGGTGAGGGCCACGTCCCATCTGTGGTCCACCAGGAAACTCGGGTAGGGAACGGCCTCCATCAGGGCCGCGTAGTCACACAGGTAGTCGCGCTGGGCCGGGTCCTGGGGCAGTCGGCTCTCCTCGGCCGCGCGCCAGGTGGGCGGCGGATCCCGGTCGACCATGACCCGGAAGAGCCAGAAGCACTGCCTCTCGCTCATCTCCAGGGCCTCGGCCAGGGCGAGGAGCTTGCGGTCCGTCCACTCCTTGACGAGTCCGCGCTCCCAGTTTCCGTAGGCGCGCACGCTGATGCGCAGCCGCGACGCGAGGTCCTCCTGGCTCAGCCCGAGTTCCTCACGGCGCTGGCGCAAAATCTCCTTGCGCCGTTCCGACCGCACTGCGCCACGCGCGGACTCTTCGCCCGCCAGGCGTTCCTCACCGGCTCGGACGAGGCCATCAGACGGGCCCACCGCTGCGAGATGTGGCACCGAGAGCTCCCCCTCCTCACGGTCTGGATCTTCATTTCCGTGTGGCGATCCTGCTACCGACTTCATTCGAGTGTCAACTATTGTGGCAATTCCAGCCTGGCGACAGCTCATTCCCGCCACAGCTGTGGCAAGTTCTAGCTCTCCCGAGGCAGACCGGATAGATTCCCTGAGGCCGACCACGTGCCCACTGACCTCGCGCGATCTAGGAGAACCACTGGTGACAGACGGCTTCCCGGCTCCCGTCGCGGTGGCCAACGCGCCCCTGGCAGCGACCGTCACGCGGGTCGCCGAACTCGCGAACAAAATGGGCCGCACCCTGAACCAGGTCTTCGACCTGCGGCGGTTGTCGGACGCGTCCGGAGTCCCGACGGACGTGATCAAAACCCTCCTCGACGGCCGACCCGCCGGCGAACCCGACCTCCAGGCCCGCTTCCTCCAGCGACTCGACCTGCTCCGGCGCACCCGTGTCAAACCCAACGGCCGCCGCTACACCCAGCAGGAGATCGCGGACGGCGCCGGGATGTCCCGGCAGCAGGCCGGCGCCCTGATCAACGGCGACCGGCGCCCCACCATGGAACACTGTGACGCGATCCAGCGTTTCTTCGGAGTGCACGCCGGCTTCCTCACCGCCCACGACGCCGACGCCCTCACCGACGCCCTCCAGCGCACAGAGCAGCAGCTGCTCCAGGACTTCGCGGGGCGCGAGCGGCAAACCGTACCGGCGGAAGCCGCTTCGGCCGGCGATCCGCTGGCAAGACTCCTGCAGGACCACGGCGTACGGGGCATCGCCTGGCGCGCCGCCCAACTGCCCAGCGACAAGCACCGGGACAAGGTGACCGAATGGCTGGACATGCTTCTCGAAAGTGTCAAACCGAACGAATCATGACCCAGTCGAAAGTCTGGATCTGATCCTTGAATCCTGATCCGGATCCACGCCGACGGGGAGAACGGTGAGCATAGGCAGAGCGCAGCGGCGGTTGTGCGGGGAGCTGGTGGCCGGTATCAGGCTCACCGCCCCCGTGGAACCCGTCGACCTCTACGCCGCCCTCTGCGAGGGCATGAGCAGGCACCGAGGTCGCCGGGTGGACTTCCGTATGGCCGCCTTCCCGCAGGGAACGGCCAGTGGTCTGTGGCTCGACATGGCGGACCGCGACCTGGTGGTCATCGAGGAACGCACCGCGCCGGACCACCAGCTGGTGATCCTCGGCCACGAGCTGTGGCACATGAAGGCCGGCCACTGCAGCCACCACGTCGACGGTGCCGCCGTGGCGGCCCGCATGCTCACCGACGAGGCCGACCTCGGCGAGACCGTCCGCCGGGTCGCCGCGCGCACCCGCGCCGACGTCCAGGAGGAGACGGAGGCCGAAACCTTCGGCCTGCTCCTGGGCAGCCGGTGTCGCACCTGGCTCGCCGGAGCCGCCGGCCACCGGGCCCCTGCCCAACGCGACGAGCTGGCGGGTCGGATCGAGACGTCCCTCGGCTACCGGGGGCACAGGAAAGAACGTTGAACAGGAACCACCGTTGAACGGTCAGGACTACTACATCCCGGCGGCCGCGATGGCGATCTCCCTCGTCTTCAAGCTGCCGGCGCTGCGCGCCAACTGGCGCGATCCGCTCCTGCGGTCCGTATGCGTCCTGCTCATCCTCGCCGGAGCGGTGTTCACCTTCGCCGCCCCTCCCACCATCGCGGCCGTCAACCGCTGGACGGGGATCCCGAACCTCTCCGCGCCGCTGGTGTACTGCCTGATCACCGCCTTCAGCGCGTCCTGTCTGATTCTGATCTTCAACTGGCGCGGCGGTCCCCCGGAGGAGACGCGGCGCACCTCGCAACGCTGGATCGCCGGCTACTCCGTCGTGATCGTGGCGATCATCGTGCTGTTCGTGCTCGGTGACGTGCCCGAGGAACGACTGCGCGACTTCGACACGCACTACGCGAACACCCCGTACATCCGCGTGATGATCGCCCTGTACCTGTTGGCCCACAACGTGGCCGCCATGACGATGGTCGCGATGTGCTGGCGCTGGTCCCTCCAGGTGCGCGGCTGGCTGCGGACCGGCCTGGTGACGATCGTGTCCGGCTACGCCTTCAGCCTCACCTACGACGCCACCAAGTTCGCAGCGGTCATCGCCCGCTGGACCGGCAACAACCTCGACGACCTGAGCACCTACGCCGCCCCGCCACTGGCCTCCGCCGGAGCCCTGGTCAGCGCCGTGGGCTTCGTGATACCGCTGGTGTGCCAGCGGGCGTCCGACCACTGGGCGACCTGGGCGAGGTACCGGCGGCTCGGCGCGCTGTGGCACGAGGTGCAGAGCACCGCACCCAGCGGGACGCCCTCCGTCCGGATGTCCTGGTGGTCCCCGGCCGAGATCCGGGTGATCCAGCGGGAGTCCGACATCCACGACGGGTTCCTCCGACTGGGACCCTGCTTCGACCGCCGGCAGCGTGAGGACGTCTACGAACGCGCGATCACGGACGGGGCGGACGAGGCGACGGCCCGCGCGATCGCCGACGCCGCGATGGTGGCGGCCGCCGTCCGGGCCAGCGCCGCCGACCCGGACGGACCGGGGGACGGCGACGCGGACGCGGAGGACCGCGTGCTCATCGTCGCCGACGGGCCGCGCGACCTCGTACGGATCTCGCACGCGCTGCGGCATTCGCCGCTGGTGGCCGCCGCCCGACGGCACTCGCCCGTACCGGGAGTCTGACCCGGGACCCGGCCCCGCCGGGGGGCGGCGCGGGCCGGGGCGGTGGGCCCCGGCGGGGCCGCGAGTCAGCGGGAGGCCGTCACCGACACCGTCGGGAACAGGTCCTGGAAGGGGCCCGCGGAGTCGACGCCGTCCCGACCGTACGGTGCGTCGAAGCTCCAGACCATGAACAGCAGGAACACGATCAGCGCGCTGAACAGGCCTGCCAGCAGCAGCTCGCGTCCGGAGCGGCGGATCTGCAGCGTGAAGATCAACCCGATCGTGACGATGCCGCCCACCAGCAGCCCGAACCAGACCACCCCGGGCAGGGTGGACCCGGAGCTCTGGGTGCGCGAGTGCCGGGCGTCGTCGGCGGTCGCGATGTGGTCGAGCAGCGGCTGGTAGGCCTGTGCCTGGAGTTCGGTGGCCGGGCTCTGGTGGGTGACGTCCGTGCGCAGCTTGCCGAGGAGCACACCGCCCTCGGCGGAGGCCGCCTCGCCGGACGTCAGCAGCGGCCAGTCCACGTCCACGGTGTGGGAGACGTACGCGTCCACCTCGCCGCGGATCCGGTCGCGGACGGCGGCCGGGTAGACGTCGGCGCGCTGGGTGACCTCGTACAGGGACTGGGCCTCGCGGCGCACGCTGTCCTCGGCGGCGCCGCGCGCCTCCCAGACGCCGGCGATGGCCAGGCCCAGGACGATCGCGTAGACCACCCCGACCATCATGGTCATGTACTCGATCACGTCGGGGGTTTCGCTGGTGTCCTCGTCGTCCGCGACCCGGCGGTGCCGGATCGTGGTGATGGTGAGGACGAGGGCGCAGACGAGCGCCATGGCGATGGCCAGGACCAGCCATTCGGACACGAGGGATCTCCCGTTCGTGGGTGCGGTGGTACGAGGGGTGCGCGGGTGGCGGGGCCGCTAGCCGCGGCCCTTGGAGCGGGGGCGCAGCGCGGCGGCCGCGAGCACGGCGGGGGTGGTGACGACGGCCATGAGCGTCATGGTGCCGAGACCGTCCGGGCCGCGCCGTTCCAAGGCCGCCGAGTGGTACGGGCGCATGCGGAAGGCACTGGCGAAGGCGGCGGCCCGGGGCGCGGGCGGAGCGGCGGCTTCGGCCGACGCGGTCTCCGGTTCCTCCCCGGCGGCCGGCGGAGCCGGAGCGGGCTTCGCGTCGTCGCCCGGCGCCGGGACCCCGGGCCCGGGAGGGGCTGCCGGGGCGGGGAGCGCGGGGAGGCCGGGGGCGACGCCGGGGTGGTGCACCGTGGGCCGCCCCGACGGCGACACCGTGACCCGGGGGGAGGGCGTCACCGGGGACGGCGCCGGGGGCCGGACCACGGGCGGCTCCGCGGGCCGCGGCCGACCGGCGGGGGGCCGCACCGTCCCTCCGGGCACGCACACGTCCACCCGGGCGCCGCGGCCGTTGCCGTCACCCGCGACGGTCACGTGGCCGTGCAGGGGGCACAGCGCGGCCACCAGGCCCGCCCCGGCGAAGTACTGCCAAGCCGTCACCGCGGTCCTCCCGATCGGCAGCCACATGAGGGTTACGGCTGAAGAAACGATCAAGGGGCCGGTTCGACACGCGGCGGACAGGTCAAGATCTTTGTCCGAAGGGCGGTTCCGCGGCGGCCCGCGCACGACCGGGCCGTCCCTTCCCGGATCCTGCCGGCAGGCGTGTGGCGGCCGGGGTGCGTGAGCGGAGAGGTGCGGTGCCGGGTGTCGCGGGTCAGGCGGGACTTTCGAACACGCCCTGGGTCGGGCTGTCGCTGGGCGTGCCGGGCCGGTGCGGGGCGTCGCCGGGCGGGGCGGCCGTGCCCGCGAGGATCCGCAGCGCGGCCTCGGACGGCGAGCCGGCTTCCGCCGTGTAGGTGATCAGGGTCTGGTCGGGGTCGTCGGGCGGGCTGAGGCTCTCGTAGGCGAGGGTGAACTCACCGACCAGCGGATGCCTCAGGTGGTAGCCGCCGTGGGTCTTCTCCGCCACCTCCTGGGCCTGCCACATGGGACCGAACTCCGGGCTGCGATCGCCCAGTTCCTCGATCAGCGCGGCGAAGCGGGCGTCGTGCGGGTGACGGGCGAGGTCGTAGCGGAGGTAGGCGACGAGGTCCCGCGCCTTGGTCTCCCAGTTGACGAACCGGCCGCGCACCTCGGGGTGCAGGAAGACCAGCCAGGCCTTGTTCCGGCGCTCGGGCGGGAGCGCGGCGAAGTCGGTCACCAGGGTCGCGAAGAGCGGGTTCCAGGCGAGGATGTCCGTGCGTCGACCCAGGACGAACGCCGGGGTCCCCGGCATCGCCTCCAGCAGCCTGCGCAGCCCGGGGCGGACCTGCTGCA